>DMFR01000192.1:9684-19488 GCA_003450125.1 Prolixibacteraceae bacterium | reverse complement strand
ATCAATAATCTGGCTATAAAATTCAGGTGTAGGGATGTATTCATTTTTCAACGTCTGAGGATGTTCGTGATTTTTTTCCATAATCCATAAGATTAGCATTTTGTAAAAATAATACAACCAATTCTTTAAATGCAATTCGGTCACTCAGGAATTGGGTTTGGTGATCAATGCATCAGTGGATTACACAATTTCAGCAGACAGCTAACTTCTATTCACCCTTTATTCGGTGTCAAAATAGCTGATGGGGATTATCGTGTCGTGTAACAGCTAAATATTCGCTTTAGGCTACTGGGGCTACCATACTGCCGGTGCGATGCACCTTATTAGCTTACACGACACTAGCCACTGGTTACTGGCTAGCAGCAAGAAGCCAGTAAGGCAAAAGCGTTCATTTAGCTGTGACACAACAACAGTGTTTATACGCAATAGAAAAAGGGAAAGTTTAGCTGCTTTCATCATTTTAAGCAGTTCATCATTTGGGTTGATTCCACTTAATAAAAGCCATTCGCAATTACAGTTTTAACAGCCATTTTTCATACAAAGATTCGTAGATTATTCCAGCCTTGGAAGAAACGCTTTCGAACAGGGTCACACGGTTGATTTCCGCAGTTGCAAAGTGATAGGACTTGTATTGATTCAGCAATAATTCAAGGGAAGGACGATCTGAAAGACTTTTAATGCGGGCAAGGGTCAGGTGTGGTTTCAAAGGTTTTGGGTCGAAGTGAAAGCCATTTTTCAAGAGTAAATTCTCGAGCAAACCATAGGAAGCAAGGAGGGGTTGCAGATTTTCGAGTCCCATCCACAGGATTCGCGGCTTGCCTTTTTCTGGAAACACCCCTACCCCCGTTAACTGGCCAGTGATGGATTGGGCGTCATTAAAGGCATCATTGATCAGTTGTTGAAGGATAGCTAACTGAGATTCGGGTGTGGCGCCCAGGAAGAAAAAAGTAATGTGCCAGTTGTAGGGCTTAGTCCAGACCATCCTGTTGCGATTGAGCAATGGATCAGCACTCCAGTCTTGAACCAGGTGCATAGCCCTCTCGGATTGAATGGGAACGCCTATAAAAAGCCTTTTCATAATCGCCGTATGGATGAAATCACTATTGCTGCAATTGGGTGAAATACAATGTCATTAAACATTTTCACCTCAATATTGGTTTAAAGATCATTTGAGGAAACTTTTCAGAGAAAAGTAAGTAGAGAATGATGAAAAAAGATTAAATTCACATAAAAAAACAAATCTATTATGACCACAGATCCTTTAATCATAGAACAAGCCTACAAGGCCACCGCAGAAAGAGTTTGGAAAGCCATCACAGACCCTGAGGAAATGAAGAAGTGGTATTTCGACGTTTCTGATTTCCAGGCGGTACCGGGTTTTGAATTTGAGTTTATGTCTGGTCCCGATGAGACAAGACAATACCTGCACAAATGCCAGGTGATTGAAGTGATTCCAGTCAAAAAGCTAAGCTACTCGTGGCGGTACGAAGATTATGAAGGCGACACGCTGGTCACCTTTGAATTGTTTGACGATCGTTCATTGACCCGGCTAAAACTTACCCATGAAGGACTGCACACATTTCCACAGGGGAATCCTGATTTTGCAAGAGAAAGCTTTGCCGAAGGATGGACCTGGATCATTGGTACGGTTCTCAAATTTCATGTTGAAAAGTCAGTAAGCCAACAGTCCCAATCAAGTTATAATTTCTAAAAAAATACGAATTACACGAATTAAACACGAATTACACGAAATGAAAATAACAGCAATGATTGTTCGTATTTTGATGGGCGCAATGTTTCTGTTTGCCTCAGTGGTGGTTTTATTTAAGCTTATGCCTCAACCAGAGCCGACAGGCAACATAAAGATTTTCATGGAAGGAGTGGCCGCTACAGGCTATTTGATGACCTTGATAAAAGTGACCGAACTGGTATGCTCCATCGCTTTTCTTTCAGGCTTTTACGTTCCCCTGGCGGTAGTGGTGATCTTTCCGAACATCGTTAACATTTTCATGTTCCACCTGTTCCTGAGTCCTGAAGGTTTGCCCATAGCCATATTGCTGCTCATTGGCGATCTTTTCCTGGCCAATTATTACCGGGAAAGGTACATGCCAATGCTGAAAGCCAAATAAAGTTTCATAATTTTGGGCGATAAACCCTGTTAAACGAACCTCTCAATGTTAATTATAGAAATTGTATTGATTATTGTGGCCATTCCACTTGTTATGGCCTTATTTGTAAAGAAAACTTATACTGTTGAACGTGAAATAATGGTTACCAGGCCTCAGCACGTGGTTTTCAATTACCTTAAATATTTAAAAAACCTGGACAAGTTTAGTAAGTGGGCTGCCATGGACCCGAATATGAAAAAGGAGTACAGGGGAACTGATGGAACCGTTGGCTTTGTTTCGGCCTGGGAAAGTCAGAATAAGAACGTTGGCAAGGGCGAACAGGAGATCAAAAAGATTATCGAGGGCAGACGCATTGACTTCGAATTGCGCTTTATCAAACCCTTCGCCGGAGTGGCTAAAGCATATATGACAACCGATCAGATGTCAAAAAATGAAACGATTGTGAATTGGGGAGTCGACAGCAAGATGAATTACCCGATGAACCTTATGCTGCTGTTTAATATGGAAAAGATGATCGGCAACGACCTGTCCACGGGGCTCACCAACCTGAAGAATCAGTTGGAAAACAAAGAGTCAGATGAATGGCGGTACAACAATTGATCGGGGGAAAAATCAAACTTCAAAATCAGTGTTTCTATTATATATTTTCCGTGTTCCTATTTCTTTCCTGGCAGAGTCAATGAATATCTGAAGATAAAACGGTATCTTAGAGATTGAAACGGATGGCAATCTAGTTTCAAATCTAAACCATGAGCTCAATTTCATCCTTTACACGCTGGCTTTCAGGAGGTACCAACATATTCGTTTGCAAAAACAATCCGTTAGCCATAAATTGGAACGCAAGAATCCATTTTTCGTATCATAGGTTGGAGTCCAGTTCAATATATGAAATGCAAGAGCCAATAAATTAAAAATTATTGATTAAATTTCGGCAGTTGCTTCAAAAAGAGGACAATGAAGGTCCAATTAATGATCATATACGGAACATGATTTGAGCACATTAAACTCAAAATATGCATGAACAAAGGAAATGAGGAATTCAGAGTGTTGTTTGAACAGTCAACTGATGGAATATTCATTGCCAACAAGGAAGGAAATTATACCGATGTAAATCCAGCGGGTTGTAAAATGCTGGGATATACCAAAGACGAAATCACTAAACTATCCATATCCGATATAATTACAAATGATGAATTGGAACGGGTTGCTCCTGAAATTGAGACCCTATTAAAAGGTGGAAGGATAAAAACCCATTGGAAGTTTAAACGCAAAGACCAGTCAGTTTTCGTAGGAGAAGTGACCGGCACAAGGCTATCGGGCGGAAGGCTGATGGGTATTTTGCGTAATGTGACAGAACAAATGCTGGAAAGGAAATTGTTGAGCCCAAATGAAGAGCGTTACCGCCTTACCTTAGATCACATGCTGGAAGGATGCCAGATCCTGGGATTCGATTGGAGATACCTTTACATCAATTCTAAAGCTGAAATCCATAACCGGCGGCCAAAGGAGGAACTGTTGGGAAACCTTTTCATGGATATGTGGCCCGGCATCGAGGAAACGCAAGTCTATAAAATTATAAAGCAAACCCTTGAACAAAGGGTTTCATTACAACTGACCTATAAACATGTGTTTTCCGATGGAAAATATAATTGGTTTAACCTGAGCATTCAACCGGTTCCTGAAGGAGTATTTATTTTATCCATCGATATCACCGAACGTAGAAAAGCAGAGGAAGCATTGCGCGAAAGTGAGGAAAAATACAGGCTAATTTCCGATAATTCTGAGGACTGGCTCTATTGGATTGCACCTGACGGAAAATTGAAATACCTATCGCCCGCTGTTGAACGGGTAACAGGTTATTCCGTCCAAGAATTTTCAACTAATCCTGAACTTAATTACAAGATTGTTTTTGATGCTGATAAGGTAAAATTCAAACAGCATACCCTAATAGTTAACCAGGTTGGCCCAACAGACCAAATTGAATTTCGCATCATTACCAAAAATGGCGAAACGCGTTGGATCAACCATAGTTGTAGCCCGATGTATAGCAGTGAAGGAGAATATCTGGGCAGGAGGGTAACAAACCGGAATATTACCGAGCGGAAAAAGGTGGAAGAAGAGATGTTCACCAGCAAGACTATATTGGAAACGGCTCTTGCCAGTATGACTGATGCAGTAGTCATAACGGATGCTGAAGGTAACTTCATCGAGTTTAACGAAGCCTTTGCCACTTTCCACAGATTTAAGAACAAGGGAGAATGCGCTAAGGCCTTCACCGATTACCCTGGGTTCCTAGATGCATTTATGGACAACGGAGAGCCGATACCTGCAGAACAATGGACAGTACCAAGAGCTCTGCGAGGCGAGACAGAGAAAAACATTGAGGTTATCATGCGACGCAAAGATACGGGTGAATCCTGGATGGGGAGTTACAGTTTCGCTCCTATCCGAGACAGAAACGGTGTTATTGTTGGATCTGTTGTTGCCGGTCGGGACATTACCGAGAGAAAACAAGCCGAGGAAGCTTTAAAGTTGAGTGAAGAAAGATATCGCAATATCTTCGAAAGCGCTGTCATTGGGCTTTACCGGACCACACCTGAGGGGAAGATACTAATGGCAAACTCAACTTTGATTAAAATGCTGGGGTTTGACTCGTTTGAGGAACTGGAGCAACGAAACCTTGAAAATGAAGGATTTGAAGATGAAGGCCAGCGTCAGATATTTCGTCAAAGCATAGAAAAAGACGGGTATATTATTGGCCTCGAGGCTGTATGGAAGACCAAAGATGGCCATTCAGTCTTTGTCAATGAAAATGCCAGGGCCTTTTATGACCATAATGGCCATATAATTTATTACGAAGGTTCTATTGAAGACATCACTGAACGCAAAAAAATGGAAAGAACTTTGCGCGAGAGTGAAGAGAAATTCCGTAAAGCATTCTTGACCAATCCGGATTCAATCGCTATTAATAGTCTCGATAATGGAAGATTTATTTCTGTCAACAATGGCTTTACCCAGATCTTTGAATTTACGGAAAAAGAGGTTTTAGGTAAGACTTCCCTGGAGTTAAATATCTGGCACGATCCTGAGGATAGGAAAACATACGTTAAGGGGATAGAAGAGAAAGGCGTTATTGAAAACTTTGAAACAAAACTTTGCACAAAAAGCGAAAAAATAAAGAACGCCCTTATGTCTAGCACAATCATTGAACTTGACGGTGTTTCCCATATATTAAGCAATGTCAAGGATATTACTGAACGAAAAACGATGGAAAGGACTTTGCGCGAGAGCGAAGAAAAATTCCGTAAAGCATTTTTAATCAATCCGGATTCAATCATCATTAGTAATCTCAACAATGGAAGGTTTATTTCTGTTAACCATGGTTTTACCGAAATCTTTGAATTTATGGAAGAAGAGGTAATAGGAAAGACTTCCCTGGAAGTAAATTTCTGGCACAATCCTGAGGATAGGAAAACATGGGTAAAGGGGATAGAAGAGAAGGGCGTTATTGATAACTTTGAAGCAAAACTTTGCACAAAAAGCGGAAAAATAATGAACACCCTTATGTCTAGCGCAATCATTGAACTTGACGGTGTTCCCAATATATTAAGCACCATCAAAGATATTACGGAACGAAAACTTGTGGAAGAGGCCCTTCGTTATAATGAGGCGATGTTAAATGAAATGGGCCGGGTTGGTCAAATAGGTGGCTGGGAATTCTACCCACTCATTGGACAGGTAAGGTGGACTGAAGAAGCAGCAAGGATTCATGACCTTGATCCCACCCCCACCATATCGTTGGAGGAAGCCATCAATTATTATTATGGCGAATCATTTCCGAGAATAAAGCAGGCTGTACATGAAGCAATAGTCCTTGCTAAACCGTTTGACCTGGAATCGGAAATCCTCTCAGCGAAAGGCATCCGTAAATGGGTGCGAACCATTGGTTATCCAGTGGTTGAAGAGGGGAAAGTCGTAAAAGTCCATGGCTCGACCCAGGACATCACCCAACGCAAGCAGGCGGAGGAAGAAATCAGGAAACTAAATGAAACCCTGGAACAAAAGGTAGTAGATCGCACCGCCCAGCTGAAAGAAGCGAACCAGGAACTCGAAGCATTTTCTTATTCGGTTTCCCATGACTTGCGTGCCCCGCTACGGCATATCAATGGGTTTGTTGAACTTTTGACAACAAAATACCATGATTTGCTTCCCGAAAATGGACGGCATTATCTGGATGTCATAACTAATTCATCTCGACAAATGGGCACGCTCATTGACGATTTGCTACAATTCTCCCGAACCGGAAGGCAGGAAATGCAGCAAACGGATCTGGATATGAATGTTGTTTTACAGGAGGTTATAAAATTATTGGCCCCCGATATTGAGGATCGTAAAATCAAATGGGAGATTGCAAAACTGCCACTCTTAATGGGAGATCATCCCTTGCTGCGGGTGGTATGGTACAATCTGCTGAGCAATGCATTGAAATTCACAAAAGCCAAAGATCCAGCTATCGTTCAAATCGGGTTCCTTCCAGAAGAAAAGGAATATGTGTTTTTTGTACGCGATAATGGGGCCGGTTTTGACATGCGTTATGCTCATAAACTATTTGGTGTATTTCAGCGCCTTCATTCCAAAGACGAATTCGAAGGAACAGGAATAGGGCTGGCCAACGTTCGTCGCATCATTCTTAAACATGGCGGACGAACATGGGCCGAATCGCAACCGGATCAGGGAGCTACATTTTATTTCACAATCCCGGTAAATTAAGGAGAAAGAAAAATGATCCAATTAAAAAAAATACTCTTGGTAGAAGACAATCCAAATGATGTTGAATTAACCCTCGAAGCGCTCTCTGAACAAAATCTGACAAACAGAGTTATTGTATTGAACGATGGAGTAAAGGCCATGGAATATTTATTATACGACGAAAAATACGAATCCAGGGAAAGGGAAAACCCTGCAGTTATATTGCTGGATATTAAAATGCCAAGAATGGATGGCATTGAAGTTCTGCAAGCAATTAAAAATAATCGGGAACTGAAAACAATTCCTGTAGTGATGCTGACCTCCTCACGTGAAGAACCTGATTTGAAAAAGTGTTATGAACTGGGGGTCAATGCATATGTAGTAAAACCGGTTAATTATAAAGATTTTTTTGAAGCAGTTAAGCGCCTGGGGATATTTTGGGCAATGCTCAATGAACTCCCCCTTAATGGAGGACCTGTAAATGAAAAATAAAGTTAAGAAACCAGCCTTATTTCATGTTTTATCACTCGAAGATTCTGTCTTAGACTTTGAAATAATCAGCGAACAACTGATCAATGCCGGATATAGCTTAAATATATCAAGAGTGGAGTCGAAGGGCGAATTTACATCATTGATCCGTAGCGAGACCTATGATATCATCTTAGCTGACTATAGCTTGCCACAGTTTGATGCGTTCGAAGCCCTGAAACTTTGCCAGGAGTATTGTCCGGATACTCCCTTTATATGCATATCAGGCGCTATTGGCGAAACAATGTCTATAGAACTTCTCAAAAATGGCGCCACTGATTATGTGATGAAGGATCGATTAGAAAGACTCCCCTTGGCAATAAAACGGGCCCTTAAGGAGGCCAAAGAGCAGAAAGAAAAAAAGCAAGTTGAGCAATCACTACTCATTAGTGAAGAAAAATACCGTACAATATTTGAAAATGTTCAGGACGTTTTTTATCAAATTGACATGAATGGCATTATCCGCGAAATCAGCCCTTCTATCAAAAACATTTCCCACCAGCTCAGCAGGAATGGGCTCATAGGCAAGTCAATTTATGAATTCTATTTTGATCCTGATGAAAGAGAAATATTGCGACAAAAGATTTTGGAAAAGGGTGAAGTCAGGGATTATGAAATCAGGTTTAAAACCGGGCAAGGTGAGAGAAAACAGACTTCTATCAATGCCCGGCTAATTTGCGATTCCGAAGGTAAACCCGATCACATTGACGGGACCCTGCGAGATATTACAGAACGAAAGCTTGCAGAAGAGGCAATAAGGAAAAGCGAAGCGAAATTGAATTACGCTCAGGAAATTGCACATATGGGTAATTGGGACTTATATCTTGAAACCAACAAGTTATACTGGTCCAAAAACATGTATCGAATGCATGGTTATGAGCCTTTTGAAATTGAACCTGTCTATGAAGACTTTATTCATCGCGTACACCCGGAGGACAAACCCCTGATTGATTCAAAGCTTCAGGAAATAATCGCAACAAAAAGTGGGGTGAGCTTTGATTTCCGTTTTATTTTGCCCAATGGGAAAATCATTTGGGTTCAAAATAATCTCATACCAGTTTTCTATGAAGATAAGCTTATTGAATTACATGGAGTTAACATTGATATCACGGAGAAGAAAAGTGCAGAGCAGGAACTTATCAAGGCAAAAGAAAATGCAGAAGCCAGTGACCGGCTTAAAACAGCCTTTATGAACAATGTTTCCCATGAAGTACGGACTCCTTTAAACGGAATTCTGGGTTTTGGCCAGATATTATCAAATCCGGACTTTCCCTCAGATGAAAAAGAAAAGTATTACCAGATGTTAAATGATAGTAGTGATCGTCTCATAAATACCCTTACCAATTTCATGGACATTTCGTTACTAACTTCTGGCAACCAGAAGATTTACAGGAAAGAAATCTTATTGGAAAACATGATCGACGAGGTCGTCAAGAAATTCAGGATAGCCTGCCAGGCCAAGCAATTAACCTTCATCCTAAAAAAACCACAATCTATCGAAGATTACAAAATAAATACTGATGAGGAGCTGTTAGGCAAAATACTGCATCAATTAATTGACAATGCCATAAAATTTACCTCACATGGACAAATTACCATTGGTTATGAAAAAAATGAAAACGAATTCCATTTCTTTGTAAAGGATTCAGGAATAGGAATATCTGAAGAAAGTAAAAAGCGAATTTTTGGAAACTTCCAACAGGAAGACAATGCCGACACCCGCCAATATCAAGGCACTGGAATTGGTCTTTCTATTGCAAAAGGCTTAACCGAATTACTGGGTGGCAGGATATGGCTGGATTCAGAGAAGGGAAAAGGTTCAACATTTCACTTCACTTTACCATCCAATCAACAAACGCAAAATCAACTGCAAGATACTATGGAACACAATTATTGATCCTTATGTCCGGCTACTACCGTATAACAATCTTCCGGATTGAGGTATTGTTGGGCAAGACGCATGATTTCACCCGAAGTAAGGCTGCGCAAAACTTTCAGGTAATGGTCATAGAATGAATAATCCAGGTCGAAATCATTGATAGCTTTGAAACTACCGGCAAGGGCAAAAGGGCCATCAAAATCGCGCAGGAATTCTCCTAGCAGATAACTTTTCACTGTTTCCAGCTCGTCATCCGAAACAAGTTCTGTCTGGAGCCTTTTCATCTCAAAGGAAATCTCCTTCAGTGTAGGCTGCACATATTCGTTACCCACTTCGGTGGAGATGATCAGGTAACTGGCATGTTTCAATGAAAGGACAAAACTTCCGATTCCATAGGTATATCCTTTCTCCTCGCGGATGTTGGCCATTAACCTTGAACCGAAATAGCCTCCAAGGATAGTCACCAAAACAGACAGCGCATGATAGTCGGGATGGCTCTTATCTACCCAGAACTTACCC
>DMFR01000192.1:4053-9544 GCA_003450125.1 Prolixibacteraceae bacterium | reverse complement strand
TCTTATCTACCCAGAACTTACCCAGCCGGATGGCTGACTGGGAGCCGTCGGCCTTTTCAACGAAGTGGTATTTCTGCGCATCAGGGAAAATGCCATAATCAGGCTCTTTCATCACTAGTCCTCGGGACCAGTCGGTTCCTCCAAAATGTGTTTCGAGCATACCCAATACCGTTTCATCTATCTTTCCGGCCAGGATAATGCGGCAGTTGCCCGAGTGATAATGCGATTCATAGAATTGCATCAATACGTCCCGATTGATGAAGTCAAAATCTTCCAGCTTGTTCTTAATGGCATAAGGGTGGTCATTGCCAAACATCACTTGTGTGAATTTTTTCTGGCAAAGGGTACGCACTTTCTCATTTTCAAGCAGGAATTTCTGCTTGTTTTTGTCAATCATCACGTCCAGTTCATATACTGGAAAAACAGGATGCTTGATCATATCCTCAGCCATTTCAAGAATGGCCGGCAGATGTTTCCCAAGGCTGACAATGTTGACGTAGCCATAGTTTTGATCCACCATCATCTGAAGGTAGGAGCCATAGAAATCAAACTTTTCGGCTATCTGTGAGGCTGAATAACGCACACTTCCCTCTTCAAGCATCGAGCTGCACATGCTGGCAACCAGATTTTGGGACTGAAACCAGGTTCCTGCTTCAAAAACAAAGTCTACTTTCACCACATCCTGCGATCCGGCATTTACAAAGTATACCGGAATGCCGTTTGAAAGCAGCCGCTTTTCAGCCTGAATAATATCAATGTGTTCAATGGGATTCACCATTGGTTGTATCGTACGGTTGAGCATAAGGCTATTTTTTAGCAATGTATTTTAAAACTGAGCAGTTGTCAGGACGGAAAATCTGCTGCGACACTTCCTGAATTTGCGTAGTAGTTACCGATCGGTAGAGGTCAATCTGTGAATTGATCAGGTTGGCATCTTGTAATATCTCATTGGTTGCCAGGTTCATTGCCTTGGTCAGATAATTCATTTCACTGTACTCAATGTTGGCTTCCACTTTGTTCTTCACTTTTTCCAGTTCGTATTCCGAAACCCGATCCTGTTTCATGCGTTCCAATTCACGGTCAATGGCCTTATGAGCGGTTTCAAGGGATACTCCATTACTTGTTTTGCCTGAAATGAGGAACAATCCCGGTTCATAATCACCAGAAAGATAAGCATCCAGCTCAGTAAACAATTTTTCTTTTTGAACCAGGGTCTGGTACAGACGTGATGAATTTCCACTCGAAAGCACATCCGACATTAAATCTGTGGCATAGTACTTTGGATCAATATGATCCGACATGTGATAAGCCAGGTAAAGGGCATTGTTGGGAACATTGCGCTCTACGGTTTGTTCACGCATTTCAGTTTGCACAGGCTCCTTTGGAAGGTTCCTTGGCTTAATTCCACGGTTAGGGATAGGACCAAACCACCGTTGGGCAAGGGTGAGCACCTGGTCAAATTCAACATCGCCGGCCACTACCAGCACCGCATTATCGGGCGCGTAATGGGTAAAGAAAAAATCCTTCACCTGTTGTATGGTTGCCTTCTCAATGTGGCTTATTTCACGCCCTATGGTGGGCCATTGGTACGAATGAACCTTGTAGGCCATCTGACGGATCAAAGGCCATACATCGCCATAGGGCTGGTTGAGATAGCGCTGCTTGAACTCCTCGATCACTACGTTGCGCTGAACTTCAAGGCTCGATTCCGAAAAAGCCAGTTCAAGCATACGGTCCGATTCAAGCCAGAAGCCTGTTTCTATGTTATTTTTGGGAAGTGTCAGATAGTAATTGGTCAGGTCATTGGAGGTATAGGCATTGTTGTCGCCCCCTGCTTTCTGAAGGGGCTCATCGTAGGTGGGGATATGGATTGAACCGCCAAACATGAGATGTTCAAACAGGTGGGCAAATCCGGTACGATCAGGGTGTTCATCCCGCGAGCCGACGTTGTAACAAATATCTACCGCCACCATGGGAGTAGTTTTATCCTGGTGGACAATAACGGTCAGCCCGTTTGCTAGTTTGGTACGTTCGAATTGTATCATAAATATATAAGTTCCAAGTTTAAAGTTCCAAGTTCCAGGTTAATGCCCGAATGAACGTTCGTCCAACCATCGAACAATCTAACCATTTAACCATTAACGATTAACGATTTTAAATCTAACCATCCAACCATTTAACCATTTAACCATCTAACCATTTAACCAACCAGCCATCCTTCAATTTAGACAAAGTCAAATTGATCAGTATTCACCCTTGCTTTTGCCTGCCCGTACTCCTGAAGGAGATTTTGAATAATGGATTGAACGGGCAATACCTCATTGATGATCGAGGAAACCTGACCGATTTCCAGTTCTCCTTCAGACAAATCGCCTTCGAACATGCCTCTTTTAGCCCGTCCATGACCCAGCAGGGCTCTAAGTTCAGAGCCGTCGGCTCCTTGCAGTTCCAGTTTGCTTACTGCCTCGAAGAAGTCATTTTTAATCAACCGTACCGGCGCTACCTTTTTAAGCGACAAGATGGTATCCCCTTCATGCAACCCGGTGACCAGCCTTTTAAATTCGGGATGGGCTGATGATTCTTCCGAAACGGCAAACCGTGAACCGATCTGTACCCCGTCAGCACCCAAAGCAATGGCGGCTAACATGGCCTCTCCTGTGGCAATTCCTCCGGCAGCCATTAAGGGCAGGGAGCTTACCTTCCTCACTGCCGGGATAAGGGTCAACGTTGTGGTTTCCTCCCGACCGTTATGCCCGCCTGCTTCAAACCCTTCAGCCACAATGGCATCAACACCAGCCTCTTCACATTTCAGGGCAAACGATGAACTGGCGATTACATGGGCCACTATGATTCCACGCTCCTGGAGCCAGGCCGTATATTTTTTAGGACTCCCGGCAGAGGTAAATACAATGGGCACCTTTTCTTCTGCAATGATGTTCATGATCGTATCCAGCTCCGGATAAAACAATGGAACATTCACCCCGAAAGGTCGGTTGGTTGCCAATTTGGTTTTCTGAATGTGTTCCCGAAGTACTTCTGGATGCATCGATCCTGCCCCAAGCAGGCCCAAACCTCCGTTGTTACTCACCGCTGAGGCCAGCCTCCATCCACTGCACCAAACCATACCTGCCTGAATGATTGGATATTCTATCCCAAAAAGCTTACAAATCCGGTTTCCCATTACTGAATTTTTATTCTTAAATTTAAGGTCAAAGGTAGAAAATTAATCACTGCAAGAGAGATCAACCTTGGGACTGCATCAACGAAAGGTGGATGGAATGGTGGAAGGAATTATTTATTTCCGTATTTTTATAGCCATCTAATTAAGCTAAATCCAGATTGATGAATAAAAAATTTTACTTTTCTATAATCCTAATATTCATTTCGGCCTTTGGAGCAATAGCCCAGATTAATGTAGACTCCTCGACCTCATTCAAATACCTGAAGGGCAAAGACGCCTCTTCTCTTCCCGCTAACTGGATGACCAGTGATTATACGCCTACAGGGTGGTCTGTAGGTACCATGCCTTTCAGGTATGGTCTGGTTGGCACTGGTGGTACATTGCTCAGCGACATGCAAAATTCCTATTCAACGATCTATTTGTCATCCACTTTCAATGCCCAGAATATCGCTTCCCTCAAGGATGTGGTCTTTTCTGTCGCTTTTGATGACGGCTTTGTGATTTGGATCAACGGGGAAGAAGCATTCAGCATCAATGCCCCCGTTGATAAAACCTACAACAGTTTTGCCACCGGGTCGGGAGAACCTGGCGTGACTAAAACCTATCAACTCCCGGCCCACGACATTAGCCTCAAGGAAGGGGAAAACCTGATCGCCATCCAGGGGTTTAATACCTCGCTCTCCAGTTCCGATTTTTACTTTGACCTTAAAATCAATGCTGCCCTTCCTCCTCCCCAGACAACCGATACCGTTAAGGTCGTTTTCAATAAACCCAATGGCTTTTACACCGCTCCGTTCGATCTCCAGCTGGATGTTCCTGATCCTTCTTATACAATCGTTTACACCATTGATGGGTCAAATCCCCAGAGTTCATCAACAGCTTTGGATGGAGGGTTGTCAAAGACCATCACCATCGATCCCGCCAGTACAACCGGACGGGCAAAGACTCCCTGCTACATTGTTCGGGCATCACTGAAAAAACCTGGACTGGCCCCATCCTTTCCCTTAACCCAAACCTATATTTTCCTGGACCAGGTAATGAATCAAACCAGTCCGGGAGGGAATTGGCCTACTCAGGGATCAAGTGTTAACGGACAGACCATTGACCTGGATATGGATCCCGATATTACCAAAAGTTCCACCTATGCAGGGCAGATGCAGGGTGCAATGACCGATATCCCCTCTATTTCAGTGGTCACTGAATTAGGTGATCTTTTCGATCCTACCACTGGCATTTATGTAAATGCTGATGATCATGGTGAATCGTGGGAAAGGTTTTCATCAGTCGAATTGATCAACCCATCAG
Source organism: Prolixibacteraceae bacterium (assembly GCA_003450125.1). GTDB lineage: Bacteria > Bacteroidota > Bacteroidia > Bacteroidales > Prolixibacteraceae > Aquipluma. The sequence continues at coordinate 5,058 of DMFR01000192.1, read as the reverse complement.
GAACCCCCGGCTTCAATATCAATGCCGGTCTTCGCATCCGGGGCGGCTGGAGCAGGCATGAGAACTTTCCGAAACATGCTTTCCGTTTATTTTTTAGAGAAGAATATGGTGCCCCAAAACTAACATTCCCCTTGTTTGAAACTGAAGGGGTGAATGAATTTGACAAGATTGATCTACGCTGCGAACAAAATTATTCCTGGGCACACCCACCGGGTGACAACCAGGCCAGAAATACTGCTGTCCGCGAAGTCTTCTCCCGCGATACCCAGCGTGATATGGGCGAACCCTATACCCGCAGCCGTTATTATCACCTTTACCTGAACGGCATGTATTGGGGATTGTACCAAACCCAGGAACGTGCCGAGGCACGGTTTGCGGCAAGTTATTTTGGCGGCAGCAGTGAGGATTACGATGTCGTAAAAGTAAACGCTCCAGCAAGCAGTATCGAGGCAACCGATGGAAACATGGATTCATGGCAGAAAATCTATAACCTTTGCACCAAAGGCTTTGCCAACAATGCCGATTATTTTGCCCTGGAAGGAAAAGACCAGAACGGCTATCCGAAAAAGGGAGGAGAAATCATGGTGAACATTGACAACCTGATTGATTACATGCAGCTGATTTTCTATACCGGTAATTTTGACGCCCCGGTTTCAGCTTTTGGAAATAATGCCAGCCCCAATAATTTCTATGCCGTTGACAAACGGGACGACCGTTCAAGCGGGTTCCGTTTTTTTGCCCATGATTCAGAACATACCATGATGATCGGCAATGAAGGACCTGGTGTTGGCATTCAGGAGAACAGGGTCACTATTTCCTATCCCCCAATGACCATGTCTGACTTCAGCAAATTTCACCCCCAGTGGCTTCACTATAAGCTATGCGCCAACAAGGAATACCGCCAGCGTTTTGCAGACAGGGCTTCCAAAAACTTTTTCAACAATGGAGTCTTTACCCCAACTGTCTTACATGACCGGTTTGCCAAACGAGCAGCCGAGATTAGCA
>DMFR01000192.1:0-3895 GCA_003450125.1 Prolixibacteraceae bacterium | reverse complement strand
CGCTATTATTGGTGAATCAGCCCGCTGGGGAGATACCTTCCGTACCCTTCCCTTTACGATTGAAGACTGGAAGACTGAAATCAATGATATTTACACCCGCTATTTCCCCTACCGCACAGACATTGTAATCAACCAATTGAAGGCCGCCAGCTTACTGCCCACCTTCAGCCCCCCTGTACTGAGAAAGGACAATGTCATTCTTGATCAGGACCGATATCCCGTTTCGGGCAATTACCAGGTAACAATTTCCGGTACCACTGGCCAGTTGTACTATACCCTTGACGGCACTGATCCCAGGTTGATTGGTGGCCTGAACAACCCTACTGCAATAGCTATTTCAAGCGGCACAACCATCAACCTTCAGGGAACTGCCATTGTCAATGCAAGGATTAAAAGCGGGGACAACTGGAGCGCTCTGACTTCTGTTAAGTTTCAGAACCCGAATGAAGATTATACCAATTTGAAGGTTACTGAATTGCATTATCATCCTACAGACACCCTGGTTGGAACTTCAATCATTTCAGGAAAATCATTTGAATTTCTTGAACTCAAGAATACAGGCGATAAGCCCATTAACCTTGCCGGTCTTAGTTTTACTTCCTCGGTAGACTACCAGTTCAAGGAAAGTGATGTTCTGGCCCCCAAGCAGTTCTATGTGATAGCTTCCAAACCAAAATGGTTTTATGAGCGTCACTTCATGGTTCCTACCGGGAATTTCAACAAGAACTTTTCCAATTCAGGCGAACAGGTCATTATTTCCAATGCAGGGGGCAGCCCTGTAATTAACTTTACTTACCTGGATTATAATCCATGGGCCACTGCCCCTGATGGAAATGGACCCTCCCTCTCCTCGGCCATCCGCAATCCAACGGGCGACCCCTCTGATGCGGCCTACTGGAAGGCCTCATCGGTATACGACGGCTCCCCATTTGCCGACGATCCCGGAATTGTTGATACCATTGATGACGGACCAGCTATTGACAATCAGGTGGTCGTCTATCCCAATCCTACAAGGGGTAAGCTATACCTGAAAGTGAACAATGCCAGTTCAGGCATCGAGGTGCAAATTTATTCCCTTTCAGGCTCCATGCTGTATAACTCATCAGTTATAGGAAGCGGCACAGTCGATCTTACGCAGTTGAATATCTTCCCTGGAATCTATTTGGTTAAAACCAAATGTGACCAAAGGAACATGGTTTACAAAGTGGTCTATCAACCATAGTTGCAAGGATTAAAATATTTACAATTTAAATTATTTACCATTTACGATTTGTGATCTACCAAATTGTAAATGGTAAATTTTTTAAATAGTAACTGCATCAGTTGTTTTCGCCCTCCAATTTATATTCTTTCTTCCTAAACCTTGATTAGGTAGTGCATTGCTTGAGGCAATGATCTCCAAAGCTTTTCTTTTGATTGAAAGATTAAAGCCGTTATGGCTTACTTCGAGAGTTATTATTCTACTGGCAAGTCCCATAACTATTCGAAAATGATTCATTGGCTATTCGAAAGTTATTCGAAGATTTTTCGAACACGCTCGAAGGTGCTTCGAATAACCTTCGAATAACCTTCGAATAAGCTTCGAATAACGATACAAGAAAACCATCCTCAAAAGACAATAAAAAATTGATTTTGTAAGGTTTTTAGCTTAGTAAATTTTTGGGGGAAATAGGGTAAGTGAGGCTCTGAAGCAGTGTCTGAACTGTGATTTATTTGATTATTCAAATGAATCAAATAAATCAAATAAATCACATAAATCACAGTTCAGACACTCCTTAGGCAACTTCTTCCACCATTACCTTTTCGAGTTCGGTGGCCAGTTGTATGAGTGATATTTTATGCTTCAGTTCTCCCTGTATAGCTATGGAGATGAATCCTGATTCTTCTGAAACCACAATGGACAAGGCATCGGTGACCTCGGAAACACCAATTGCAGCACGGTGCCTGAGCCCAAGGGCAGGGTCAAGGTCCGTTCTTTCAGTAATGGGAAGGATACAACGTGCAGCGGCCAGCCGGTTACCCACCACCACTACAGCGCCATCGTGCAGGGGTGTATTTTTAAAGAAAATGGTTTCAAGCAAAAAGGAGGAAATGCGGGCGTTTATTTTTTCGCCGGAGCGGATAATTTCTTTCAGTTCATTTTTATGGGCAACAATAATCAAGGCCCCTGTTTTTGAACGGGCCAGGTTGTCACAGGCCCTGATGATTTCTTTGATTTGCTGATCGGTAGCAGGCTTGGGGGAGTCCATATTGAACAGTTTTTCGAGTCCAAAACTTCGGCTGAGCTGGTAGTTGGTGCCGATCAACAATAAAAAGCGTCTTATCTCGGGCTGAAATACCACCACCAGGGCCAAAACCCCTACCCCGATAAACTGGCCCATGAGTGTTCCGAGCAATTCCATGTTCATGGCCTTGACCACCAGCCAGAAGACATAGACCAGGAAAATCCCGATGAAGATGCTGAAAGCAACGGTCCCCTTGATAATCCGGTACATTTGATACATCAGCAAGGCAACCAGCAGGATATCCACCACATCCAGAACCCGTATAGTAATAAACAATGTCATATCTTTATGGAAGAGTTTTAATGTTTAATGTTCAAAGTTTAAAGTTTAAAGTTTAAAGTTGCGTGCCGATAGAGTTTAATGTTTAATGTTCAAAGTTTAAAGTTTAAAGTTGCCTGTCTATAGAGTTTAATGTTCAATGTTTAAAGTTTAAAGTTGCGTGCCGGTCTGGATGCAACAATATAGCTTAAAGTTAATCGATGTGTAGCTATTGATCGGCATGCAACTTTAAACATTAAACTTTGAACTTTAAACGCTTCTATTAATTAAATCTTATTCTGAGGTGGAACGAACCTTGTTCAAAATACGCACTGCCTCCACAGCTTGACGGACATCGTGGACCCGCAAAATATCGGCTCCACCTATCAGGGCAAGGGTATTGACAACCGTTGTGCCGTTAAGGGCATCCTCAGGACTGATATCTAGCAACTTATGAATCATTGATTTGCGCGAAACGCCCACCAGCAAAGGTAACTGAAATACCTTAAAGGAATCGAGCCTGTTGAGCAGTTCGTAATTGTGGCTGGATGTTTTCCCAAAGCCAAACCCAGGATCCAGGATCACGTCCTTAACCCCTGCTGCTGTGAGCTTTTTAACCTTGTCGGTAAAATACATGGAGATATCACGGATCACATCCTCATAGACCGGCTTTTTCTCCATTTGAAGCGGTGTGCCAAGCAGATGCATCAAAATATAGGGAACACTCAGTTTGCCGATCATATCGAACATCTGAGGGTCAAAACTACCCCCTGACACGTCATTGACAATACAGGGGCCGCACTCTTCAATTACCTTTAAGGCCACCCATGAGCGAAACGTATCGATAGAAACAAAGGCTTCAGGAAAGGCCTTCTTGACAGCCCTGACAGCAGGCAACAAACGATCAATCTCCTCTTTGGCAGAGATTTCTTCAGTTCCCGGACGGGTTGAAATGGCCCCGATATCAATAATCGTTGCACCCTGTTCCAGAATCTCTTCGGCCCGCCTGAGGATCAACTTTTCGGTTTCATATTTCCCCCCATCATAGAATGAATCAGGGGTCACATTCAGAATACCCATCACAACGGGCTTCGAAAGGTCGATTAAACGTCCCTCGAGGTTGATCGAGTTCTTGCGTTTGAGAAATTTGGTAGCCGAAGAAGTGATTAACATGAGATAAATATAATAACTTTTAACCGAAGAGCATACTGGGAAAAGTTTATTCGGAATAGTTTAAAGTTTCATGTTTAAAGTTTAAAGTTGCGTGCCTATTAATTGCTACCCATCGATTAACTTCAAACTATGAAATAGCATCCAGATCGGCACGCAACTTTAAACATGAAACTTTAAAC
>DMFR01000364.1 GCA_003450125.1 Prolixibacteraceae bacterium | reverse complement strand
TTAAGTTAATATATAATCTTGCTCAAAATTTCAATGAATCATGAAACAACCGGATTTAGGCAAAAAAATAGCTGAACTTAGAAAAGCTAAAAGTTTAACTCAAGAGGAACTTGTTGAAAAATGTAACTTAAACGTGAGAACCTTACAGAGGATTGAAGCTGGAGTGGTTACACCAAGAAGTTACACCATTAAGGCAATTTTTGCTGCTTTGGAATACAACATGAATGATTCATTAGAAATTATGCCTAACAAGGTCAGTAAAACTGGACTTGCTAGTTTAAAATGGCTTGAGCAATTTTATAGATATGTATTTGATTTATTTAACTTAAAAACAAACAAAATGAAAAAATTATCAATCCTATCTTCCTGTTTTTTAATTATCTGTATTTGCCTGTTTGGATTAAGCTCAGAGAGTATTGCACAGAAAAAAAATGAAAGTAAGTCTGATATTGGGAAAAGTAAATTTATAAAATCTAATGGAAGAGGAATTATTTATCTGTTTCCTAAAAATTTAAGTTGGTATGTTTCAAATAGAAAGGATACAGCCGACTATAAAATGGGGAACTTTCTTGTTCAAGAGTATAAGTACAATATATTTTTGAATAAAGAATTTGTAGGTATTGTTCATTTAGGTGATACAGTTATTTTAGATCAAGGAAAGATAGAAATCCGCAGACCCTATTGTTGGGAATTCAAATCTCCCAATGGAAAAGGTATTGTATATGTTATCCCAAAAAACCTGAAGATGGAAAGTTATTCAGCCAATAAAGATACCGACAACATGATTGTTGAAAACTCTCATATTGTGGAATTCAATAACAAAATATTTTTAGACAGAAAATATTGTGGAATAGCAAATACCGGAGACTCCGTAATTTTTATAAAAAGATCACTTCTTTCGAAAAGTTCCCTATCAATACGAAAAGGATTTTACGAGTTAAAATAATAACTGGAAACATGCCATCGGGCAAAAAAAAATGACTACCTTGTTCTCACTAAACCGTCTGCCCTAAATCAATAACTATGAAAACCAATTTACGCAAACCCAAGAAGCCCCAAACCCAGGTTGGTGTTATCACGGCCTTATCATTGTTGCTGATCGTCTTTCTATGGCTTGGATTCCAGGCTTACTTCCCTACCCCTAAAGTAAAAAAAGAAATTGTTGCTGTTGCAAAGGATTCGATACAATCTCATAGGTTCTTTTCCGAAACCAGCTTCTGGAATCAACCATTGGTTGAAAACCCTGAAATAGATCCTCAAAGCAATCATTTCATTGAACTAATGAAAAAAGAACCCACAGGGCCTTTCTTTAAAATTAACCTGGTGGCATGGACTATTCCTGTGTATGAAGTCAATGATTCCACCCCACGGTTTAAAATTCAACTGCATCACCTGAGTGCGGCAGAGAAAAAGAGATGGAACACGAACCGTGAAACCTTTGGCCATGGAAAGGAATTTGAGGCTGAATTGGTACCCATTCCCAAAGATGCACAGGCCGATCCTCAGGAAGATGCCCATTGTGCCCTGGTGGATTGGAAACATCGCATTGCCTGGGATATGTGGGGACTTACCAAGAATGCTGACAATAGCTGGACATCCAATACGGGGATGAAATACAGCCTTGATGGTGAAGGGGTCTATGATCCCAGGGATTTTGGAATGAAGGATGGGGAAAGTGTACATTACTATGGCCCAAGCCGTGCGGCAGGGGTTCCTGCCATTGCCGGGTTAATCATGTACGACGAAGTTCAGAAAGGGGAAATAAATCACAAACTGGCCTGTGCAACACGCATGAATGCCTATAAAGAACATGTATTCCCGGCCATTTGGACCGATGGTTTTATCGTAGGAGGTATTCCTGAAGGGGCAGTTATTCAGCTTGACCCAAAGCTTGATTTAAGTAAGTTTGAATTGCATCCAGGTGAATTGGCGGTAGCGAAAGCTTTGCAAAAATATGGAATGGTGGTAACCGATATTGCAGGTGCCAATACCCTCTATGGTGAAGGTCTATGGGGTCATCCTGGCAAATCATGGGATGGAGTACTTCGAGAAAATGGAGGTGGGATCAGTTCAATATCCATTGAGAACTATCGTGTTTTGAAAATAAACAACAGGGTCAACAAGGGAGACAGCTATACCAAGATATTAAACGACGCGGGGCACTGGCCTAATTAAAAAGAACTTTTCCAAAGTTTTATATACTTTATAAAACTTTGGAAAAGTTAAACTTATCAACTACAGGTCGTCTTCTTCCTCGCTCAACAGCACTTCTTCGATGACCCGGGGATAATGCAGGTATTCGAGTTCATGCACCCTGGCAGCAAGGGTTTCTGGGGTGTCCCCTTTTAAAATGGGACAGGTGGCCTGGAAGATGATATCTCCTTCATCGTAATTGGAATTCACCCGGTGAATTGTAATTCCCGATTCCTTATCTTTGGAGGCAAGAACAGACTTGTGAACATTCAGCCCATACATTCCTTTACCTCCATATTTTGGGAGCAGGGCCGGATGAATATTAATGACGGTGAACAATTCGGTCAGGTTTCGCGGAACGAGCCAAAGGAAACCGGCCAAAACGATCATATCAATGCGGCGATCGATCAGCCTGTCGAGGATTTCATTACTGCGGTATAATTCCTCCTGTTCGAAAGTGAAAGTTTCAATTCCGAGCTTCTCGGCCCTGATCAGGGCATAGGCATTCTCATTATTCGACCAGAGAGAATCTACAAATATCTCCTTACTGCCTGAGAAATACTCGATTATCTTCTGGGCATTGGATCCGGAGCCTGAGGCAAAAATGGCTATTAGCTTCATGTAACGTACGATTTTATATTTATGCTTAATGGAATTTTAGAATAAAAGGTTCAAATAAAGGTTAAATGAAAGCCTTCTTAAAACCCAATTCATCCATTTAATTCATTTTTTGTTTGAAATATCAGGCGTAAATTTATTACTTTGCATCGAATTTTTTAAAACAATTTTAATATTAACCAAAAATTAGAGTTATGTCTGACGTTGCAGCAAAAGTAAAAGCAATTATTGTTGACAAATTAGGGGTTGATGAAAGCGAAGTAACCAACGAAGCTTCATTCACCAATGACCTTGGTGCTGATTCACTTGACACCGTTGAATTGATTATGGAATTCGAAAAAGAATTTGATCTTGCTATTCCAGATGATCAGGCCGAAAAAATTTCAACCGTAGGTGAGGCTATCTCACACATTGAAGCAAATCTGAAGTAATAATTAGAAAACAACATTTATGGAATTTAAACGGGTAGTTGTTACCGGCCTTGGAACTGTTAACCCGCTTGGTAATTCTATCGAGGAATACTGGGAAGGCTTAATTAATGGCAAAAGCGGTGCTGGCCCTATCACCCATTTCGATGCTTCCACGCATAAGACCACTTTTGCGTGCGAACTGAAGAATTTTGATCCGGAAGTGTACGTCGAGAAAAAAGAGATCAGGAAACATGACCCCTTCACTTTGTATGCCTTTGCAGCTGCTGCACAGGCGATGGAGGATTCAGGCCTTGATCTTTCCACCCTGGACAAAGACAGAGCGGGAATCGTTTGGGGAGCCGGTATTGGAGGTTTAGAAACCTTTTTTGAAGAAACGCTCAAGTATAAAAACGAGATGCCTCGTTATTCGCCTTTCTTCATTCCAAAAATGATTGCCAACATTGCAAGTGGCTTAATGTCGATCCGCTATGGATTCAGAGGGCCCAATTTTACGACGGTAACAGCATGTGCTTCTTCCTCTACTGCCCTTATTGAAGCGATGAATTATATTCGTTTGGGTAAGGTGGATGTTTTTATCTCCGGAGGTTCTGAGGCAGCAATCAATCCAGCAGGTTTGGCCGGATTTAATTCCATGCGCGCCCTTTCTACCCGGAACGATGATCCCCAAACGGCTTCACGGCCTTTTGATCTTGATCGCGACGGGTTTGTAATGGGAGAAGGTGCAGGAGCCCTGATTCTGGAGGAATATGAACATGCAGTAAAAAGAGGTGCAAAGATTTATGCAGAAATGGTAGGAGGAGGCATGTCAGCCGACGCTTATCACATGACTGCTCCAGATCCTGAATCAGGTGGTGCAACGTTATGCATGAAATGGGCCTTGGAAGATGCCGGTTTGAAACCTGGAGACATCGATTACATCAATGTTCACGGAACTTCTACTCCCCTGGGAGATATTGCAGAACCACAAGCGATCCAGAAATTGTTTGGAGAACATGCTTACAACATGAGCATCAGTTCAACCAAATCAATGACCGGTCACTTACTGGGAGCAACTGGAGCGGTTGAAGCCATTGCTTGTATCCTTGCCCTTCAAAATGGAATCATTCCGCCAACCATTAACCATTTTACGAATGATCCTGAAATTGACCCAAGGCTCGACTTCACTTTCAATGTAGCTAAAAAACGCGAAATCAAAACTGCTTTAAGCAATACCTTTGGTTTTGGCGGACATAATGCTACTGTTATTTTCAAGAAAATTTAACAAAAGTGATACGAACCATTGTTCAAAGAATAAAACTCTTTTCTTCTCCAAGAAAAGAGTTTTATTTGTTTTTAAGATCCTTACTGGGCTTTTATCCCACCAACTTAAAGGTATACGATATCGCAGTGATTCACAAGTCGGCCTCCAAGGTGAATTCCCAGGGCAACTTTGTGAACAATGAACGGCTCGAATACCTGGGCGATGCCATACTGGGAGCAGCTATCGCCGATTTTTTATACAACCGCTTCCCCAACCAGGACGAAGGGTACCTAACCCAAATGCGCTCAAAACTGGTCAACCGCAGTTTCCTTACCCAACTGACATACCAGATTGGGCTGAACCACTACATTCTATCAAACACGACCTCTACGCTCGAATCAAGCCACATCTATGGTGATACACTCGAAGCGCTGATCGGGGCCATCTACCTGGACAAAGGGTACCCGGAAGCCAAGAAATTCATTATCCGCAAGCTGCTCAATAACTACGTCAACCTGGTGGAAGTCCAGAATACCAACACCAACTACAAGAGCCAGCTGATTGAATGGTCACAGAAAACGAAAAGGGCTGTTTCCTTCGACACCGTGGATGAAAGCAAAAACGACGGCAAACAACCCTGGTTTGTTGCCACCATTGAAGTTGACACCGAACTTTGGGGCAAAGGCACCGGCACATCGAAAAAAGAGGCCCAGCAAAATGCCTCCAAGGTGGCCATGGACAAAATCAATAATAGCGTACTTCAATCACCTACTTCCGATTAGACAGTAAAAAAGTGCCTAAAGTATTTAAAGTGAACTAAAGTGCCTAAAGTAACTGGGCACTCTTAACTTTAAATACTTTAGTTCACTTTAAGTACTTTAGGCACTTCTTCCTACTTCTTAATTCCAATGTTAAATATTGTTAAGTGTTCATTGTCAGCCCTTCAAAAGGTTATCTTTGTAACATGAGCAGAAAGGTAATACTGACATTGATTGTTCTAATGGCATTGGTGATGACCGGTTTAATCCTGGTCCAGATCAATTCTATTTACCAGGCTCTTGGAATCAAGGAGGAACAATTCGACGCAGCCGTAAAAAGCGCTTTGAACCAGGTGGTCCATCAGCAGGAAATGGAAGAGACAAAATTATTGACCGAATATGAGAATAAATTGTTTGCCCCTAACAGCAATGATGTATTCCCCGGCAACAGTTTTCAGCCTTCCAATCCAAGGATAATTACCCAGCAAGGCATACAGCTTTCCCTTCAATATAAACATGGTCCAACAAGAAATAGTTATTACAGCGAAGAGCTGACCATCGGATATGGCAAACCACATGCTGAGGAACAAAACAAGCGGGGCAGGCCGGGCGATTTTCCCAATGCATTTGACATTATCCATGAACAGGACGGGTACGTGCGCCAGCAATATGAAGATCAGCTGAATCAAAAGGCCAAGATGCTCGCCGTGGCCGGTTATGCCTATACCTTTTCCCAGATGCCTATTGAGGCAAGAATTGATGCTCAAAAGCTTGGACGCCTGATCAAATCAGAGTTGAAAAACTCTGGGGTGACTTTAGATTTTAAATATGCAGTAAAAACATTTCTACGAGGAGAAGAAAGAGATATTATCGGGGGGAAAAACTATAATCGCGGTCTACAACAGAAGGAATACTCCATATTGCTCTTTCCCAACGATCCGGATGAAACAAAAAGACCCAATTACCTGTACCTGTTCTTCCCAAAACAGGATGGCTACCTACTCAAACAAACCGGGATATTGGTCATTCCTACCGTTGTGCTGACGGCCATGCTGATTGGTATCTTTATTTTCACCATCCTCATCATCCTCAGGCAAAAGAAATTGTCGATCATCAAGAACGATTTTATCAATAACATGACCCACGAACTGAAGACGCCCATCTCAACCATTTCGTTGGCTAGTCAGATGTTGCGCGACAATTCGGTGACCAATACCCCCAAAACCATTGAGCATATCTCAGGAATCATCTTCCAGGAAAGCAAAAGGTTGACCACCCAGGTTGAAAAAGTGCTCCAGATGGCAGTTTTTAATGAAGGGAAGCTAAAACTTAAAATAAAAGAGGTAAATTTAAATACCCTTATAAAATCAGTGGTGCTGAATTTTGAGCTACGGGTAAAGGCCAAGGAAGGTGAGCTGACCACTGATCTGAAGGCCGAGCCTGCAATCATTAAGGGAGATGAGGTGCATATTACAAATGTTTTGTTTAACTTGCTCGATAATGCAGTGAAATACAGTAAGGAGGCCCCAAGAATCATCATTTCGACCCAAGTGGAAGACGATTTTCTGATTCTTTCCGTAAAAGATCATGGAATAGGCATTCAAAAAGAATATGTTGGCCAGATTTTTGAGAGGTTCTACCGAGTTCCAACTGGAAATGTGCACGATGTAAAAGGCTTCGGATTAGGGTTAAGCTATGTGAAGAAAATTATTGAAGCTCATAAGGGTAAAATAAAAGTGGAAAGTGATATTGATAAAGGAACTAAATTCATGATATATTTTCCAATAAACGTACAAGAACATGGAAAAAAAAGTAAAATTGCTATTGGCCGAGGATGATGAAAACCTTGGTTTGTTACTGAAAGAATATCTGATTGCAAAAGGATATGAAACCGATTTATATCCTGACGGTGAAGCAGCCTACAAAGGGTTTACCAAAAATCAACCGTACAATCTTTGTATCCTGGATATCATGATGCCAAAAAAAGATGGAATTTCACTGGCAAAAGATATCCGTCAGCTGAATATGGATATTCCCATCATTTTTCTCACAGCAAAGAACATGAAAGAAGATGTACTCGAAGGCTTTAAAATCGGGGCCGATGATTACATCACCAAACCTTTCAGTATGGAAGAACTGATCTTCCGCATCGAAGCCATCATGCGGCGGGTATCGCAAGATGCCAATTCACACGAGGACGCCATTTACAAACTGGGTATTTACACCTTCGATTCCCGCAAGCAGATCCTTTCTGGAGGAGAAGAAGAGGTAAAATTGACCACCAAGGAGGCCGAATTGCTCAGCCTGCTTTGCAACAATGCCAACAAAGTATTAGAACGCAATTTTGCTTTGAGAACCATCTGGATCGATGACAATTATTTCAACGCCCGAAGCATGGATGTATATATCACCAAGCTCAGGAAGCATTTGAAAGATGATCCCAAGGTTGAAATCATCAATGTCCATGGTAAAGGATATAAACTGATAGTTTAATGGTTAGATGGTTGGATGGTTAAAAATCTTTAATCCTCCATAAATACATACAGAAATCCTGCTGAAAGGCGGGATTTTTTGTTTCCCAACCAATATTCCTCTTCTTTGGATCAATCTAAAATACAATGGACAGGTCTGCACCTGCAACAGGTATAAATTCGATGCAGCGGCGATCCACCCCTTCCAATAGCAAGAGAATAAAAATACGAATCTCCCTACGGACTTTTGCTCATTACATTTCTTCTTCCGGGCTACCTGGGACCTATCATCTGATACCTTTCTGATACCTT
>DMFR01000063.1:27752-42703 GCA_003450125.1 Prolixibacteraceae bacterium | reverse complement strand
CAGGTAGCAGGAGATACCAGCTCTGTTTGAAGGAAAAGGTGTGAAATTTAATGGGAATTCGATTCAAGAATAAAGCAATTGATTTTACTTAGCAAGAAAAGTAATTTAATTTTCTATTTTTGAAACTTATAAAAAAGCCTAAATGACCTCTTTGGAAATCATTAAATCGCCCATACAAGAAGAACTTAAAGGTTTTGAAAAGTACTTCAAAGAAGCCATTAAAAGCGACATCCCTTTTCTTCAGATCATTATTCGTTATATTTTGAAAAAGAAGGGAAAGCAGATGCGTCCGATGTTTGTCTTCCTGTCGGCAAAAATGTGTGGCGAATTCAACGAGTCCACCAACCTGGCCGCTTCTTCCATAGAACTGTTACATACTGCTACCTTGCTGCACGATGATGTGGTAGATGAATCCTATGAACGGCGTGGAAGCTTTTCGATCAATGCCTTGTGGAAAAACAAGATTGCCGTTCTGGTGGGTGATTTTATCCTGGCCAAAGGAATGCTCAATACCCTTGACAACAAGGAGTACCGGTTTTTGCACCTGATTTCAAGGGCTGTGAAGGATATGAGTGAAGGAGAGATCCTGCAAATGCGCAAAAGCCGTAAACTGGACATCGACAATGAAGCATATTTCACCATTATCCGTAAAAAGACCGCCTCACTTATTGCCACCAGCATGGCCATTGGGGCTGCTTCTGTTACAAAGGATGATGAGATTGTGGAGAAGATGTTCCGAATTGGATTGGACGTTGGAATTGCCTTCCAGATCAAGGATGATATATTCGACTACCAAAGCAAGGGAATACTGGGCAAACCTACCGGAAACGACATCAAAGAGAAGAAAATTACCCTGCCTTTGCTTTATGTGCTGAACAATTGCGAATCGGGAGAGAGAAGCCGCATCCTGCACTTAATCAAACGCAAGAATAAGAATCAGGCCAAGGTAAAGGAATTGGTTGATTTGGTCGTAAGCCGTGGCGGATTGGAATATGCTGCAGAACAAATGAATGAGTTCTGTGAAAAGGCCATTGCAGGGATCATGGAATTCCCTGAAAGTGATGCCAGGGCAGCCTTGATTGAATTGGTAAACTACTCTACTACACGCAAGAAATAACCATTAAATGGAACACGGATTCTACTGATGTTACAGATTTACACTGATTTTTTTTATTTCATATAAATTGTTTAAATTTATCTAATTCGTATTTTTAAAAGATCAGTGTAAATCTGTTACATCAGTAAAATCCGCGTTCCATTTTTCTTTTTTATTATAAAACAGTGTTCTTGTAAGGTGAGTTAGAATATTTTCCGAAAGACCTTCTGTGAAAAGTAATTGGGCAGCGTTTCGTCTGTATTAATAACAATTCCTCCAAGGATATAAACGGGAAACTTGTTGAGCGAGGAAGGATGATTGGTGATCAGTTTTATAATTTCCTTCTCAATTTCATCGTATACCAAATGGGTCGTTTTCAGGATGGGAACCGATGAATTTCTAATTTCTTCAGCCAGGGGCAATAACCTAAGGGCCAGGAATTCGGGTTGAAATTCAGAATAGTCAGCCGGGTCGATATGGTGAATTGTTGTGGATAAAACATGATCCTGCACCATCATCAGGGCTCCGCAGGTATTGGTGTGCCGGTGCTGTCCCACGCGCTTTATTTTTCCTATTTCTCCTGAACGTGAAATGCCGATATGGGAACCAAAGATAAACAATGCAGCGCCACCATCGGGTATGTGATCTGAAAAGGCTGTTAGACCGATATCACCTACAAAAGGATAGCCAGCCAAACCGCCCATAATAAAGGTTCCCTGAGAGGAGGGGAGATTCATCTTGGCCGGTTGATGATTGAGTTCATCAAAGCAAAACGAGGTGGCAATGATGATCTGGTTCATTTCTATCCCTTCATTTTCCGAAATCTGAAGGACTGAGTTATAAGAAACTTCAGACATGGTGGAGTATTCATCAAAATACTGGCTAATTATTTTATGCATCGTTCAATGAAAAAGAATAAATTAAAATATATCTTAATAAATTAACTGGCTGCTGGCGACTGGTTATTGGCTACTGGCCACTAGCAACACTAGCCCGTTGATCCCAAGGCATTGGCAATTGCATTAATGGTTTTGAGTAAAATGATATTTTGCTCATTGGCATGCTCAGGGTATTGGGTATCTTTGTCATTTCTCCATTGCCGGAGGGTCTGCACCTGAACCTTGTGCATTAAATCCAAAGCTACGGCCCTTAACCTTGTCGAATAGAAATGGTTCTTCCTTCTTTCCTCAAATGGGATTTCGAGTAATTCATTCAACAGGGTTTTCGTGAGTTGGTATTCTGTTAAAATCAGTGGCAAGATATCATTTTTTACCTGTTGGTCGTTGACCAGTGATGCGTATAGCTCAATCACTTCAGGATCCGTAGCGGCAAGGCCGGAATCAACGCTTGTGAGAATATACCGCAGCAAAGGATGAGAGGACAGTAAGCTGCGCAACAAGGCATATTTTTCAGGATACTGCTCTTTGAGCAACTGGAGTGTGCTTCCAACCCCATACCAGCTTGTAATGTTTACACGGCTTTGGGTCCAGCTGAATACCCATGGAATGGCCCGTAAATCATTCAAGGTGCGTTGATTGGTTCTGCGTGAAGGTCGTGAGCCAATTTTACTGGTTTCAATCACGTCGATCGGGGTCGCCTGTTCAAAGAAACGGATAAAGCTCGGATGCCGGGTAAGGGCGTTGTAGGTTGTAAAGCTTTCGTGTGCCATGAAACCTACCAGTTCAAACAATTCTGGATCATGTTTGTGGGTGTTTAGCAAGGTATTGCGTAAAGTACCTGATGTAAGTAACTCCAGGTTAAAAGCCGCATTGACCTTGTTGGCATATTTTCGTTCAATGGTTTCACCCTGTTCGGTAAGACGCAGTTTACCACACAGGGAATGTGGGGGAAGGCTTTTGAGAAACCAGTGGATAGGGCCTGCACCCCGGCTGATGCTGCCTCCTTTACCATGAAAAAAGCGGATATCCACACCATGCTTGCGTCCGATGTTTGCCAATTCATGTTGGGCCTCATAAAGATGCCAAAGGCTCGACAATATGCCTCCATCTTTGTTGCTGTCGCTATAACCAATCATTACTTCAGCCACAGGATGGGAATATCCCTTGCGAAGGGCCTGCAACCTAAGTGTATTTTGGGTGACAGGGAGGGCCAGAAATTCATCCAGGATAGAGGGCGCATTGTGCAAATCATCAATGGTTTCAAACAGAGGTACTACCGGTAGCTGACAAGCCGGGCCTGCATCGGTTTTTACATACAGGCCAGCTTCACGGGCCAAGAGGTAAAAGATGAATAAATCATCCACTTTTTTGGTCATGCTCACAATCATTGAACCCAACGCCTTGGGTCCGTATTGCTTGATGTGCTGGGACACCACTCCAAGGTAACCCAGTGCCTGTCCTGTTTCGGCGACCCCTCCAGTGTAGGAAAGAGTGAAGGGTCTGTAGTGATTTAATTCCTGAAGCAGGAACTGTTTATCTAACCGATTTTCGGAATGAAAGGGGGCGTCAGCGCTATCCAGATCTTCAAGCAATCCGCAAAAGGCTTTGTAATAGAATTCACTGTTCTGCCTGACATCCAAATGGGCCAGGTGAAACCCAAAATTCTGTACGTAACGCAGCGCTTTGTTTACCTCATTGGTGGCCAGCATAGGAGCGCCCCAGCTGGAGAGGGCCCGAAGCAGAATTTCAAGATCGCCAAGCAATTGCCCCGAATCGGAATAGGAGAATTCATTTTTCGACAGATGAATACTTCCCGAAAAAGATCGTTTAACCGGTAATTTTTCAATTAACAGAATGACAAATTGTCGAAAGGGCTCCTGCGATGCAGAAACAAATTGCATATTCTTGGAAATACCTTGAATTTGCTGCTCCAAGATTGATTTTGCCTGCTGGAATTCTAAAATGCAAGTAGTTGCTGAGGTGTATATACTAAGGCTGTCAGCAAGGACCTGTAAACGGTGGCTCAGCAAATTCAGCGCTTCGGCCCTCAACCTTTCCAGGGTATATTTGGTAATGTCAGCAGTCACCAGGGGATGTCCGTCGCGGTCGCCTCCTACCCAAGAACCCAGACTGATCTTAGGCATCGAACGATAGTTTTGCAAGGTCTCAGGGCTAAAACCGGCTTCATGCCAGGCTTGAACCAATGTTTTGTCGTGCAGTTCAAATACATCGGGAAAAACCTTGGTCAGGTAATGCAATACATTCTCTAGTTCGGTTTCCACCTGTGGCTTCTGGAGGTAAATATCATCGATAAACCAAAGCCGGGTCAGCAATTCCTTGATCCCTGAGCGTATCTGTTCCCGCTCAAGAGTCGTGTATACAGGGTTTTCCAGCATCACCAACTGCAGGTAGAGTTCGCGGTAATATTTAAGCACTACCGTCCTTTTGGCTTCAGTAGGATGGGCTGTCAGCACCGGCTCTATCTCAAGCTGTGAAAGGGCTGCAACGATTTCTTCCTGAGAAATGCCGGCTTCTTTTAGTTCCCAGAAGGTGTGCGACCAGCTTCCGTTTACACTTTCAGGGCCTTGATTTTGTTGTTTGTTCCGCCTGCTTTGCACGGCCCAGTTCACTTCGCACAGATTAAGCAATTGAAAGCAGATGGAATAAAGGTGAATTGTTTTTTGTTCCAATTGCGGCACAGGGGGCATTACCTTTGGGTTGATCCAGGGAATGCTGGCGATCAATTCTTTTTCATTATTGGCTTCAAGTACTTCAGCAAGACAATCAAGCAGGAAGTGGAGGTCGGCATAGGGCTTGCCTATTGCCTGTATATTTTCTTCGAAAACAGGGTGCATGGGGAACTAATTTTCTATTTAAACATCTTCGACAATATGATTGTTGAGCCCAATAGGATAAAATTGTTCAACCCCTTGAACCCTATTCAACAAAAATTGTTGACTTTGAAGCGATTGCAGGGCCTGAGCTAAAATGTCCCATGGCGATTCTATCTTAATTTATTTTTCCATTGGATTCCTCCTGTAACCCAATTCTTTCTCCTGACCAACTTTCCTTGGATCGTGCATGGTAGGATCCAATGTCTGGGCTTTACGTTATTAGAAAATTATTCATTGGTTATTCGAAAGTTATTCGATGATTATTCAATTACATTCGAATTACCTTCGAACTACCTTCGAACTACCTTCGAACTACCTTCGAACAACTATGGGAGAAATCATATCAATAATTGCTGGAGAACCATGGCAGAATCTTACATTAAGAGAAACAAGACGCGGGTGGTTCTCATTATAGCAGGATGCCAAATCGGGTTGGAAGGTTCTGTGGATTAAGTCTGATGATTGGTATTGTAATGAAATGCTACTTTGACATTGCTGCCTGCATTTAAAGAAAAAAAGCTGCCTGCAAATGCAGACAGCTTTTTAAAACGATTGTATGAATTTATTTATTGAAATCTATTTCAATACAGCCAATGCAGGCTCATAATTGGGTTCATCCACGATTTCAGGGACCTGCTGGGTGTAAATTACCTGGTGGTTTTCGTCCAGCACAACCACGGCCCGCGAGAGTAAATGGGCCATCGGTCCGGTAGTAATTTCCACCTTGTAGTCTTTGCCAAACTGATGGGTTGCAAAATCCGAAAGGGTAATGGCATTGGTGATGCCTTCCGTTCCGCAGAAACGGGCCTGAGCAAAAGGTAAATCACGGGAAATACAAAGGACCTGGGTATTTTTCAGTTCAGCAGCTTCCTTGTTGAAACGACGCACTGAAGCGGCACAAGTACCGGTATCCAGGCTTGGAAATATATTGAGCACAAGGCGTTTGCCGGCAAAGTCTTTCAGTGAAACTTTTGATAAATCATTCTTGACCAGTTCGAAATCGGGTGCCTTGGTTCCTTTTGCAGGAAGTTCACCGAGGGTTTGAATTGCATTTCCTTTGAGCGTAATGGTAGCCATAAATTAAAGATTAAATGAAATTTGTTTTTTTGTCAAACAGCTTAAAGCTAAAAATGTTTTGTTTCATTGCCTGTAATTTTCTCCAGCAGGTTATTGGCCAGTCGGCTGGCGCCAATGCGGAACAGCTCAGGAGTCAGCCATTCATTGCCCAATATTTCCTGAACGATGGTCAGGTAAAGCATGGCCTCTTCACAGGTCACAATTCCACCGGCAGGTTTAAACCCAATTTTACGACCTGTCTCTGCATGGTACTGTTTGATGGCCAGGCACATGATCAGGGCAGCTTCCGGGGAGGCAGCCTGGGGCAGTTTACCGGTGGAAGTCTTGATAAAATCGGCACCGGCTTCAATGGACAAAAGGGATGCCTGCCAGATTTGATCGGGAGAAAGAACTCCTGATTCCAAAATGACTTTTAGGTGGGCATGGCCAATGTTCTTTTTGATGGACGAGATTTCATGGGCACAGGTTTCAAAATCGCCTTCCAGAAAGGCCCACAAGGGAAGTACAATGTCAATTTCATCGGCTCCCGCGGCAACGGCAAGGCGAACTTCTTCAATTTTAACTTCAGTAAATGTCATGGAGGAAGGAAAACCCCCGGCAACGGCAGCAATTTTTATTCCTGAAACATTCAGTGTTTCCTTTACTGTTTGAGCCATGTTGGGGTAAACACAGATGGCGGCAACGTTCTTGATGGCTGGATATTTGGCCGCAAACTGGTTTACCTTCTGGGTAAATGCTTTTACTGAACTATAGGTATCGGTCGAGTTCAAGGTCGTGAGGTCGATACACGAAAGGGCCATTTCAAGCATTTTCTGACTGCTGTTTGAAGCGGCGATTTCACGTATTTCTGCCAGTTCAGATGTG
Organism: Prolixibacteraceae bacterium; assembly: GCA_003450125.1. Taxonomy (GTDB): domain Bacteria; phylum Bacteroidota; class Bacteroidia; order Bacteroidales; family Prolixibacteraceae; genus Aquipluma. Next base: position 35,873 of record DMFR01000063.1, on the reverse strand, counting down.
ATATCTGCAATGGATAAAGGGCAAAGTTCTTGGGACATAAAAAAGTATTTAGAGTATTTAAAGTGAACTAAAGTATTTAGAGTTGGATGGTTGAATGGTTAAATGGTTAAATGGTTGGATGGTTGGATGGTTAAAGGGTTAAATATAATCAATATTCTGGTACCTTGTTCCAGGTTTAACTTTTAACTTTAGACCGTTTAACCGTTTAACCATTTAACCACCTAACCATCTAACCATCCAACCGTATATTCTATTTAAGCTTTTCATTGTTCAGGTGACGGTCTTTATCGCGCAAGGTCTTCTTTTGAATGTTTTGAAGGAAGGCCTGATTGAGATCAACACCGGTTTGGTTGGCCAGGCAGATCAGGACCCACAGTACATCGGCCATTTCATCAGCCATATCCTTGCCTTCGTCTGAGGTCTTGAAGGATTGATCGCCATAGGTGCGGGCAATAATTCTTGCCAGTTCACCCACTTCTTCGGTTAACATGGCCAGATTGGTCAGTTCACTGAAATAACGCACCCCAATGGTTTTGATCCACTGATCAACCATTTGCTGGGCTTCTGTGAGGCTGATGTTTTGTGATTCCATAGGCAGATATTTAAAAATCTTTGTTCTTCGAATCCAGTATAATGGTAACAGGGCCATTGTTCACCAATGCTATTTCCATGTGAGCGCCAAAGATACCTGTTCCGATTGTTTTACCCAAGGTCTGTTGAAAGGCTTCTACCAGTTGTTCATAGAGTGGAATAGCCGTTTCAGGACGGGCAGCGCGAATATACGAAGGACGGTTACCCTTTTTTGTACTGGCATGTAAGGTAAACTGGCTGACCAGGATGATTTCGCCCCCTACCTCCTGGACCGAAAGATTCATCACGCCTTGAGCATCATTGAATATTCTTAACTGGCAGGTCTTTTTCACCAGCCAGTCAATATCTTCCGAAGTATCGGCTTCCTCTATTCCGGCCAGGATTAGTAGGCCTGAACCGATAGCAGAAACCACCAATCCTTCTACTTTTACAGAAGCCGATAGGACCCGTTGAATCACCAATCTCATGGAATCAATTTTTAGGCAATATTATAAAAACTAACGAGGAGTTTAAACTTTTGTAAAGCTACGAAAATAGCAGTAATCCTTGAAGGATTTCAATACCTTCACGGTTTATTCATTCAAAATAATTATCATTGTTGATATGATTACACTTTGCATTCATCTACGCAGCACAGACCCTTATTTTAACCTGGCGGCTGAAGAGTATTTCCTGAAGAACTTTCAGGAAGACTTCTTTATGCTTTGGCGCAGCCAGCCTACGGTAGTGGTGGGGAAGCACCAGAATGCACTGTCGGAGATCAACCATGAGTTTGTACGTACTCACCAGATACCGGTTGCCCGTAGGCTCTCAGGGGGAGGAACAGTCTTCCATGATCTGGGTAACCTGAATTTTACCTTTATCCGCAACGTGGAGAAAATACAGGAAGTCAATTTTAAAGTCTTCACCTTTCCCATCATGGAAGCCTTGAAAACAATGGGCATTGATGTATATACCACTGGCCGCAATGATTTGCAGATTGAAGGGAAAAAGATCTCCGGCAATGCTGAACATGTTCACCGAAACCGGGTATTGCATCATGGTACTTTGCTTTACAATAGCCAGCTGGATGCCCTGAAAGGAGCCTTGAAAGTCGATCTCTCCAGATTTGAAGACAAGGCAGTACAGTCCAACCGCAGTGAAGTAACCAATATAGCCCCATATCTTCCTTCTCCGATGAGGGTGGAGGATTTTGGCAATCTGCTCTATACAGAAATCACTCAGCGATTGGACAATTCTAAGGCTTATATGCTGAATGAAAATGATCTGGCAGCCATTCAAAAGCTGAGGGATGAAAAATACAATACCTGGGAATGGATTTTTGGTTACTCTCCCCGTTACAGCTTCAAGAACCAGTTTTTATCACCCAAAGGAGAAATAGCCATCAGCTTCCATGTTGAAAAAGGCTTGCTTTACGAGGTGTCTGTTTCAGGGGCCATTTCAGCCGAATTAAGCCATCAAATCTCAAAAACACTATTGGGTCGTATGCATGATTTAAGTGCCGTAAACCCTTCGATTTATGCTCTGGAAGACTTATTGAGAGCAGAGTTGATCAATTCAGAAGATCTAATAAGGGCGATGTTTTAAAGCCCCAAGCTACATGCCCTTTGCCGTATAAAAAAAGCCTGCCCATAAAGAGCAGGCTTCCATTGAACTAAACCAAAAACATTCACCTTAAATCTTAATTTCTGATATAAATCTGCACTCCCCATTTGTCCATGTGGAGAGATGTTCCTTTTTCCAATTTCTTTGTTTCTCCTGAAAAATATTCCTTGTAATCGCCTGCATTGGCTACCTGTAGAACGGCATCAACCGGTTGGGCTGATAAATTAAAAACAGCCAGCACCTGATCGTTGTCTTTTTCACGGGTAAAGGCCAGCACTTGCTTTGGAAGATTGGTGGATACGATGGTTAAAGGGCCACCTGCTGCACCGTTCCACAAGGCGGGCTGTTCTTTTTTCAGTTGTATCAGTTGGTGATAGAATTGCTGCATGTCAAGGTTGCTCCAGTCCACCTGGTCTTTCTCAAAAAACAACAGCCGTTTGTTCAATCCGGCTTCCTGCCCTGTATAGATCAGGGGCATTCCTGGAACGGTAAAAGTAAGCACTGCCATGGTCTTTACTGCTTCACCCAGACGTTCATATTCAGTACCATTGTGGCTGTTCTCATCGTGGTTGGAAGTGAATTCCAATGCATAGGTATTTGTTGGATAAGTGGAGGCCATAACTGTCAACAGGGAATCCATGCTATGGGCTGTTTTCTTGCCCTGGGCCACATCATTCATTAAGTGATGAAAGCTCCATCCGTAATTCATGTTAAAAGCTTTGTTGAGCAAATTCATCTGGTCCTGGTTTTCATCCAGCATGAATACCGGCTTGATGGAGTCAAGGGCCAAACGGGCTGTTTCCCAAAAGTCGGTTGGAACACCTCCTGCATAATCGCAGCGGTAACCATCAACGTTGGCATTCTTTACCCAGAACTTCAGGGCATCCAGCATGGCATGCCTCATCTCCTTATTGTTGTAATTCAGATCAGCGACATCTTTCCATTCGGGATCAGGAGGAATCACGTTTCCCAGGGAGTCCTGGGTATACCAATCCTTGTGGTCAATAATCCATTGGTTGTCCCAGCCTGTATGGTTTCCTACCCAGTCGAGCATGACCTTGAATCCCATTTCATGGGCATGATTAACCAGGGCTTTAAAATCATCCATGTTCCCAAATTCAGGATTGATGGCTTTATAATCCCGGATCGAATAGTAGGAACCCAGCTTTCCCTTGCGGTTCTTTTCTGAGATGGGATAAATGGGCATGAACCAAAGAATTTCAACACCCATTTCTTTCAGGCGGGGAAGATGGGCCTCGAAAGCCTTGAAGGTTCCTTCCGGAGTATATTGACGAACATTGACCTCGTACATCACAGCATCGTTAACCCAAGCAAGAGGTTGGGCAATCTCTGCAGGCTTTTTTGCTGTCGGCTGACAAGCAAAGATGATCAGAGTCAGTATAATAACAAACAATTTATTCATGATTTTATGCTCGTTTTTAGTGAATAGATTATTTCAACGTCTTTAAACCTTTGGTTTGAGCTTTATCGGTAATGGGGATGATACTTATGGCATAACCTCCACCGGGAGCGCATTTTTGTATTAAAACCGATTTGCTGGTTACCAATACTTTTCGAATGGTATAGGCCTGAGGATTTGTCTTGTAATGGGCTTCGGGAGCATCGGCATAAATAGTAGCAAGGTATTGCCTGCCTTCATCCAGGAAATCGAATTTCAGATTTGAAAGATACCCATTCTCATCAACGGTTGTACCTACAAACCAATTGTTGGTCCCTTTGGCTTTGCGGGCAATGGTAATGTAATCGCCTGGTTCAGCGGCTAAAGCACGGGAATCATCCCAATCAACAGCCACATCTTTAATAAACTGGAAAGCATCTGCAAAGCGCATATAGTTTTCAGGTAAGTCTGCTGCCATTTGCAAGGGACTATACATGGTCACATAAAGTGCCAACTGCCTTGCCAGGGTGGAGTTCACATGGGAATGGTTTTCAGGATTCAGTTTCGAGACATCCATTTCAAAGATTCCGGGGGTATAATCCATTGGACCACCAATCAGGCGGGTAAAAGGAAGTATGGTAGTATGAAAAGGCTTACTGCCGCCAAAAGCTTCATATTCAGTTCCACGTGCCGACTCGTTGCCGATCATATTGGGATAGGTACGGCACAGACCTGTTGGACGCACTGCTTCGTGAGCATTCACCATGATTTTATAATCAACGGCCTTTTTTACAGCATACAAATAATGGTTCACCATCCATTGTCCGTAGTGGTACTCACCTCGGGGAATGATGTTACCCACATAGCCGCTTTTTACAGCATTATAGCCATTATCTGCCATAAACTGGTAGGCTTTGTCCATGTGCCGTTCATAATTACGCACCGAGGATGAGGTCTCGTGGTGCATCATTAACCGAACACCTTTCGATTGGGCATAAGCCTGCAGCATCTTTAAATCAAAGTCAGGATAGGGAGTCAAAAAGTCAAAAACATAGTCTTTCGATTTACCAAACCAGTCCTCCCATCCGATGTTCCAACCCTCAACAAGCACCTGACTAAAACCATTCTGTGCTGCAAAATCGATGTAAGCTTTTACCTTGTCGTTATTGGCCCCATGTTTGCCATTGGGCTTCTCTTTGGTGTAATCGAATGTTTCGAGTTTAACAGAAGGGGCATCGGTGTAGGCCCATGTACTCTTACCGGTAATCATTTCCCACCAAACCCCAATGTATTTCACAGGTTTGATCCAGGAGGTATCTTCAATCTTGCAAGGTTCGTTAAGATTCAACGTTAAGGTGGATTGCAATATGTCGGTTGCCTTATCGCTCACTATCACTGTACGCCATGGCGAAGTACAAGGTGCAAGCAAATACCCCTTTTTACCCTGAACATCGGGCGTAAGAAAGGACTCGAATACAAAGTTTTTATCGTCAAGTTCCAGGTGCATGCAGGAATAATCAACCAAAGCGGCTTCATGAAGATTGATGTACAATCCCTCGTCACTTTTCATCATTAACGAAGTCTGCACTCCTGTTGGTGAAAAAGGAGTATAGGAAGCATTGGGCGTAATGGCCGATTTCATCAAACCTCTGATTTCAGAAAGTTTGGATTCCGTGTAGTCGTATTCCTGGGTATCAAAGTCGCCCGGAATCCAAAAAGCTTTGTGGTCGCCCGTCATGGCAAACTGTGTACGTTCTTCCTTAATGACCATATAACTGAGTTTCGGCTGCTCTGGAAATTCGTACCTAAAGCCCAAACCATCATTAAAAAGCCTGAACCGGAGGACAATGTGTCTGGAGGCTTTATCCTGATTGAGAACAACGGTTAGTTCGTTGTAATGATTTCGAATTTCTTTGTATTCACCCCAAACCGGTTTCCAGGTTTGATCAAAAGTGGAGGTTTCACTTTTTGCCAATGTGAAACCATTCATTAACCCCAATTCATCATTAAAAAGTTCGATGCCCAAAGAACTTGGTTTTATAACAACTTTGTCTTTATAGCTCAGACTGTAATAAGGAACTCCTTCTTTCACCTGGAAAGTAAGCGTAAGTTGGCTGTTAGGAGATTGAATCTGTTGTGCTACTGCCATGTAGCACACTAATATAAATGCAATAAGCAACTGAATTTTTCTGATCATACAATCAATTTCTATTTGGTTAATTCTAATATCAGGGCAGATTTACCGGGAACTACCAGATTTTTCAAATCCGAAATAGTCCTTCCTGAAATCACTTCCCTGCCTGATGTGCAATTGCCTATCACCTCGCTGAAACGATCAGTGGCAAGGGTCTTTTCCTCATTGTTCTTATTCAGGACGACCATGACCTTTTCGGTTTCAGTGGTTCTAAAATACACATAAATTCCGTCATTGGGGGCAAAATGTTTCAGTTTTCCTGTATGAACCGCTTCGCTGGTTTTCCTCCAGTTCAGCACTTTACTGAAGTATTCCTGTGCCTGTTTTTGTTGTGCAGTCAAACCCTGGCTTGTGAAAGCATTCACCGCATCACCTGCCCATCCTCCGGGGAAATCAGACCGGATAATCCCATCGTCTTTAGGCCCTGCATTGGTCATCAGTATTTCAGTGCCATAGAAGAACTGCGGGATTCCACGTGTAGTGGCATAATAGGCAATGCCCATTTTAAACCAATCGAAGTTTTCACCCAATTGGGTATAGAACCTTGACATATCGTGATTGTCTGGAAAAACTACCAGCTTTTCAGGGTGAGGGAATTGAAAGTCATTGGCAAGGTCTTCATACATTTGCAGTAATCCACCGGTATCTGGATCTTTTAGGGCGCTGATAACTGCATTGTTTAAAGGGAAGTCCATCAGTCCCGGAAGGCTTGAAACATAACCGTCCTGGTTGATCTTGCCTTTTTGCCAGTAGGCCATCATGGCATGGTTCATGGTCCACTCCTCACCAACGATATAGAAATCAGGGTATTCTTCCAGCATTCGTTTGGTCCATTCGGCCATTGCATATTTATCCGGATAAGGGTAAGTATCCATCCGGATTCCATCCAATCCCAGGTATTCTGCCCACCAGATACTATTCTGGATCAAATAGTTGGTCAGGAAAGGATTGCGTTGATTCAAGTCAGGCATGGTTTTATCAAACCAACCGTCTGTCATCAGTCGCTTATCCACTTCCGAGGCGTAAGGGTCCTGATTGACCGAATGACGGTGATTGCTTCTTTTCATGTCAGGATAAAAGTTTATCCAGTCAGATGAAGGCATATCGTTCATCCACCAATGCTCTGAACCGATGTGGTTGAAAATCATGTCCATCATCAGCTTCATTCCTTTTTGGTGAATCATTTTTGCCAGGTCCTGGTATTCCTGGTTGCTCCCATAGCGCGGGTCCACCTTGTAGAAGTCGGTGGTTGAATAGCCGTGGTAAGAAGTACGGGTCATGTTATTTTCAAGCACCGGGTTGAGCCATACAGCCGTAAAACCCATTTTGGAAAGATAATCAAGGTGATTTCCGATTCCCTGGAGATCTCCTCCATGCCGGCCACTCTTGTCTGTCCTGTTGGGTAAATCTTTCATTCCCGGCACGGCATCATTGCCAGGGTTTCCATTGGCATAACGGTCGGGAGTGATGAGGTAAATGACATCCGAAGCATCAAACCCTTTGCGGCTGGCCGATCCTGCGGAGCGTTGCTGCAGTTCAAAGTTGAAACTGGTAAATTCCTTTTTGCTTTTCCTCACCTGGATAGGGAAGGTTCCTGCCTGTGTTTCAGGGGCGATGGTCAGGTTAATAAACACATAGTTGGGATTGTCCTGTCGGCAAACCGATTTAATCGTTACCCCCGGATAATTGAGGCTGATTTCACTGGTAGCAATGCCTTCTCCATGAACCATTAATTGAACCGATGGATTCTTCATGCCAACCCACCAGTTCATGGGCTCAACTCGGTCAACATTTACTGCAAATCCTGCAATAGAGATCAGGATGAAAAATAAGATGGATAATATTCTCATGGTATTGTTTAGTTTAAAGTTTAAAGTTCAAAGTTCAAAGTTGCGTGCCGATACGGAGCTACTGCAATGTTCAAAGTTTCAAGTTTAACGTTTCAAGTTATGTTTGCGGCTCTTGATCGGCACGCAACTTTAAACTTTGAACTGTTTACCTCTACACAACAGCCCCTTGATTTTCAATCACCAATTGGCTCTTGGCCACCAGCTCCATTTCTTTCCCGGCAACTACCAGCTGAAGGGTGTATTTTGAATGATTGACAATCTTAAAATGTTGGGTGTCCATCAAAAATTCAAGGTGTGCCCCCCGGAAGTTAATCCTAAAGGAATACGAGGACCATCCTTCAGGAATAAAGGGACTAAAATGCAATTTCCCCTTGCGTACCCTCATACCCCCGAAGCCCTGTACGAATGCCATCCATGTTCCGCCCATACTGGTAATGTGAAGGCCATCGCAGGTGTCGCTGTTGTAATCATCCAGGTCCAGT
>DMFR01000063.1:22582-27643 GCA_003450125.1 Prolixibacteraceae bacterium | reverse complement strand
GTTGTAATCATCCAGGTCCAGACGGGCCGTTTGAAGATACATCTCGTAAGCTTTTTCCTGTCTCCCCAGCCTTGCTGCCATGATGGAATGAATACAACTTGAAAGGGATGACTCATGCACGGTAAGCGGCTCATAGAAATCGAAATGCCGTTCTGTTGTTTTTTTGTCAAATTCGTCTTCAAACCAGTAAATGCTTTGCAGGGTATCGGCCTGCTTGATATAGCAGGAGCGCAATATGCGGTCCCATGACCATTTCTGATTGATGGGACGATGTTTTGGATCCAGTTCGCTGACCGGTATCAGTTCCTTATCCAGAAATCCATCTTGCTGCAAGAAGATTTTGCGATTAAAATCGTACGGGAAATACATGTCCCTGATGATTTTCTTCCAGCGCGTAGTCTCCTTCAACTCTTTGAGTTTGAGTTTTTTTACCAGATCTTCATGCAGCATGGGATGTTCTTTCTTCAGATAATTGATGGCCTGAAGCGTATATTTTAATGTCCATACCGCCATGTAGCTGGTATGGAAATTGTTGTTCACATTATTTTCATACTCATTGGGGCCTGTCACCCCCAGGATCACGAATTTCTTCTTCTCTTCTGACCAGGTGATGCGCTGGCTCCAGAACCGTGAAAGGGCCAGCAATACTTCGAACCCATAAGGGGCAAGGTATTCCTGATCGCCTGTATAATTGATGTAATTGTAGATGGCATAGGCAATTGCCCCGTTGCGGTGAATTTCTTCAAACGTTATTTCCCATTCGTTGTGACATTCTTCCCCATTAATGGTCACCATGGGGAAGAGAGCAGCGCCATCCGTAAATCCCAGTTTGTGGGCATTCTCGATGGCCTTGGACAGATGTTTGTAACGATACAACAGTAAATTCTTTGAAACCATCTGCGGTGAAGTCCCCAGGGTGAAGGGGAGACAATAGGCTTCTGTATCCCAGTAGGTAACACCTCCATATTTTTCACCTGTAAAGCCTTTGGGGCCGATGTTCAGGCGCTCATCATCACCCAGGTAAGTTTGGTTAAGCTGGAAGATATTGAACCGGATACCCTGTTGGGCTGCTACATCTCCTTCAATACGGATATCGCTGGTCTCCCAGCGCTTCTTCCATGCCTTTTCCTGGGCTGCAAACAGCTTGGCAAAACCCGCGTCGGTAGCTCTTTTAAGCGCCTTTTCTGTGGCTTCCTGGAGCTTGCTGACCGGATAATATAGGGTAGAAATGATGGCGGCATACTTCTCTATGCATAGCTCTTCGCCCTCTTTCACTTCAAGTGTAAAGGACGAGGCAATGTATTTTTCTTTCTGAATAACGGATAGGGTAGGTTCAATTCCTACTCCGTTCAGGCAGGTGGTGAAATTCATTCCCGTACAAACCTGGAAGGCCGTTTTCTTGGTTTCCATGTTGACGAACCCCTTGGAACCATTGATCTGGGCCGATTTCCCTATCCAGAAGTTCTCATCGTAGTTGGAATCCTCGTTGACCACATTCCCATCCACGTATGGCGTTACAGATAGTGTACCTGAGAAATTCAGTGCTTTTATCTTGTAGCAAATGGCTCCGATTTCCTGGTCTGCAACACTTAAAAACCGTTTGGCTGTTACCTCCACTTCTTTTCCTGATGATAGCCGGGCTACAAAATGACGGCTCAGCAATCCTGATTTCATATCAATGTCGCGGTAAAAGGAAAGGAGAGTTGCTTTTCCTAGGTCAAGTTCCTCTTCACCTACCTGGATGTTGATTCCAATCCAGTTGGTCGCATTCAGAATCTTGGCAAAGTATTCAGGATAGCCGTTTTTCCACCAGCCCACACGGGTCTTGTCCGGATAATAAATACCAGCCACGTAACTGCCCTGAAGGCTGTCCCCGCTATATGTTTCTTCAAAGTTGGCCCGCTGTCCGCTGCGTCCGTTGCCAATGCTCAGCAGACTTTCGGTAATGCGGTTTTCCTTCGGATGGAATTCATCCTCGATGATCTTCCATTCATCATGTATGATATAGTTTTTCATACCTTCGTTTTATATTACAATTTCTGAAATGACATCCAACGAACTTTGTAATCCTTTGGGGTTGGTGTCTCTTATAACTTGTATACCAAATCACAACATTCAATGAATCAAAGGATATTAAGGTTACTAAGGTTTGGATCAGTGGGCTATCCTGGTTACTAAGGTTATTAAGGTGAGGTTCTGGAATCAAATACCGGTCCTTAAACCTTCGTAACCTTAGTAACCAGAATCATCACCCTGTACTCAAACCTTAGTACCCATTTAGTAAATATTTCATAATTCATTGTCTGTCAATACTTTTTATAAATCCTCTATAAATTGGTTCAGCTTTTCAAATGTAAAACCCTTGAACCCGGGGATTACAAAGTCTGCCATTCCCAATGTTTCGGGCTCTCCTATCCCCACACAGTACATGGACGCATTGCGGGCAGCCTCAACACCAGCGATGGCATCTTCAAAAACCACGCAATGTTCAGGCTGAACCCTTAACCTTTCAGCTCCTTTTAGAAACACTTCGGGGTTGGGTTTGGCTTCCGAAATGGAATTTCCATCCACTACAACATCAAACATCCCTGTAAGCTTTATCTGTTCCAGTATCATGGGTGAGTTTTTACTGGCCGAACCCAATGCCACTTTAATTCCTTTGCTTCTTAATTCCTTTAGAAACTCCCTCACACCGGGCAAGATTTCGTCAGGAGTCATTTTTTCGATGTAACTCACATACAAGGTGTTCTTCTTGTGGGCCATCGCCAGTTTTTCCTCTTTCGAAAATTGCTTTTCGCCAATCTCCAGCAAAATATCCAGGGATTGCATGCGGCTAACTCCTTTTAATCGCTCATTGTCTTCCTGCGTAAAGGTGAAACCCAACTCTTCGGCCAAAGCTCTCCATGCTATAAAATGGTATTTGGCCGTATCTACAATCACCCCATCGAGGTCGAAAATGCAAGCTTCAATTCTTTTCATCTCTGGTCAACATCATCTACAAATAATACACTAACAGCCGCAATGATCAGCGATACCCCTCCCAGGACAAGGGCATAAATGGAATGTCCCCCGAATAAAGATTTGGTAAAGAAGCCAAGGATGCTGGCTGCAAAAATCTGGGGTATCACGATGAAGAAATTAAATATCCCCATGTATATTCCCATTTTCCCGGCAGGCAATGCGCCGGTCAGAATGGCGTACGGCATGGATAAAATACTGGCCCATGCGATGCCGATACCTACCATCGAAATCAACAGCAGGTGCGGATCTTTGATCACATAGAAGGACATCAGTCCTATTCCACCGATAATAAGGGAAATGGCGTGTGCCATCTTCCTACTTGTTTTCCGGGCCAATACCGGAAGCACAAAGGCCATCAGGGCAGCAAACCCGTTATAGATCGCAAACAGGAACCCAACCCAGTTGGCCCCTTCATTGTACAGCGCAGAAGTGGTATCACTGGTCCCGTAGATGTGACTGGTTACTGCCGAGGTTGAATAGATCCACATGGCAAACAGCGCGAACCATGAAAAGAACTGCACGATGGCCAATTGTTTCATGGTCTTGGGCATGTTCATCAGATCGGTCACCACTTCCACCAACCCGTTGCGCGTTAGTCCCTGACGGGTATTCCAAGCAGTCAGCAATAGGATCAGTCCAAAGACTCCAAGGCCCACCGAAATCACGTACAGTTCCTTTTCCCATCCTTCCAGGTAAATCAGGTAGCTGAAGGCCACGCCGGCCAGCAACCAGATAAATCCCTGTCGGAAAAAGCTCCTGAGCAATTCAAGGGGAGTGCGGGAAACAACCCGTGCGATGCCCTGGCTTTGAATATGCTCTTCCTCGAATTCTTTCAACTGATCGGGGGAATATTCCTTGGTACTGATCACTGTCCACAATACGGCAAGAAGGAAAACGGCCCCTCCCAGGTAAAAAGAATACCTGACCGATGGGGGAATCTTCTGTCCCATTTCGGCTACATTGGCTACCCCGAGCCATGTGCTCAGGATGTAAGGCAACCCGGAGGCAATAACAGCCCCCAGGCCGATGAAGAAACTCTGCATGGCAAATCCACGGGTGCGTTGCTCCCCGGGCAGCATATCGCCTACAAAGGCACGGAATGGCTCCATGGAGATGTTGATCGAGGCGTCCATGATCCACAGCATACCGGCTGCAATCCAAAGTGAGGGTGAATTGGGCATTACCAGTAACGCCAGTGAGGCAAGGATGGCTCCCATGAGGAAGAAAGGACGACGGCGACCCCATCTACCCCAGGTCTTATCGCTCAGGTGACCGATGATGGGCTGCATGACCAGTCCTGTGACAGGGGCTGCAATCCAAAGAATAGGGATATTGTCCACCTTCGCGCCCAGGGTTTCAAAAATACGGCTTACATTGGCATTCTGTAAAGCAAAGCCAAACTGAATACCCAAAAAGCCAAAACTCATGTTCCAGATTTGCCAAAAGCTTAAAGCAGGTTTCTTCTTCATTTGATTGATTTAATTCAGTTCATTGATTCAATGCGGGAAACTATTGGTTTTTGCCAAAGTTTAAATTATTTGATTACAAATAAAACCTCCATGTGTTGTTTTATATCAATCAAACACCCACAGACATGATCAAATGTTTGGAACAAATACCGGTTGGTCCCGAAAGCTTTCGGGATAACCACAATGAAGTCGTAAAGTGGAATTACAAAAAACGGAATTAACTCTACAAATATAACGAAGCTTTTTTGTAAAAAACAAATCCAAAATCCATTGTACCCCCTTATTTTATTACCAACGTGGCCTTAATAACAAAAAATATCCCATTGCAAACGTTTGCGGAAAGGGGTCAGTTTCTTTTGAAAGATTTATTTTTTTTCCTCTTTCCCCCAGATTAATCCCCCCGTGACCCTTTGTTCATACCTCCGGCAGCTCATTTACATGCCTTGCAACCGACCCATTCCATTTTACTTATTGGATAGTTGTGTCTGACTTTAGTCTTACCTGGGTCTTATTCATGTCTTGTTTAATTCATACTAAATAGGTAAATAATTCGAAGCTTATTCGAAGCTTA
>DMFR01000063.1:18131-22527 GCA_003450125.1 Prolixibacteraceae bacterium | reverse complement strand
CGAATAAGCTTCGAATAAGCTTCGTATTAAGTACGTATTATCTTCGAATTAAATAAGACATGAATAAGACACGAGCAAGACCAAAGTAAGACACCAGGATAAGTTTATACAAGGCCAAGGGGCACTGATGGGGTGACTGCTCTGTTGGTTGATATACGCGTCTTCCAGAGTAGGTATGCAGAGAGGAGGGTAAAATATTTATCTTTATGTAATTATTTGATCTTGAATTACACCTATTTTGGGAAAGTTAAATGGAAGGCTCAGGGACGTAATTATTGACCTGATCCATGTTAGGGGAAACTTTTCAAAAAACCTTTTCACCTGAGGTAAAATTTTTCCTTAGAAGTTTTCATTATTTACAAATCGCCTGTCAATCAACAATGAGCAAGTCAAAACGCCCTTCTTCTGTGGCCCCCTGGGCCAGAACCTTATGGATCGTGCCTGCCTTTTTATTCACCGTAGGATTGTTTTCCTTTATCGGAAGCAAGGTCCTGGGCCTCAATCCAGCTGACCTCCATTTTCAGAAAAGCCCCTTCCAGGAAGCCGTTGATTCCCTCTTCAATTTAATGGGAATGGTGATAGTGGTGGGGTTGTATCGCCGATATCTGGATCGGGAAAGTTTTAGGAGCATGGGACTGTATCCCAAAGGATTTGCAAGGGAGTCGATGGCCGGAATTGGCCTTGGCGCTTTGTTGATTGGTGGTGGATTTACGGTACTGGTGGTTGTAAATCAAATCCAGTGGAGGGGCTTCAATTGGGATGGTCAAAATTTGCTTTTGGGGCTCTGCACCTTTGTATTGGTGGCTTGTTCCGAAGAACTTTTTTTACGGGGATATATCCTGAATAACCTGATGAAATCAATGAACCCGATGGTGGCATTGTTGGTGTCATCCGTATTTTTCTCTTTGCTTCATATCTTAAATGACAACTTCTCCTGGCTGGCTTTCTTGAATATCCTGTTGGCGGGTATCTTGATCGGGCAGCCTTACCTCTATACCAAGCGGCTATGGCTTCCCATTGGCCTTCACCTGGGCTGGAACTTTTTCCAGGGGCCCATCTTCGGGTTCAATGTCAGCGGTCATGTAACCAGTTCACTGTTCACCCAGTCAAGAACGGCGGATACGATCTGGAACGGGGGCCCATTTGGCTTCGAGGCTTCTGTGCTGTCGCTTGTATTTCAGACAATGGCTATTTTTGGCCTCTGGTGGTATTTCAGGAATAAAGGGAAAATTTCATCTGAGGAAATCGTTCCGGCTCCTGTTTGCCAGGGAAGTTGTGATCAAACATAGAGATTGACCACCGGATAAGTCTACAGCCAATATATTACTGTCAGGGCCTTTTGCTGATCGAGACGCTATCGACCACGTAGGCACTTTCACCGCGCCAGGGCAGGGTATTCTTCATTTGGCGGTAATGCACCACGATATAATCCCCCTGGAGGGCGCTCAACTGATCGGCAACAGGCTTTTTATTCACTGAAAAGAGGAATTTCTCAGAGGCCAGGGGCACATTGATATTGCTCTGTACACTGCTCAGGATCATTTCACCCTCGTAGGTTTTGAAGATATTGCCTTTGCGCGAGAATTTCTGGAGCAACCCGGCACGGGTGCCATCGCTGTAGGTGTAATAATAGTTCCAATAGATAAAGGCGCCCAGGCTGATGACGAAAAGCAGGACGAAAAGGAATAATATTTTCTTCATGGTTTTAACAAATGAATTGCCTGATTTTTGTGCCGGGTGGCTGGAGGTAAATTGTTGATTCATGGTTTTATAGTATTAAAGAAATTAGTTCTTCGTCCAAACGTTATTTTTATTTAAAGATAGTGAATTTAGGAACTTGTAACAAATAACAAATAGGATACCACATTCTAAATTATCATTTACTCATTTCCAAAATATTGGCTGTAATTGTACTCAATGTCCCTCATCTCAATTTCAGTTAATTGTAAAAATTCTTTTTCTCTGGCTGTTTTTGAAATCTGTCCCTTGTTTTGACCCAAAAACTTTATAAGCAATGCTATCATTTTGTCGGGCATTTCAAATTCATCATCCAGGTAGCTTTTAAACCCATCATATGCAATTAAATATTTAATCTCTTCAGGGATAATGTTTTCAATAGTGTCCTTCACACAGTCGTATAAAAATTCTGCTTGCCGGGTTGCATCGAAATAGCGGTAGAAATCGATGGTTTCATTGAGCACTTCAATATTGTGATCACTGGTTTCCCTCCATTCAATAAAATCTAACAATGGATGAGAATAGGCTTCCAATATTTTTTTATAATCTTCTATATGGTTCAATATTGAAGCTGAAATGGGAAAAATAATTCCTTGCTGAGAAAACTTCTTTTTTGCCAAGATATGATGGATCAGGTATCGGTGGATACGTCCATTTGCATCTTCGAAAGGATGAATGAAAACAAATCCGAAGGCAATAAGAGCAGCTGCAAGCACAGCATCCATACTGTTTTTTAGGAGAATTTCATTGGCATAAATCAATCCATCGGTCAATTGTTCAACATCTTGCCATTTTGCAGATATATGTTCAGGGATTGGTTCCCCCGTGGAGCGATCATGTTCTCCTACAAATCCCCCTTTTTTTCGAAAGCCCATGTCTAAAAAGCGATCGTTTTCAATGACAATTTGTTGCAGGCGCATGAGCTCCTCCCTGCTTAAATCTCGTGTGCCGGCCTGCCCGATGGCTTGACCCCATCGGGTTGCCCGCTTACTTTTGGGACTTTCGCCTTCAATGGTAAATGATGCCTTGGAATCTTTGAGCAATAGAAAAGCGGATGTTCTGAGGAGTGTTTCCTTATGGATTCCTCTCAGATTGAGGTTGCTTTGATTGGAAAGATCGGCCGCCATGTATTGTTGCAATTTGGATGTTTTGCGTATTAAGGGACAGTAATCAGGGGTGCCGGGCAAATTGTTAATAATTCTATGTCGGGATGATTTTTCGCCTTGAATAGCAAATTGTAATTTTTCATCTAATAAAAAAACATAACTCTTCCTGCCCAAGTCAGGAATATCTAGTAAATGTTGTCCGGTAATCCATTCAATTAAAAACCAGATTCTTCTGGAGTATTGACCGGTTGGTTCAATATGAATGAGTTCTGATAATTTTTTGGGTTTATAATGTTTTATTAAACTGCTAAAAACCAATAGATTTACACCTTCATATTTTAAGGCAAAAACCAATTGTTTGTATAAGGCTTCAATTTCGGTGACTTGCTCAGAGATTACAGGTAGGTAAATGAGAGGGAAGATGTTCCATTCTTGGGTTTGATATTTCTTGGATTGATTGCATACCAATGCAATGGATTCAGGCAATGGTATTTTCAAGTTCAGGGCATGGATGATAGCAGCATAACCCATGATTGTTCCTTGTTCAATCACCTTTCTTCCGTGAAAAACGGGTGCTTTATAAAAAAAACGAGCGCTAATGGACATGATTTATGAAATATGGGTGCAAGTTACAAAAATATCAAGTGCACTATCCGAAAGATGGGCGCAAAAATACCTTTGTCATTAATTTTAGGTGCACCTGAAAAAATGATTTATGCTATTCCTTCAACGAACTTCCCCGGATAATCAAATCGGCATTGAGTACTTTTATTTCAGGAATGTAGGTGATTTCGTTCGACAGGATGCGGTGGAAGAGCATTTCGGCGGCCGTGATACCCATCTCGTAGCCGTGCTGGTCAACGGATGTTAAGTTGGGGTCCGTGATCCCTGAGAAGCGGCCATCGCTGAATCCGACAATGGAAATATCATCGGGAATTTTGTATCCCTTCTTTTGAATGGTCTGCATGGCGCCAATGGCGGTAAGGTCGTTCACGGCAAAGATCCCATCTGGAATATCACCGGCATCAATCATGGTGATCACGGCATTGCGGGCCTTTTCATAGGTATCGGCCTCGATGATCAGTCGGTTGTCAATCGGAAGGCCGGCTTCAGTCAGGGCATTCAGATAGCCCTGCAGGCGGTCGCGACCAATGACCAGGTTTTGGGGACCAGCAAAATGGGCAATGCGTTTACGGCCTACTTCAATCAAATGTCGGGTGGCCTTGTAAGAAGCTTCCAGATCGTCAATGATCACCTGGTCGGCATCAATTTCAGGGGCAATACGGTCAAAAAACACAATGGGGATGCCCCCTTCCTGCAATTCAATCAAATGATCGAAGGTGTGGGTTTCCTTGGAGACCGATACCAATACCCCGTCGACACGGTGGGAGAGCAAGGTGCGGGCATTGGCCACTTCCCGTTCATAACTTTCGTTGGATTGACAGATGATCACGGTAAATCCCTTTTGGGAGGCTACATCTTCAATCCCGCTGATGACCGAGGAGAAAAAATAGTGGACAAGTTCAGGAATGATCACCCCGATGGTATAGCTA
>DMFR01000063.1:0-17967 GCA_003450125.1 Prolixibacteraceae bacterium | reverse complement strand
GCCCCGATGGTATAGCTACGGCTGTTTTTTAAGCTAAGGGCAACGGCATTGGGGCGGTATTTTAATTTACCGGCCAGTTCGTTGACCGCTTTTTTGGTATCGGCATTGATATCCGGATGATCTTTTAAAGCCCTGGAAACCGTTGAGGGTGAGATGCCCAGGATCCGGGCGATGTCTTTTATGGTAATCTGAGTACTGCGCATAATGCTGGGGGATTTCAGGTCTTCATTCGAAAACTTAGAATAAAGATACTATTAAATTTTTATGCATTGACCAATGTGAAATAATCTTTCAAATACTTCTAAATTATACCTACCAGAGCCTACCTGTTGTATAACATGTTGAATGCAAACGAAATCGCAAACGTTTGCAGTAAACTCAGAATTGCAAATAATAACAATTATTTAACCATTTATATACTTTGGTCCCGGAATTAATACCGAATGAAGTCAAGCAATGGAATAACAATAACAAGATTTAACTAAAAAGCACATTCATGAATCTAACACGAGTATTTGAAACCAATAATTAATTAAAACATGAGGATTATTCGCAAAAACCTAAATGTATTAATACTTATTCTGTCGCTATTCATGGGCAACATTGCCATGGCACAGCAGTTCGTATTATCGGGCAAGGTGACCGATAGCTCATCGGGAGAATCTTTGCCAGGTGTTTCTATTGTAGTAAAAGGAACTACCAATGGAACGACCTCTGATTTAAATGGTCATTTTACCCTTAATGTCAATAAGGGAGAGGTCATTGTATTGTCGTTTGTCGGTTATACCAAACAGGAAGTTCCGGTTGGTGGCCAGAAGACCATTTCAGTAGCGCTTGTTCCCAGCAATGAGGAACTGAGTGAAGTGGTGGTTGTCGCCTATGGGACCAGTAAAAAATCGGATCTTACAGGGTCTATCACAGCGGTCACCCAGAAAGATTTTCAAAAGGGGAATATTGCCTCTCCCGAACAATTGCTGACTGGTAAAGTAGCCGGCTTGCAAATTACCTCCAGCGGGGGTGCTGCCGGAGCCGGAAGTACCATTCGTATTCGTGGGGGCGCTTCGTTAAATGCAAGCAACGATCCGTTGATTGTTATTGATGGAGTTCCGGTAGAAGGCAATTCGCTCTCCGGATCGGCCAACTTGTTGAATACCATCAACCCCAATGACATCGAGTCGATCAGTGTATTGAAAGATGCTTCGGCCACTGCCCTTTATGGGTCAAGGGCTTCCAACGGGGTGCTGATTATCACCACCAAGAAAGGGGCTGCAGGGGCCGTTAAATTCAACTTTAATACCCAAGAATCCGTAGGTACAGTAGCCAAATATGTAGATGTACTGAGTGGCGATCAGATCAGAAGCCTTGTTACTGCCGATGCCGCCGCTACGGGAGATAATACCTATAAAAATCTATTGGGAACGGCCAACACCGATTGGCAAAAAGAAATTTATCGCACGGCCATCACTTCGGATAATAACCTGAGCGCAAGTGGTAGTATAAAAAACATTCCATTCCGTATTTCAACGGGGTATCTAAGCCAGGATGGGTTGATTAAAACCAACCACTTCAACCGTTTTACCGGAAGCTTGAATCTTTCCCCCAAATTCTTTACCGATCATTTATCGGTGAACCTGAATGCCAAATACAGCAGGACCCAAAACCGCTTTGCCGATGAAAGCGCCGCCATTCGCGGAGCAGTTACCTTCGATCCTACCCAAACGGTAAGGACAGCAAATGGTGGCGGTAATTACGGCGGATATTGGGAATGGCTTCAGGCCGATGGAAAGGTCATCAATACCAATGGAGGAGCTGCGGCACCAAATCCGGTTGGATTACTTGAACCAAGAGACAATTCTTCAAATGTAGACCGGATTATTGGGAATGTACAGTTGGATTACAAACTGCATTTCCTGCCTGATTTACACGTGCTGGTCAACCTTGGCCTTGACAAAGCCACCGGAAGTGGGAATGACAACAGAGACAGTACGATGGCTATTGCTAACTATAAACATGGAATTTTCAAGTATTACAAAGAAGGAAAGACCAATCAATTGGCCGATGTTTCCTTGTTCTATACCAAAGAATTACCCGATGCCAAAAGCAAGTTCGATCTCCTTGCAGGGCATAGTTACCAGGATTTTTATACGAATACTTATAACTATGCTTCTTACAGCCAGGCAGGCAAGGTGGATTCAACGACCATTCCACGCTTTGCAACCGATAAACCGGAATACCGTTTGGAATCTTATTTCGGCAGGGTGAATTATACCTTTAATGAAAAATACTTGTTAACCGCTTCCCTACGCAGGGATGAAAGTTCCAGATTTTCAAAAGCCCAAAGGGCTGGTTATTTCCCGGCAGTTGCCCTGGCATGGAAAATGGATGAAGAATTTTTCAAAAACAGTAAAACAGTCTCTGATTTAAAACTTCGTTTGGGTTGGGGTATAACAGGACAGCAGGATATTGGTGGTGGTAATAATTTATATCCTTACTTGCCTCGGTACAGTCAAAGCCAAAGTACAGCCCAATACCAGTTTGGCAATTCGTTCTATAGTTTTCTGCGCCCAACGGCCTATGACGCGAATATTAAATGGGAAACTACCACGACCAATAACATTGGATTGGACTTTGGTTTTTTCAATGGCAGAATCTCCGGAAGCGCTGACGTTTACGAGAAGAAAACCAAAGATCTCCTCAGCTATATCCCCATTGCTCCAGGGGCCAATTTTGACATCAGTTTATATACCAATATTGGTAACATGAAAAATAAGGGGGTTGAATTTACCATCAACACCATCCCGGTTCAAACCAAAGACTTTTCATGGAGCCTTGGATTTAATGTCACCTATAATAAATCTGAAATTACCAAGCTGCTGGATTACAATATTCCTGGATATACAGGAGTTGATATTGGCAATGTGAACGGAGGAACAGGTAACAGAATTGGAAAACATGCTGTTGGATATGCCCCGAATACTTTTTATGTCTACAAACAGGTGTATGATAAAGTTTCCGGAGCCCCTATTGAAGGCTTGTACGAAGACATCAACAGGGACGGCCAGATTACAGATGCTGACCGGTACTATTATAAAAAAGCAGCTCCCGATTTTATGTTTGGAGCAAATACCCAGGTCACCTATAAGAAATGGACCCTGGGCTTGGTAGGCCACGCCATGGTGGGCAATTACCTGTACAATAACTTTAATTCCAACAATGGTACATTGAGAGCGCTGAAGGATCCACTGCTTTATTTACGCAATGTTTCGACAGATTACCTGAGTACCAAATTTTCCAATATGCAGTATTTGTCGGATTACTACATTGAGAATGCGTCCTTCTTCCGCCTGGATAATATCAATTTGGCCTATAATGTTGGTAAAATCTTCCCTGGCAGGACCTCTGAATTGCATATTACGGCGAATGTTCAAAACGTGTTTGTCATTACCAAATATTCCGGATTAGATCCTGAGTATAGCCCTTCGGATTTGAACAATGTAGGTGTAGACAATGTGATCTATCCCCGTCCACAGATCTACTCTATTGGATTTAACCTTGACTTTTAATTTTAACAATCGAATCATATGAAAAGTAAAATAATATTAAAAGTAATCGTTGCCGGTGTTGCCCTTTTCATGGCTACATCGTGTGCAAAAAATCTGGATTTGTTCCCTCAAAACGATCTTACGGCCAACAAGGCCTATTCTAACGCGGAGGGATACAAACAGGTGCTGGCCAAAGCTTATGGCGGATTATCCGTAACGGGCAACAAGGGGCCATCCGATTTACCCGATATTGGTGGAGGACTGGATGAAGGTTCACAGGTAGCCTTTATCCGCATGTTTTTCAATTGTCAGGAACTTCCTACCGACGAGGCCATTGTGGCATGGAACGACCAAACCATTCATGATTTTCATGATCTGAAATGGACCAGCAGCGATCCTTTTATCAAAGGAATCTATGCCCGACCGATTTATAACATTACGCTCATTAATGAATATTTGCGCGAATCGACCGATGCAAAGTTGGCAGGCAGGGGCATCACAGGCACTGCAGCAGCTGAGATCAAAACCTCAAGGGCAGAAGTTCGTTTCCTGCGTGCTTTCAACTACTGGGTCATGATGGATATATTTGGCAAGTCCACCTTCATCACAGAAGCCGATGGTATAGGTACTTTCCTACCGCGTGAAATTTCAAGAGACAGCTTATTCAATTACATTGAAAAAGAACTCAAAGCCATTGACAGCGAACTGGCTCCTGCCAAGACAGCAGAGTACGGACGGGTGGATCAGTCCGCAGAATGGGCTTTACTTGCTCGTATTTATTTGAATGCTTCGGTTTATACAGGTACTGCCCGCAATGACGATGCCATTACCTATGCCAAAAAGGTCATCGATGCCGGTTATAGCTTACAATCCGGGTATTTCAAATTGTTCATGGCCGATAACGACAAATTTACCAATGAAATTATCTGGGCCGTCAATTGTGATGGATTAAGAGGACAGGCTTATGGCAATACCACTTTCTTTGTCCATGCGGCGTCTGGCGATGATCATGATGATTATGGCGTTGGAGGCGGATGGAATGGTTACAGGGCCACCAAGGCTTTTGGCGATAAATTCCCCAAAGACGGAGCAGGCAGTATTGATAAAGTTGCTGACCAGAGGGGTCAGGCTTTTTATACCTCAAAATACAGTGGTACACCAGCCCAGGCGGTTATTGCTACCCTTGCAGATGTAGGTAATTTTGCCACCGGCTATCACATTAAGAAATACGTAAACATTCGCACAGATGGCGGTGCCGTAAGTGATCCGACCAAAACGTATGCCGATATTGATTTTCCCATATTCCGTTTATCCGAAATGTACCTGATCTATGCAGAAGCTGTTCTTCGCGGTGGAACAACTGGCGATTTAGCAACTGCACGTACTTATGTGAACCTTATCCGTGCAAGGGCTGGTGCCAATGCATTTAGCGCATCAGATATGACTTTGCAGAATATCCTTGATGAGCGGGCCAGAGAGTTGTTCTGGGAAGGACACCGCCGCACTGACTTGATCCGTTATAACCAACTGACCACTGCAACCTATCTGTGGCCCTGGAAAGGTGGAATTGCTTCTGGAACGGCAGTGGACAGCAAATATAACTTATTCGCTATTCCAGCCGCCAATATATCTGCGAATCCGAACTTGACGCAAAATCCTGGATATTAATTTTAAACTTCTAAAAAGAATATACAATGAAAAACATATCGAAGTTTGTGTTCTTATTCCTCTTACTTACGGCCATCGTCTGGTCGTGTAAAAAAGATGAGAATAAGATCTATTTTGAAGGAGGAACTGCGCCGGTATTAACGGCTAGCCAAACTGCTATAAACTTGTCATTTTTGACTAAATCTGCTCAGGCAGTTGCCTTTTCCTGGACCAATCCCAATTACATGTTTACAACGGGTGTAAGTTCTCAGAACGTCAGTTATGTGCTGCAGATCGATACAACGGGATCTAATTTTACAAACCCAAACAAGAAGGAGATTGCCATTAGCCAGGATATGAGTCTGTCAATTGCGGACAGTTCATTCAACGATTACCTGCTGAACCAATTGGTATTGAAACCGGGCAAGGCCCATAGCCTGGACATTAGAATTAAATCGACCCTGGCCAACAGTTCAGTGCCGCAGTATTCCAATGTGCTTACTTATTCAGTTACCCCCTATGCCATTCCTCCAAAAGTAGTACCTCCGGCTTCCGGTGAATTGTGGATTGTCGGAAGCGCTGTAGCTTCAGGATGGACCAATCCACTTCCTGCGCCCTACGATGTATCGCAGAAGTTTACCAGGGTTTCGGAGACACTATACGAAATAACAGTTCCTTTAATTGGAGGTGCCAATGGGTATAAGTTAATCCAGATCAATGGCGATTGGGAACAACAATACCATGCCCTGGACGGTACAGTAGTGTCAGGTGGCGATTTCGAAAAGAAGAACTCTGATCCTCAATTCCCATCTCCTGCTGCTTCGGGAACTTATAAGATCACGATCGACTTCCAGCGTGGTAAATATACGGTGGTAGCACAGTAAACTAATCTCAATATATTTAAACGGTTAATTATGAAAAACATCGTAAAAATAATCATAGCCACAGTTGGGATCGCACTGATGTTCGCTGCATGCCAAAAAGAGGGCGATTTACCCCTTTATAAGGCAGGAAAAGGCTCTGTGGAATTGACCAGCAGTGCAACTACTGTTGCTGCTGTCATGGTGGATGCAGACAAACCCGTACTTACATTAAACTGGTCATGGCCCAATTATGCCACCGATTCGGTGAATCAGAAGTTTATTGTACAGATAGCGCCTGCAGGCACTAATTTTGAAAAGCCGGTTACCAGGACTTTAAAGGGCGTACAAAGCACTTCTTTTACGGCCAAGGAACTCAATACCATTGTCTTTGGTTTTGGAACGGTAAGTGGTCCTTCTCCCCTGGATGTGCGGCTCATTTCATCCTATGCCAATAACAACGAACAGTATCAATCGAACACGGTTAATGTGGTGGTTACCCCTTACATTGTTCCGGTCACCTTGGCATTGAACCCAACAGGACCCTTGACATTAA
Source organism: Prolixibacteraceae bacterium (assembly GCA_003450125.1). Taxonomy (GTDB): domain Bacteria; phylum Bacteroidota; class Bacteroidia; order Bacteroidales; family Prolixibacteraceae; genus Aquipluma. The sequence continues at coordinate 11,362 of DMFR01000063.1, read as the reverse complement.
CTTTTGAAAACGCTGCTAGCAATGCAGTCACTTTCAACTGGAATGCCACAGCCTTTGGTAATCTTCCGCTCAATTATGCCATTCAGATCGATAAAGCGGGCGGTGACTTTAAAACTCCTGTAGTGAAAGCTTTTGGAACTGCCTTAACCGGCGGAATCACTGGTACTGATCTGAACAGGGCAGCCATTAGTGCTGGTATTGCTCCCAATACAACAGGCGATCTGGCTATTCGGGTGATTGCCGGCCAGGGCGATAAATTCGCCAATCCTGTATACTCCAATGTGGCGACCCTAAAAGTAACTACTTATCTGGATGTTGTTAAATTCTGGGTAGTGGGTGCATACAATGGATGGGACAACAGCGATAAGGCTTTGACCCTTTTGAATACCCCTTCAACCGGGGCCAATGCCGAAGGGTATGTCAATTTTGATGCGGCAGGAGACTTTAAACTGGTCACCAACCACAGCTGGGACGATGCCCATACCTTTGGAGATGATGGCACCAACACAGGTAAATTATCCAATGTCGGCGGAGGTAAAAACATTCCTGTACCAGCAGCGGGTTATTATTTGATCAAAGCCAATCCACTAACGATGACTTACACCCTGACTCCTACAATCTGGGGGATCATCGGTGATGCCACCAAGGGGTTATGGAATGATCAGACCAATATGACTTACAATCCTACCAGTATGACCTTCAATCTTGCAGCCCACATGACAGCTGGTGCCTTCAAATTCAGGGGTACCTCTGATTGGGGCGTAAATTATGGTAGTACAGCCGGGAATGCAACCCTGGATGCAGGTGGAAGTAATATTCCGGTTACCGTTGAATCGGATTATGCCATTACTTTGGATTTAAGCCATCCAACCGCTTATACCTATAGTGCAAACCGTTGGGGTCTGATTGGTAGTGCCACACCAGATGCCTGGAACTCGGATCAAAACATGACCTGGGATGCTGCCAATAAGGTATTTACAATTACCCTTGACTTAATTGTTGGTGAGTATAAATTCAGGGCAAACGATGCATGGGATATTAACCTGGGCGGAGATTTGACTGCTCTTACTCAAAATGGTGGAAACCTTGCTGTTACAGCCGCAGGGAATTACACCATTACTTTGGATCCCTGGACCCTTAAAGCCACGATCAAGAAAAATTAATTTTTTAGAATCCTAAAGGCTTATCCGTTCACCGTGGACGGATAAGCCTTTTTATAATTCTTTTCTTTTGATTTTCTGAGCACACAGATGTTGTACAAAATAAGGTTCATCCTTTTTGCTGCAATTTCTTTTTTACCTTTACTTCTTATTCACAAACAAATGTTACGTCGAATACATCTTCTTTTCTGGCTGGTATCCCTGTCTCTGATAAGCTCTGCACAGATTACTACCAATCCTGCCCTGCCGGTACAAAATCAAGCAGTGACCATTACATTTGATTCCTCCAAAGAATCCCGGCTGGGATTATTTACCGGGGATTTGTATGCCCACACCGGGGTATTTATCAACGGCAGTACCAACTGGCAGCATGTGATCGGCACCTGGGGAAACAACACCCTGCAGCCCAAACTGACCAACAAGGGCAACGGTATCTATGAACTGGTGATCAGTCCTGATATCAATACGTTCTATTCCATTTTGCCTTCTGAGGTCGTTAAATCGTTGAATTTGGTCTTCCGCTCAGCCGACGGATCCAAACAAACCAATGATCTTTTTGTCAATGTCTTTACGCCTGGGTTAAACCTCAGCATATCCTCCCCAACAAGAATCAATGTTTTTGAGAAAAATCAATCCTTTGTCTTCACTGCCTCTGCATCAAGCAGTGCAGATCTGGTGCTCTACCAGAACAATCAGCAAATTGCTGCCCAAACCGGAACATCCATCACCCAAAATATCAGCTTTGCCAATGCCGGAGATTACTGGCTGAAGATTAAAGCTACCCAGAACACAAGCGTTAAACTGGACTCCGTGTATGTATGTATCCGCGAAGCCACCATGAATGAGACCCGACCTGCCGGATTGCAAACCGGTATCAACTATATCGACGATCAGACGGCAGACCTGGTTATTTATGCCCCTGCTAAGACCTATATTTTTGCCACGGGAGATTTCAACAACTGGTATCCTGATAATGCCTACCAGATGAAGAAAGACGGTGATTATTTCTGGCTCCAGCTAAAAAATCTGGTTCCCAAAAAGGAATACGTCTTTCAATACCTGATCGACGGCAAACTGAAAGTGGCCGATGCCTATACCGATAAGGTGTCTGATCCTGAAGACAAATACATCTCTTCCACCATCTATCCCAACCTGTTGGCTTATCCTGAAGGAAAAGCCTCCGACAGGGCTTCCGTTTTGCAGACTGCACAAACCCCCTATACCTGGAGCACGCCTTCCTATACCATACCACCGACCAGCAAGCTTTCTATTTACGAGCTGCTGATCCGTGATTTTACCGCTGATAAAACCTACAAGGCTGTTCAATCAAGGCTTGACTACCTGAAACGGTTGGGCATTAATACCATCGAATTGATGCCCTTCAGCGAATTTGAAGGAAACGACAGCTGGGGATACAACCCGAACTTCTATTTTGCACCCGACAAGGCCTATGGAACGAAGAATGACCTGAAGGCCTTGATTGATGAGGCCCACAAGCAGGGTTTTATCGTCATACAGGACATGGTGCTGAACCATTCCTACAATTCATCCCCGCTGGCCAAAATGTACTGGAACGACGCTTTAGGCCGCCCTGCAGCCGACAACCCCTGGTACAATCAGACTTCACCCAACACCACCTATAGCTGGGGCAATGATTTTAACCATGAAAGCCAGGCGACCAAGGATTTTGTAGACCGGGTGACCAAATACTGGATGACCGAATATAAAGTCGATGGATTCCGTTTCGACTTCACCAAAGGATTTACCAACACCCCGGGTGACGGTAGCGGGTACGACGCCTCGCGCATTGCCATCCTTGAACGCATGGCCGGCAAAATATGGGAAGTCAATCCAAAAGCCATTGTGATCCTTGAACATTTTACCGCCAATACCGAAGAAAGGGAACTGGCGGCCTACGGTAACGGTATGCTGGTTTGGGGAAATGCCAACTACAATTTCAGTGAAGCAGCCATGGGTTATAATGATGCCAGCAAATCTGACTTCAGCTGGGCCTCTTACCAACAAAGAGGCTTTACAAAACCTGGACTGGTAGCCTACATGGAAAGCCATGATGAGGAACGGCAGATGTACAAGACCCTTACTTTTGGAAATACCCTGGGAACCTACAATACCAAGGATCTTGGTACAGCCCTTGATCGCAGCAAGCTGGCTACTGCCTTTTTCCTATCCCTGACAGGACCCAAGATGATCTGGCAATTCGGGGAACTGGGTTACGACATTTCCATCGACCAGAATGGAAGGATAGGGGATAAACCGGTGCTCTGGAATTATTTGGATGACCCCAACCGCCTTAAACTGTTCGACGTCTATTCGGCCATGCTCCGCTTGCGCACCCAATACGATGTATTTACCTCAGGACAGGAAACCCTTTCTGTAAACGGGGCCGTCAAAAAGATACAGCTCAAACTGGCAGACCATAACATCACCCTAATCGGCAATTTCGGAATGACCGACCTGAGTATTGTTCCCAGCTTCCAGCATACTGGCACCTGGTATGAGTTCTTTAGCGGGAATGAATCCTCCGTTTCAGATGCCAATGCTTCCATTCTGTTAAAGGCCGGGGAATTCAGACTGTACAGCGATCAGAAGTTACCTGCCTTTAAAGATCTGGCGACTGCTGTGGCTGAAAAAAAAATGGATTCTGAAATCCATGTCTATCCCAATCCGGCCACGGATCATCTCCTGATTGAGGCCCCTGAACCGATCAGGAGCGTGGAATTGTTTTCTGCCGAGGGCAAAATGGCAGGGAGAATAAACGGGGATACCAATGCCTTAAATATAAGTGTTGATCAACTGAAGCCAGGCCTGTATTTTCTAAGGATACATACCGCCGCCAGGCTTTTTACTGAAAAAGTGATAAAGAAATAGGATTTTATTCCATCGTCTCATATTTTAATTAATTTTATCCCCTATCAAAAATCAACAAATCTGAGATATGAAAAGCCTTTTTCTGATTTTGGGGGTGGTTTTAACGACTGGATTTGGTTATGCTGTTCAACCTATACGGAAACCATTTACACAAATTACGGTGGATGGAAAACCATCTAAAAGTGGGGATATTCTGACGGTAAAACCAGGACAAAAATTGCAGATTGTAGTTGAAATGGAAGGGGGACGCAGGGACTACTGCAAATTTCCTGATATTTACGCCGATATAGCCGGTACTGCCCAAATCCTCTCCAGGGGAGAAAACGGGATTACTTACAAGTTGAACGGGGATATGGCGGAATGGAAGTTGACCTCGCAATCAACTCATTTCGATGGGGATGAATTTCTCCAGGTTAAAACATCGGCCAATCCTTCAAATGCCGAGGTGACCGTTTCCAGTACCAAGTTCTCCCAATCTTATCTGAAGGTTTCTGCCCATACCAGCTGGCAATTCACCCAGAACGGAAAAACCACCAAGGAAGAGAATGTGGCCGAAGAAACCCTTTACTTTAAAGTGGCAGGGGAATCGGATGTATGGTTTTCCACCAAGAATGTTCAGGCCAAAGGAATCAAGAATGAACAGGTACAGGATAAATTGAAAGATGTACAATCTGTCAGTGACAGCATCGAGGCCAATTTCTATAAGCTTAATTTTATCGGTGTACAGCAGGCCATCAGGAACCTGCAGAACGCGGTAAACTCCCTCAAGTCAACCATTGATGAAGTAACTGCAAGCAACCCTTCCTACAAGACCAAAGTGATATTTGTGGGCCTTCCAAGCGACAATCCCTTCAAGGACCTGGGTACCTTTTCAGCCATCAAGACCAGTTGGATGGCCCAGGAAACGATGGTGAACGATCAGAAACTTCAATTGGGCAAACTGCCTGCCGAAGCCACCAAAGAAAGCAGGGATGAACTGCTTGGCTTGATTTCCACTTATGTGGATTGGCAAAAAAAGTTACCCGAAAACAGTTTTAAGATTCTTGGCCGCTATATTCCAGATCTGAAGGAAGAGGTGATCGCCATGCCTGAACCCGTTTTTTCGGTGCTGAAAGAAAAAAACATTCCCAATTATTCGCAAACCCTCACTGAACTCAATGCTTTCATTGATCAGCGCGTTCCACAGGTGCCGGACGAAATTCAAAAGATCAGCTCCACGCAAGCCAGGCTTCAGGCCGTAAGGCTTTTCGACGGTATGCTTCGCAGCTATCTGTCGTCCATCTACTGGGGCGAATGGAAAGATACCAGGGAATAAAACTTTAAACTGCGCATTGTCCAAAAAAGGATTCAGTAAGTACTTTTGAGAAGAAGGATGAAACCACAAGGTGGTTGAATATGAATAGCCCCGAATGCATTTCGGGGGATATGATACCACCTCTGACCCGAACCCTGAATGCCCGCCTGCCTGACATAGGCTGGGGTTCAATATCATTTAATACATTATTATTGAACCCTTTCCACAGGTTGCACCGGTGGCTATTCACATTCAATCCCTTCAGGATTTCATTCATTATTGACTCCAACAGCGTTATCTGTTTATCTCCTCTTTTTTTATACTCTCTAACTGCATTTTGAGCCGATCAGGTCATTGTGTATAGGGTTTTATTGGCCTGTAGGTTTCTTCTTTCAACTCCATAGATATACTTTCTTCTTTTAATTCCGAAAGTTTTGGGTTGTGATGTATATATACTAATTCAATACTAATTCCATACTAACTCATTACCAAGTCAAGTATTAACGGGAATATTACGGGTAGATAATGGGTACATTACGGGTTCATGAACCCATTATGTACCCGTAATGTACCCGTAATGTACCCGTAATCTACCCATTAATACTTGACTTGGTATTGAGTTAGTATTGACTTTGTATTGAATTAGTATTGGGGATTAAGCATTCAAATAGGATTAGAATACTTTGAAATCTGCAGGGAAAAGAAATTGAGATTGAGAAAATGGCAAGTGCTGATTTTACTCTTGAATTTGAAAAATAAAGGGGACAAATACAGGTGAGTGGATTGAAATTACTATTGCTTTTTCATGGGCTTTGTAGGTATCACTACAATTTCGTAGCGGCATTCCGGACAGATGTAGGCCTCGCAGCCGGTGCAGGCAAAACAGTTGGAGCACGAACGTTCCAGCTGTTTCTTGTCCCATGATTTTTTGCAGTGGGTACAGGTCACCTGATTGTTGATTTCATCCATGGTAAAGGTGGAAGGAGGGGTGAAATCAGAAGGCCTTGATCAGTTTGACCAGCCCGAAGATAACTACCTGGGTAAAAATGATGGTGGCCCCTGATGGAATATCTGCAAAGTAGGAGACCAATAGTCCGATAAAGGAGGCCAGGAAGGCGAATCCTACGGAATAGAACATCATCCTTCCAAAGTTTCGGGTAAAGAGATTGGCCGTAGCCTGCGGAATGGTCAGGAGGGAAAGGATTAAAATAATTCCAACGACCCTGATGTTCAATACAATGGTCAGGGAAATCAATACCATTAACAGGTAATTGAAAAGGGCTACGGGCAGGTCGGACGTTTTGGCAAAGTCCTCATCAAAGGCGATGTACAGGATGGTGCGGTAAAAAAGGGTAAAGAACAGGATGATGACAATGGCCAGGGCCAGCATGAGTCCTATTTCACCGGTGGACACGGTCAGGATGCTGCCAAAGAGGTAGCTCATCAGGTTGGGGGCGTACCCCGGGGTGAGGTAAACAAATATAATCCCGATGGCCATTCCAAGTGACCACCAGATGGCAATCGAGGAGTCCTCGCGCACTTTCCCCTTGCTGCTGAAGAGCTGAATGCCCATACCCGACAAGATGGAAAAAATGCCTGCCCCCACCAGCGGGTTGATGCCCAGGTAATAGCCCATGCCAATACCGCCAAAGGAGGCATGGGTAATCCCTCCGCTGATAAATACGATGCGGCGCGAGACAATGTAAGTTCCTACAATCCCGCAGGAAATGGCTGCCAGCAGGGATGCCAGGAAGGCATTGACGAAAAAGTCGTAGGAAAACAGCTCAATGAGTATGTGCATGGTGATCGTTGTGTAGTTTCAAAACCGTATGGGGAATATTTCCATGGGTGACAATCTGCAGGGGGCAATTGTAGGAGGCCAGCTGCTCTTCGGTGATAATATTGCTGGGATGATGGTGCAGGCCGCGGTTCACGCAGGCGATGGTTTTTACAAAAAAGGAAATGGTACCCACGTCATGAGAGATGAGTAAAATGGCCATCCTATTGTTCAGTTCCTTTAATTTAAGGTACAATTCACCTTCAAAGTTATTGTCCACGTAAGTGCTTGGCTCATCCAGAATCAGCAGTTCAGGCTCATTCATCAGCGCCCGGCACAGGAACACCCGCTGCATCTGTCCCCCGGATAGTTCTCCGATGGATTTGTGGCGGATCGAAGTGATACCCATTTCCTGCATCAAGGATTCCGCTTTTTGCTTCTCTTCCTTGTTTTGGTGAAACGAAGAGAAAAGGGCTGTATCAGCTTTCCCGGAGCGCACTACATCAATGACCGAAATGGGAAAGCGCTTGTCGATCTGGTTGACCTGTGGAAGGTAGCCAATGTTTGTTTTGCTGATCAACAGGTTCATTTCCCCTGAAATGGGTTTCACCAAGCCAAGAATGGTCTTTATCAGGGTCGTTTTCCCGCCTCCGTTGGGGCCTATCACCCCAATGAAGTCGTTGGCTAAAATGGTCAGTGAAACATTCTCAAGGACAACCTGGTTGTCATAGCCAGCCGAAAGGTCTTTTATTTCAAGCAGTTTCTTCATTTTTGCGCTGCTATTTTATCAGTAATATCGAGCATCTGTTTTTCCCAATTGTAATCCAACGGGTCAATAATGACCACTTCCCCATTGATTTCACGCGACAGCTGTAAGGCAAAGGATGCGTCAAATTCCTTCTGTATAAAGATAACACGAATATTTTGAGAATGCGCCAGATCGACAATTTCCTTCATGTGCCTGGGTGAAGGATCTTTCCCGTTGAGTTCAAGGGCAATTTGTTGCATTCCAAACTGGCGGGCATAATAAGCCAGTGCAGGGTGAAAAATCAGGATGTTGCGGTTCTTCAGAGGGGCCAGCTTTTGAGTAATTTGAGCAGAAAGGGAATCAATGCGCGAGATGAACCTGGTGTAATTGGTTTCAAAGTCTTTGGCATGATCCGGAAAGGCTGTTTTAAGGGCTTTCAGGGTGTTTTGAGCGATGATCTTTGCCTCGGCGGGCGCTAGCCAGGTATGGGGGTCAAAGGCGCCATGATCGGCCTGTTCTGCATGGCCTTCTTCCTCATGTTCAATACCCGCAATGGGTATGATGCCTTCAGAACAATTCACGATCGACAGATCTTTGTTCAGATCGGCCAGTTTATCCTTTAAGGCAGCCTCAAAAGTGAGCAGTCCAATCTGAAGCCATGCCTTCGATTTGGCCAGATCTTTCATTTGGGAAGGCAGTATCTCATAATTGTGCGGACTGGAGCCAGGGGGAACCAATACGTTTACCTGCAAAAGATTACCTGCAATCTGGTCCACGAAATACTTCTGGGGAAGGATACTGACCGATACCAGTTGCCGCTCATCTTTAGGCTTTGGCTGACAGGCGGCCAGCAGCAGGATTATTAAATAGAAGTAATTTTTCATTCAAGAATAACTAAAATCGGAAATTGCTTAAACAGTAAATCCCAAAGATAGTTTGATTTCCCGAGAAAGAAGTATCATTTGGTCTGTACGTTGACTGGTGAATTTAAAAAGTGCTCTTATCCGACTTTAACTATTTTTACTCCTTACCTTTATTTAGTTCTTTGTTTTTCTTTGTTTCTGGTAAGTAATTATCTGTGGACACTACTTTTTTTCCTGTTCTACTTTCAAGTTCTTTCCTTGCATTGCCAGCAACGGCACCACCTTGTTTAGCAGCCTTTTTATTTTGAATAAATCCTCTGGGATTCTGTGTCTTTACAATTTCAGTTGTTGAAGCCTCACCGAGCATTGAAAAAATTAATTCAAGGTCGTTCATGTGATCACGCAGGTTTTGGCTTTTCAGTCCTTTGACTTTTTTATATTCTGAAGGTGTCAAGCCGAAAGTTGCTTTTGAAATCTCTGCTGTAAGTATGGAATATTCTATTTGTTCCTTTACACCTCTGTTTTTCCATTCTTCAGTCAACTCCTCGCGAATAGCAATACTTCGCATTCGCTTTTCAATCCAGTCGTCAGGATAGCCTTTAAGTTTATAAAGTTCTCTTGTTCGCTGAGTAGCCAATTCGGGGTTTTCAATCTCATCTAATCGGTCCGAACCTACTTGTGCCAACCAAAGTTTGAAAGGCTCTGCGTTAGGTGATGGAATGGATTGTATAATACGCAAAAGTCCTTTAGCACTGGCACACCCCATTCGTTGTTTACCGCCAGCAGTTTCTACCCAAAGGGTGGGTACAAATTGTACCCACCCTTTGGCAAGTTCTTTATCACGTTGTCGCATACGTTTGACGTATTGCTTTGGGTCGTTGCTATCGGTTAAAACTGAAACAACATCTTCTACAACGAAATACCATGTCTGATCAATTTCATTCCAAACCGACCTTATTTGTTTGCTCTCAAATAATTTAATATTGCTCATGTATTTGAAATGTTTTACGGCTAATTTACACAAATTCTTTTCTTCCTGAAAAAAGAAATTTTAGAAATTACGACTTACTGCGACTGACCACTCTTCTCCTTCTTTGGTGGAACGGGATCATATCCATGTGTTCCCCAGGGATGGCATTTGGCAATCCGTTTGGTACCCAGCCAAAAGCCCTTGAAAGGACCATGTATTTTAATGGCCTCAATGGCATACTGCGAACAGGTAGGCTCGTGGCGGCAAGAGGGTGAAGTGAGCGGTGAGATGGCATACTTATAGAAATACACCGGGATCATCAGCAACCAGCCAATTACTTTTAATATGAATTGTAGAATTTGCTTCATGATCAATAGGTAGTTTAAATCACCACTTTCATATTCTGATTCAATGTAGCGGTACCATTGAGTATCTTTTCAGCCATGGATTGAACGGTCAGTTTTACAACCATCTCAGAAAAGCCATCGCGGATATGCTGGAATTCTTCATGCATCGGACAAGGATTCTCGCAGTCACAGTTTTCAAAACCAAAGGCACAACTGGAGAAGAACTTGACCCCGTCAATGGCTTTAATGATTTCAATCACGGGAAGTTCTTTGTCCATATCTTCAAAGTAGAAGCCACCGCCCCTTCCTTTACCTGCGCGTACAAAGTTGGAATGCGTCATGGTTTGAAGCACCTTGGCCGTGAAGTGCTCCGGAGAGCCAACTTCAGCGGCAATGGTACGGTAACCCGGACGCGTTCCTTCCTGATTCATCATCCAGATATAAACCATGGAGCGTATCGCGTATTCAGCGGCTTTTGATAACATAGATGATATTAAGAGATTGGCTCAAAATTACACATTAATGAGTTCTTTTTCAAGCTTGATGGCTTCGGGGAAAAGAATATTATTTTCCAGATGGATGTGGCGGTGCAAATCCTGTTCAAACTCCTGAAGCTTTTGATAGGCATAAGAGAATGTGTTACAAGCATCTGCAGGAACCAGATAGTTCTGGGTCATGGAAGAGATCTGTTCAAAGCGGTCACCTTCTGCCTCATGCTCTTGTTTCATCACTGAAATGGGGGATTGGACAGTTCCGCAATGAGAACCGGTAAACTCGGTTTTATTTGTTTTGGCCAATAACATTTCTTTAATGGTAGGGAAAAGAATCCGCTCCTCTTTTTGCATGTGCTCAAGCAAATTGTTGGCTGTTTGATTGAAATGGTCTTCAACAACAGCCAGTTCAGGATGATTGGCTCCGTGTACATCGGTAATCTTGTGCAGATACCTTTGCAATACGGGGATCGATTCCAGGACGTAGGAATGATGAACTTTTACAATGTGATCAATCAGCTGATCGAGTGGGAGGGCATGGATACGGTCATTATCTGTTTGGGTGGTACCAATTAGTTTTTTGATGGACCCCAATACTTCATTGGCATCCACTTTTTGTCTTTTACAGGCTTCTTCGAGCGAAATATCGCCCCCACAGCAGAAATCTATTCTTAGTTTTTCAAACACTTCAACCGTTTTATAATTGAAACGGGCGATTTCACCTACTGGAGTTTGTAAATTGAGATTCATTGTGTGTGATTTAAATGATTAATAATCAATGTATAAAAATTATTTTATCTTTTAGTGGATAAATAACTCAACA
>DMFR01000052.1:3538-8963 GCA_003450125.1 Prolixibacteraceae bacterium | reverse complement strand
GCATTATACATCGTTTTTGCTTATATTTAAACTTTGAAAATCAGAAGGTTTAAGAGCTATAAAAAGGTCAAACTATTCAAAGTTGACTGATAATTGGCCTTTTCTATTTCTATAGAAGTAACAAAAAAACCAATGCCAGTTTCTCAATAATTAAACTTGAAACAAAAATGAGAACTAACCCATTCACCAAACATCAACAGGAGATGATCTCTAAATGTCCTGAAAATCCACTAAGTGCTATCTTAAACAAGCTTGATCTTACGTTTTTTCATTTATTGACATTCAAATCAATCCTGCTACTTATTTTGGGGGTGGTTTGGGGAACGATAGCCCTGGCACAAAAACCAACGGCAGTGGTCAAGATCACCTCCGTGGCTCCGGTAATTGATGGAATTGTAGATGATATATGGGCCACTGCCAATGAATACAATATCGCTTTACCTTACCGATTAGAAACCCCCACTTTGGGAACTTTAGGGCAAACGACCTGGAAAGCGTTGTGGGACCATGAAGGCATTTATATTCTTGTTAAAGTGGCCGATAACGTATTTTCCCCTGCCTACGACAAGGGAGAAGGGTGGTTGTATGACAAACCTGAGCTTTCGTTTGATTGTAATTATGAAAAAAAGGATGGATTGGGTACCTCCTATCCCAATAGCGGACATTATTGCTTTGCTCCTGCTCCCGTTAAAGGTCAGATAAGAGGTGGCCAGTTTTTTGATACCTTTCCCAATGAAATTCACTTTTCCTATTACGTAACCGACCCTTCGTACCTGGTTGAATATTTTATTCCCTTCACAAAATTGCTCGATAAAGATGGTAATAAAGTAGATGTAACCCAACCCATTGGATTTGATATTTCCATCAGTGACAATGACACCAATCCACCCACACGCAATAGGATGGGTTGGTCAAATGCCGGTGCGATTGATGAAAACTGGAACAATATGGATGACGCAGGTGAAATGGTACTTGAGCCAACAAGCTACGATCCGCCTGATATAATTACACTTACTCCCGATTCAATTACCAAGGACAAAGGTACTTTACAACTGATTGCCCATCTCACCCCTGAAAGTTCCACAAACGTAAAACTCATCTGGACAGTGACAAATGTGACAGGCAAAGCTTCAATCAATGATATGGGTCTTGTTACCGCCCTTTCAAACGGGACTGTAACTGTAAAAGTAACGGTCCTTGAACAGCCATGGCTGGAAGCTACTGCTACTGTTACCATCAGTGGACAAATAGCAGATGAAAATGAAGTCTGGAACTATTTTAACCTGATTAAAAACTGGAACTTCAACACTGACCTTACGAATTGGGGGTTTTGGGTTGACGGTAGTGCTGGCGGTCAAACTTCACCTGTTGTATTGAATGGAGTTGTTTCAATGACCACAGCTCTTGCCGCAGATGGTGCAACTTGGCATTATCAATTCAATCAATCCGAATTAAAGGCTGAAGCCAATGTTCCTTACATCCTGAAGTTTAAATCCTGGTCTAGCAAGCCCAGGTCAAATGAACTTGTATTTGAAGATTCTCCACAAAACAATTACAATCGCTATGGGGCAAGTTCTGATCCTGAAGCCGTAAATGGCAAATCGGATTGGGTGTATTCCACCACGATAGAACCCAGATGGTTTACTTTCCATGTTATTTTTGACAAAATGATTCCAACGACCCAACAAAAGATTCAATGGATGTTGTCAACGGCCAATGCGACTACCTAACTGGACAGCATTATTCTTATAAAATACGATGATTCAACGGTTGTCAACAGGGATTATCTAGTCCTTTCTACAACCGCTTTAAGTCTTGATGAAACTGAAAGTAGTGCAACAGCAAACATCACTTCCAATACCAACTGGGAAGTACGCTCCGATCAGGCATGGCTTATGGTAAACCCACCAACGGGAACAGGAAATCAACCGATCACATTTACTGCCCAGGCCAACCCATTGTATGTAAACAGAACTGCAAAGGTAACTGTCTATGCAACCGGCATAGACCCACAGTCCATTACAGTTATACAAAATGCCAAACCGGGTATTCCAATCGAATCCGGAGATTCTATTGTCGAAAACTGGAGTACTGATGCCTGGAACCGCTTTAACCTGATCAAGAACTGGGATTTCACCACCGATCTGACCAATTGGGGTTATTGGGTAGATGGCACTGTGGCTGGACAAACTGAACCTCTTGTTTCGAATGGTAGGGTTTCAATGACCACATTTTATGCAATTGATGGAAATACCTGGCATTATCAATTCAATCAATCTGGATTAAAGGCAGAAGCCAATGTTCCATATACCCTGAAATTTAAATCCTGGTCAAATATGCCAAGGTCTAATATGGTTGACTTTGAAGATGGTCCACAGAATAATTACAATCGCTATGGAGCCAGTACGGATCCTGAAGCTTTCAGTGGCAGGTCTGAATGGTTCTATTTCACCGACATGCAACCAAGATGGTTTACTTTCCATGTTGTATTTGATCAGATGGTTCCAACAACCCAACAAAAAATTCAATGGATGCTCTCTACAGCCCAGGCAACGACTTATCTGGACAGTGTAATACTCATTAAGGATGCGGATCTGCTCTTAATTAAGGAAGCTGAATTGGCTCTTTCTGCAAACCAGGTAAGTGTAGGGGCAACGGAAGCCAGTACAAGGATTAATGTGACTTCGAATACCAACTCTATGGCCATTTCCGACAAGTCCTGGCTTACGGTTAATCCCCCAATTGTATCAGGCAGTCAAACGATTACTCTTGCCGCAGAAGCCAATCCATTGAATGTAACCAGAACGGCTACTATAACTGTTTATCCAGCCGGCATGGCATCACAAACCATTACTGTAACTCAAGAATCCACGACGGGAATACACCCAATTTTTGATACCCAGATATTGACAATTTATCCCAATCCAACTTCAGGAAAAGTGAAACTTGTTCTTGACCAAATTCCTCAAAACGGAACTTATCTGACTGTTATTGATGTTACTGGAAAAACCATTCTAAATCAATTGATTCAGAATAAAGAAGAATGGATTGATCTATCAGGAAACACTCCGGGAGTTTACTTTATCAAAACTAATTTGAAAGACTTCAACGTTCATAAGGTTATTTTGAAATAGGTAGGAGAATATTAAGAGTTTCACTCCAAGTGAAACTCTTAATATAAAACAAAAAAACCTGCTCTTTTAAAGCAGGTTTTTGAATTATGAGAAATTTGATTTGTTGAATTATAGCGTTTTTGCAACCTCCGTCAAAGTAAAGGCTTCAATAAAGTCACCCGCTTTCACATTGTTGTAATTGTCAATGTTCAAACCACATTCGTAACCCTTGTTCACTTCCTTCACATCGTCCTTGAAACGTTTGAGTGATCCAAGCGTACCGGTGTAGATGACAATACCGTCGCGGATAACGCGAACCTTGTCTTTCCTGAAGATCCTTCCGTCACGGACAATACAACCGGCGATAGTACCCACCTTGGTAATATCGAAAGCTTCCATCACTTCAGCAGTTCCGGTGATTTCTTCCTTAATTTCAGGAGAAAGCATTCCTTCCATAGCCGCCTTGATTTCATTGATGGCATCATAGATGATGGAGTACAGACGTATGTCGATTTGTTCTTTTTCTGCGATCTTACGGGCACTTACCGATGGTCTTACCTGGAATCCTACAATGATAGCGTTAGAGGCAGAAGCCAGCATGATATCCGATTCTGAAATGGCTCCTACTGCTTTGTGGATTACATTCACCTGGATCTCCTGGGTTGACAGTTTGATCAATGCATCAGAAAGCGCTTCGATAGATCCATCCACGTCACCCTTCACAATCAGGTTCAATTCCTGGAAGTTTCCAATGGCAATGCGTCGTCCAATTTCATCCAATGTAATATGTTTGGTGGTACGCAGACCTTGTTCACGGGCCAGCTGTTCACGTTTGTTAGCAATGTTGCGGGCATCACGCTCGTTGTCCATTCCATTGAACTTGTCACCTGCCTGTGGCGCTCCGTCAAGACCCAGAACAATAACTGGTTCTGCTGGTCCTGCTGAGTCTACACGCTGGTTGCGTTCGTTGAACATGGCCTTCACGTGTCCATAATACTGACCAGCTAAAATCACATCCCCTACACGCAGAGTCCCGTTTTGTACCAGAACAGTACAAACATATCCGCGACCTTTGTCAAGTGTAGATTCAATGACAGTACCTGTGGCTCGTTTATTTGGATTGCCTTTCAATTCAAGCATTTCGGCTTCAAGCAATAACTTTTCCAGTAACAGGTCAACGTTAAATCCTGTCTTGGCTGAAATTTCCTGACTCTGGTATTTTCCACCCCAGTCTTCCACCAGGTAGTTCATACCGGCCAGTTGCTCCTTGATCTTTTCAGGATTTGCCCCGTTCTTGTCAACCTTGTTGATGGCAAAGACAATTGGAACAGCAGCAGCAGCAGCATGGTTGATGGCTTCAATAGACTGTGGCATGATGGCATCATCAGCCGCTATTATAATAATGGCAATATCGGTCACCTGTGCACCCCTGGCGCGCATGGCCGTAAAGGCCTCATGCCCTGGTGTATCAAGGAAAGTAATTTCTCTTCCGTTTTTCAGTTTCACATGGTAGGCGCCAATGTGCTGGGTAATTCCCCCGGCTTCTCCTGCAATAACGTTTGCACTACGGATGTGGTCAAGCAAAGAGGTTTTACCATGGTCGACGTGTCCCATTACTGCAACAACGGGCGCCCTTGGCAACAGCTGTTCTGCCGTATCGGGTTCTTCTTCGATGGCTACCTGGATTTCAGCGCTTACAAATTCAACCTTGAATCCGAATTCATCGGCTACAATAGCCATTGTTTCAGCATCCAAACGCTGATTGATCGAAACGAACAAGCCAAGGCTCATACAGGTTGAAATGACAGCGGTTACCGAAACATCCATCATCGTAGCCAGCTCGTTCACTGAAACGTATTCGGTTACCTTCAGAATGTTCTGATCCGCTTCATCGCGTTCCAGCTGGGCGGCAGCTTTGTCGCTCACCATCTGGCGTTTGTCCTTGCGGTATTTTGACCCCTTGGACTTGGTGCCTTTGGTGGTCAGACGGGCAAGGGTGTCTTTAATTTGTTTCTGCACATCCTCTTCACTGACTTCTTTTTTCAGCAGCGGACGTTTACTTAATTTGGCTTTATCCTTAGCCGAAGGAGCCTGGCCACCGATGTTTTTGGTCACCACCAGCTTGCGCCTTTCGCCTGTAACCGGAGGTTTATCTCCCGCTACCGGCACTCTTTGCTGAGCCCCTGGAATATCTTTTGAAATACGTTTTCTCTTTTTCTTATTGCGGGCCTGTTGCAGGGCGGCCTCTGATAACGGAGGCCTCTTGTCACCTTGTAGGTCGATCTTGCCCACAACAGTTGGTCCTGCCAATC
>DMFR01000052.1:0-3451 GCA_003450125.1 Prolixibacteraceae bacterium | reverse complement strand
ACCGTTGGAGGGGTCCTGGCTGGCTCATTGCTGGTTTCTTCAGCAACAGGAGCCTGACTTTCTCCTGGTCTTTGGACATCGCGACGAACACGATCCCTATCTTTGCGTTCTTCCTCTTTCTGCTTCTTGCTTTTCTTGGCAGGACGGGTTTTCTGGTTCAACAGATCCAGGTCAATCCTACCTACTACCTTCACTTCCTCCACCTTTGGAACATTGGTAGTAATCACTTCAGAATCGAAGCGATTGTCTTCTTCCACTACCGCCTGAACTGTTTCCTCTTTGGCTTCCGGTTTAACAACCACCGGCTGCTTCTTTTCCTTTACTTCTTCAACCGGTTTTTCAACCCTGACTTCCTGCGGTTTTACTTCCTCGACAGCTTTCACTTCCGGGGCCTTTACCTCCTGAGGTTTTACTTCCTCTTTCTTGGGCGCTTCAGCAACCGGCTGGGGTTCAACGACCGCTTTTTGCTCAACGGCTGGTGGGGTTTCCTTATGGATCACCGGCTCTTCTTTTTTCTTGTGAGCTGTATTCAGGTTCTCCAGATCGATCGTGCCCAGAACCTTTAAAGGTTCCATCTCAGGCCGGTGAACCGAAAAAGTCTCCTCTTTATGTTCATGCTTGACCGTCTTTGGCTCATGATGCTGAACAGGCTCTACCTTTTTGGAAGTATTGCCCTTGATGATCACTTCATCATCTTCATAATCATCTTCATCAATACGACGATTCGTATCCTTGACATCATCCAGCGAAACAGATTCTTTGGCTCCCCGATGAATTTTCAGGTTAATCTTTTCTGACTCTTTTTTCAGACTTACATCTCCCTTGTATTCTTTCTCAAGAAGATGGTAGGCATCGTCTGTAATTTTATTGTTAGGATCTGTATCTATGGCAAATCCTTTCTTGTGCAGGAAATCAACGATTGTTGAAATACCTACATTAAAATCCCGCGCTACTTTACTTAGTCTTTTAATACCACCTATAACCATAAACCCATTCAGTTAAATAAACCTCAAAAATATTTTTAAGGAATTAACGATGATGCATTTCTACATTCAAAATCCAAAATGCCCTAATTTTCATGCTAAAATAGGAATAAACTATCAAATTTATTCAAATTCATTTCTAAGAATTCTAAGAACCTCATCGATTGTTTCATCTTCGAGATCAGTTCTTTTGATCAGTTCTGACCGGGTAAGGCTCAATACGTTTTTAGCCGTATCGCAACCAATTGATTTGAGTTGGTCAATTACCCAGCTTTCAATTTCATCGGCAAACTCATCCAGGTTCACATCTTCGTCATCGGGTGCTACCTCGCGGTATACATCAATTTCGTAGCCTGTAAGCTGGCTGGCAAGCCGGATATTTAATCCACCCTTCCCGATGGCCATCGACACTTCGTCAGGTTTCAGATACACATCCGCCCGCTTGGTGTCTTCATGCAATTTGATGGACGATACCTTGGCCGGATTCAATGCCCGTTGAATAAACAACTGCGTATTGGCCGAATAGTTGATCACATCAATATTTTCATTGCGCAACTCACGGACAATGCCATGAATCCGCGATCCTTTCATTCCTACACAAGCCCCTACCGGGTCAATGCGTTCGTCATACGACTCAACGGCCACCTTGGCCCTTTCACCCGGTACCCTGACAATCTTTTTGATGGTAATCAAACCATCGAAGATTTCGGGAACTTCCAACTCAAACAATCGTTCCAGGAATACCGTTGAGGTGCGTGAAAGAATAATCAGCGGGTTGTTGTTCCTAAGTTCAACCTTGTAAACCACCGCCCGAAGGTTATCCCCTTTTCTGAAATAATCCGATGGAATCTGTTCGGTCCTTGGAAGAATCAGTTCATTTCCTTCATCATCCAAGATCAGGATTTCTTTTTTCCATACCTGGTACACTTCACCGGCAACGATGTCCCCGATTTTATTTTTGTATTTGGAAAAGATCTGGTCTTTTTCCAATTCCATAATGCGGCTTGCAAGATTTTGACGCAAATTCAATATAGCCCTACGGCCAAACTGGGCAAGCTTCACCTCATCGGTTACCTCTTCTCCAATTTCATAATCTGCATCAATTTTTTTGGCTTCCTTCAAAGTAATCTGCCTGTTGGGATCCTCAAAATCCTCGTCAGCTACCACCTCTCTATTGCGCCAAATCTCAAAGTCACCCTTATCGATGTTAATAATCACATCGAAATTTTCGTCAGTGCCGTAGGTCTTTTGCAGAACGTTTTTGAATACATCTTCCAGCACGCTCATCATGGTGGCGCGGTCGATGCTTTTTAGTTCCTTAAATTCGGCAAAGGTGTCGATAAGATTAAGAGTCTCCATCTAGTCCCGTTTTTTAAAATTTTAAGATTTGTTTTGCTTCTTTTATTTCAGAATATCCCAAATGATGAACCCGTGTGACGAGTTCCTTCTTTTTCGATCCCTCCGGCTTTTCTTTAGTTGTTACCTCCAGGTCAATGCCCTGGTCTTCAACCCCGATCAGCAGTCCGTTCAGTTTTTGCCCGTTGGTCAGCAATACTTCAATTTCCTGGTCCTTATTTTTCTTATACTGACGAATCAGCCTAAAAGGTTCAGTTAACCCGGCAGAATAAACCGACAATTCAAAATCTTCGGCTTCCCTGTCCAGCTTACTTTCCACGTACCGGCTTATTTCAACAATCTGATTGATGGAAATGCCCGTATCGCTGTCAACCATAATATGAATATCGTTGCCCGATGAAACGGTCACATCGACCAGAAACTGGTCATCTGCTATCTTTTCATTTACAAGTTCTGCTATCCTGGCTTTGTCGATCATATCTTTGTAATAAAATAGGGGACTTTCGATCCCCTACATTTGGTTTCCCCAAAATTGTCGCCACAAAAATAGTAATTTTAATTAAATTGTCAAAATCAATTAATTAAGCTTTTTCCATATTCACTTTCTTTTCAAAAATGAAAATCTCCACTGAGAATTGTCTTCCGCGTTTTGATTGAAAATAAAGCAGGGATGTAATTATAATATATTAATATTCAATAAGATACAATTTGTAGACAATAAATTCATTGCTTCATTAACAAATTACTGTGAACCTCTTGGAATGTGTTACCCTCTTCCGATCTAAAAATATTATTTTCTTTGACTCCCACTCACGTGTAAATCGGAGCATCAATTTTCCAGATAAATCAATTACTGAAACTTTTACAAAGAACAAATGCCCGATTATTTCATTTAACCCTGTATTTTATGACAAATTTTCGCTACCTTCATCACCTGATCGTGGTGTTTAAATTTATCATCCAGCTATTACCTGACCGTGATTCTGAATTTCTCTTTACCCAGCTTCCCCTTTTATCGTAATATCAATCAGAGCCTTTTCCTTCCCACCAACTTACTACCCTCCTTATACCAACTCCCTACCAACGCCAATGTTTCTGTAAGCTTTCTGTAA
>DMFR01000369.1 GCA_003450125.1 Prolixibacteraceae bacterium | reverse complement strand
GATAAATAGTTTAATTATTATTTTTTCTCTTTGATGGCGAACTTCACTTCGCTGTTGCCTATAATCTCCGTTAAGGCTGATCTGATTTGTTCGATTTCGGCTTTATTGAGGGCCGCCAGGCTGATGGAAGGGTATTCAGCAACGCCTCGCTTGGTTTTGATGGCAATCTGAAGGTCAGAAAATCCCATGGCTTTTTCCATCTGAAAGCCTACCAGCGATTTTTGTGCAAATTCGATGGCATCGTATTCCTTTTTCATGAGAGAAATGATGGGGTAATACTTGATCAATATCTTCTCATTGGCTGTGCTGAAATACACGTAACACAGGTTGGCAAATTGCGAAATTCCCACATAGACAATAAACACCCCCACGGTGATCATCACCGATATATCTTGTTTCATCCAAAGGAAGACCAGCCCGACAAGGACAATGACAATGCCTGTAATGTTAAAAGAGCGTTTGATCCGCTTGCATCTTTTTTGGTTCGAAATTTCCATGTTGTTTGATCAAATTGTGAATGATGGGAGCATTTGGCTGACAAGCTAACAGTTTAGGCAAAATAACTTAACTTTGTCACGTTAAAAAGTAAAGCCAATGACTGAATCAAAAGTACACTCAAATATTGTCTTTTCACAGCACATTTGCGATGAACTTCAGAAAATAGTTCAAAAATATCCTGTGGGTAAGGTGTTTCTGCTCGCAGATCAAACAGCAGGCAGATTTTGTTTACCGGTCATTCAACCGGTGCTCGATGAATTTGGGATCAAACAGTATGCACTTCCTTCAGGAGAGGAAAATAAAACCATCCAATCCGTTGGACTGGTGTGGGATTTTCTGAGCAACAACCAAGCTGACCGCAAGTCTCTTCTGATCAATCTGGGAGGTGGTATGCTGACAGATTTGGGTGGTTTTGCGGCATCAACTTTTAAGCGGGGAATGGATTTTGTCAATATCCCCACCACCTTGCTGGCGCAGGTAGATGCATCATTGGGTGGTAAAACAGGATTCAACTTCAACGGGCTTAAAAATGAAATTGGTGTTTTCAATGAACCGAATACAGTCATCATCAATACCAATTTTCTCAAATCCATCGATCATTCCAATTTCCTTTCCGGTTATGCAGAAATGCTCAAGCATGGTTTGATCAAAAGCTGGACGCATTGGCTGGAGTTACTGGCTTATGACCTTGAAAACGTCAATTATGAGTCACTTCAGGAAATTATTGCCCATTCGGTTGCCATCAAAGAATGGCATGTGATGAATGACCTGACGGAACAAAATATCAGGAAAGCATTGAACTTCGGGCATACCATCGGGCATGCTTTCGAAAGCTATGCCCTGAAAACCGGACGCCCCATATTGCACGGCTATGCCGTGGTGTATGGGATGATTGCTGAACTTTACCTTTCCTATCAGAAATGTGGTTTGGAATTGAGTGAACTGGATAGCATTTCAGCATGGCTGATCTCCAGGTACGGCAAGTTTGAAATCCAACAAATTGATTTTCAGGCACTTTATGAACTGATGACCCATGACAAAAAGAATGAAGGTAAGCGCATCAACTTTACCCTGATTCCTGAAATCGGCAAAGTTGAAATCAATGTGGATTGTTCGCAAGAACTGATTTTTGAAGCGCTGGAATATTATAAGAGTTTGAAATAGTTTTAAAGTTCAAAGTTTAAAGTTCAAAGTTTCAGGTTCTGTTACGAGTGGCGCAACTTTAAACTTTGAACATTAAACTTTAAACCCATTTGTTGATTAATTTTTTACTGAATGAAATACCTCGTTTCTAAACCTGATTCCTCCTTGAAGGGAAGCATTGTCCTTCCTTCGTCAAAAAGCATCGCCAACAGGGCGCTGATAATTCATGCACTGAGTTATAGTCCTTACCCAATCGGAAATCTTTCGGAGAGCGACGATACGCGGGTAATGGAACAGGTTTTCAACTCCAACAGCAATCATTTTGATATAGGTCATGCAGGTACGGCCATGCGTTTTTTGACTGCCTTTCTTTCCCAGATTGTGGGTGAATGGACCATCACAGGATCGGATCGTATGAAGCAACGTCCCATTGGTATTTTGGTCGATGCGCTTACCAAAGTGGGTGCACGCATTGAATACATGGAAAAGGAAGGATTCCCGCCATTGAAGATTTACGGCTCACACCTCAAAGGATGCGTGCTTGAACTCGATGGCAGTATTAGCAGCCAATATATTTCAGCCCTTATGATGATTGCCCCCACCCTTGAGGGAGGTCTGACCTTAAGACTGAAGAATAAAACAACCTCGCGTCCCTACATTGAAATGACACTGAAACTGATGGAACAATTTGGTGTACAGCATGTATGGAAAGGCAATGAGATACGCATTTCGGAACAAAGATATACAGCCCGTCCGTTTTCAGTAGAGGCAGACTGGTCGGGGGCCTCGTACTGGTATCAAATGGCTGTGTTGGCTGAAGAGGTAGATGTTGAACTGATCGGGCTACGCACCCAAAGCCTGCAGGGAGATGCCATCATAGCCCAGTGGTTCGAACAGTTGAGTATTCAGACTATTGCCACTGAAAAAGGAGCTCGTCTGACTAAAAACAATCAGCCTTTGCCTAAATTTCTTCAGCTTAACTTTATTGAGAACCCTGATGTGGCGCAGACCTTTGCTGTTTTGTGTGTGATGAAACAGATCCCATTTCACTTTACAGGACTTGAAACCCTGAAGATAAAGGAAACCAACCGCATTGACGCACTTCAGGATGAACTGGCTAAATTTGGGGCTCAGCTTACTGAACCGGCTCATGGAGAATTGAAATGGGATGGTACCTTACCGTTCCAAAAACAATCCATGCCTGAAATTGAAACTTACCATGATCACCGTATGG
The DNA here is from genome assembly GCA_003450125.1 of Prolixibacteraceae bacterium. Lineage (GTDB taxonomy): Bacteria > Bacteroidota > Bacteroidia > Bacteroidales > Prolixibacteraceae > Aquipluma. Next base: position 156 of record DMFR01000369.1, on the reverse strand, counting down.
CCATGGCATTTGCTCCTGCCTGTCAGCAGTTCTGTAAGGTAGTAATACTAGATCCGATGGTGGTTACTAAATCGTATCCTGGCTATTGGGAGGATTTGAAAAAGGTGGGATTTGAAGTTTCATCCATTTAAGTTAATTGGTATAGGCGTTTAGACC
>DMFR01000198.1 GCA_003450125.1 Prolixibacteraceae bacterium | reverse complement strand
ATTATTTAGTTTCTATTACTTATCTGTGTAATCTGTGGTGAATTTCTTTGTGCCTTTGTGTTAAATTTTTTTCTTTACTTTTCTTTTTGGACAGCCTCTTCTTTTATGTATTCACCTCTTTCAACACACAATCCTGCAAAGTAAAAAAGAAGGTTGACCCTATATCGGGTTCTGATTCAATCCAGACCCTTCCACCCAGCAGGTCAATGATCTTTTGACTGATGGCAAGACCCAACCCTGTACCCCGGTAAAGACGGGATGAACTTTCATTTAGTTTACGGAACCGATGAAAGATTTCATCATGGTGTTCCTTCTTGATCCCAATACCGGTATCTTTCACATAAATGACCACTTCATGTGTCCCCGACTGGAAATATCCCATTTCAATCGTACCCGAATCGGTGAATTTGAACGCATTGGAAAGAAAATTGATCAAGACCTGTTTCACACGCACCCGATCTGAAAAAACTGAAAGCCAGTTGCCTTTAATATTCTGACCTATCATCAGTTCTGTTTTGGAATTGGTATTCCCAAGGCTAAATATCTGAAACAATTCAGCCAGCAAAAGATCCATGCTGAAATCTTGTTTTTTAAGTACAAGTTGCTTGGCTTCAATCTTTGACAGATCAAGAATTTCATCAATTAAAACCAGGAGCGATTCACTGTTTGATTCAACCAGATCGATGTAAGACTTTTTCACGGGTTCACTTAAATCGGGATCCCCTAACAGGGAAGAAAATCCGACAATTGAATTTAACGGAGTACGTATCTCGTGGGAAACGTTGGCCAAAAAGGCGGATTTCAGCCGGTCAGCGACTTCTGCCCTCTCTTTGGCCCGTTGAAGTTCACTGTTTTGAATTTTATATTCCTCGTTGAGCAAGGCGAATTCAACATTTTGTCTTTGTAATTTATTCTCTGTTTCAATCCTTCGCTTCACTTCAACACTGATGGACCACATCGAGTTGGCCATTCCGCCCACCAAACCGATACAGATGAGAATGACAATTGATAAAGTCCAGTCGATAAATCCCCATCCCATTAAAGTGAAGCGCAAGGTCAAACCACTTTCAGGGGGAGTGATTAAAATCTTAGATTCAATCTTTGGAATAACAGATTGGTGCGGGTTTTGTTGCCAGACGATGTTGTCCTGATCATCTTCAAAACAGGCCTTATAACGATTGGCCATTTCCCGGGGGACTATCGTGTTGATCACCTTCTCGCAGGAATAAACACCAGCCAAAAGTCCAAGGAAAGTATTGCCCTGGAACACAGGGATCCATATTTCAAACGAGGGATTACCCTGTATGGCTTCGAAAGCTTTTGTATATTGAGGATCCCTTAATTTTTGAGCCTGATGGGATGCTCTTTTGGGTTCAGCCAGATCAAGATGCAGTCCAATAATTTGCCGATTGCCCTCCAGTGGAGCTACATCCAGAATATGAAATGTGGAATCAACCCAGGTAATGTTAATCATTTCCGGATGATCAGCCACGTACCGTGAAGCCCGAAGTTGAAACTGTCCCTGATCAAGGGCATCGACAGCACGTTCTTTGGCCATCATCTCCAAATAGTCTTCGTTGCCTTTTAATCTTAACTTCACACTTTCAGCGACTGCTTCAATATCTGAAGCCATTTCCTTTTGTCCGGAATGATAGATTCGCATTTGAATCATTCCAATCAAAAATCCAAAGACGACGATAAAGCCTGTCAGCAAGAGCGCAGGTATGAACCACGATGTAGGCTTTGTTTTATTGGAAATACTCATTTCACCATGCTTTTAATCCCCGTAAAATTGTCCCCAATCAGCTCCCAAAAAGCTATTCAAGTTAATTTACCGCATAAATGTACATTAAATTATGTATTAGTGCACAGATTAATCTGATTAAACAGGTTACCAGACTAAACAGTTTATTTATATAAACAGGGTCAAATAAGGTCAAATAAGGTCGATTGCATGGCTGGTTGGGGTTAAATGGCCACCTTTGATTCAGAAAAAAGCAAGGCAGAAAGAACTGCCACTATATATAGATCACGTTCTTTGACATATTGAAAACACAGCGTTTTTGAACAGCCTCTTATAATCATTAACAATCAGGCCTATCATTATATAGCTCAATATTCCCTCCGGCCTCGTCAACGAGGCTGGAGGAGAATACAAAATGGGTTTATTTTATTTCTGAGGTTTCAGATTCACCAACAAGCTTAATTCTTCCAATTGTTCAGGTGAAATGGTGGATGGACTGTCCATCATCACATCGCGGCCTGAATTGTTTTTTGGAAAGGCGATGGTATCACGAATACTCTCCAGTCCGGCAAACATGGAAGTCAGACGATCGAATCCAAAGGCGATACCTGCATGAGGAGGGGCTCCGAATTTAAAGGCATTCATCAGGAAGCCAAACTGGTAATCGGCCTGTTCAGGAGTAAAACCAAGCAGACCAAACATTCTTGCCTGTAAGGCCTTATCGAAAATACGAACAGAACCTCCGCCAATTTCCACACCATTGATCACCAAGTCATAGGCATTGGCACGTACAGCACCCGGGTTGGTTTCAAGCAGGGCGATATCTTCAGGTTTTGGGGCTGTAAATGGATGATGCATGGCATAAAAGCGGCTGGTATCTTCGTCCCATTCGAGCAATGGAAAGTCGACCACCCACAAGGGCTTAAACACATTCTTGTCGCGTAAGCCCAACTGATTGGCCATTTCAAGGCGCATATCACCAAGGGCCTTGAGCATTTTATCTTTTACGCCTGAAAGGATCAATAACAGGTCACCGGGTTTGGCGCCATATACCTCCACCCATTTCTGCAAGTCTTCAGGGGTATAGAACTTATCGACGGAAGATTTAATCGTTCCATCGGTATTGTATTTCAGGTAAACCAAGCCTTTGGCACCTACCTGTGGACGTTTCACCCAGTTAGTCAGTTCATCGAGTTGTTTACGGGTATATTCAGAACAGCCTTCGGCACAGATACCACCAATAAATTCAGCATCATCAAACACCGAAAATCCTTTGCCTTTGACAAGGGAAGTAAGGTCTTTGATTTTCATTCCGAAACGAATGTCCGGTTTGTCTGATCCGAAACTTTCCATGGCTTCAGACCATGCCATGCGGGGGAAATCCTTGATTTCAATTCCCTTGATTTCCTTGAACAGGTAACGGGTCAGTCCTTCAAACATGTTCAGGATATCTTCCTGTTCCACAAACGACATTTCACAGTCGATCTGAGTAAACTCAGGCTGACGGTCGGCACGCAAATCCTCATCCCGGAAACATTTCACGATCTGGTAATAGCGGTCAAATCCAGCTACCATCAACAATTGCTTCAACTGTTGGGGCGACTGTGGAAGGGCGTAAAATTCACCTGGATTCATGCGTGAGGGAACTACAAAATCGCGTGCTCCTTCAGGGGTCGATTTGATCAGAACAGGCGTTTCAGTTTCAATGAAATCCTGACTATTAAGATATGATCGTGTGGCATGGGCCATTTTAGAACGCAAGATCAAGGTATCACGAACAGGGGCACGCCTCAAATCAAGGTAACGGTATTTCATGCGGATTTCATCACCGCCATCACTCTCGTCTTCGATGGTAAATGGAGGAGTGTCAGAGCTGTTTAGAATTTTCAGTACAGTTACATCCAGTTCGATTTCACCAGTAGCGATGTTTTTATTTTTGCTGCTGCGTTCACGTACCGTACCTGTTGCCTGAACCACATATTCGCGGCCCAGTTGGTTGGCCAATGCGGCTACATCCTGATCGGTCTTTTCATCAAAAACAAGTTGGGTGATGCCATAACGGTCACGAAGATCAATAAAAGTCATCCCGCCAAGGTTTCTTACGCGCTGAACCCAGCCTGCAAGGGTTACTTGCGAACCCTGATGATTGAGGCGTAATTCGCCGCATGTATGTGTTCTGTACATATTTGATTCTATTTTGTTCGATGCAAAAATAAGCAGTTTTTAGAATAATATAGGGGGAAAAATCAGTTTAAAGTTCAAAGTTTAAAGTTTAAAGTTGCTTTTAGTGAGCGGGTGACTCTAAGTCAACCGCTCACTAAACCATTATCTACCTGTTATCCACCTTCTCGGGGAACAGATCATGATTCACCATGCGGTATTCGGCCATCTGCTCGTATTTGGTGCCGGGCTTTCCATAGTTGCAGTAAGGATCGATGCTCAATCCTCCACGCGGCAGGAATTTACCCCATACTTCAATGTATCTGGGTTCCATCAGGGCAATAAGATCTTTCATCATGATATTGATGCAATCCTCATGAAAGGCCCCATGGTTGCGAAAGCTGAACAAATAAAGTTTCAGGCTTTTGCTTTCCACCAATTTCTTATCGGGTATGTAAGTCAAATAGATCGTTGCAAAATCAGGCTGACCGGTAATGGGACACAAACTGGTAAATTCAGGACAATTGAATTTCACCATCGTATCATTGTCCGGATGCTTGTTGTCAAAGCTTTCCAATACTTCCGGAGCATATTCAAATTGGTAAGTGCTTTCGTTTCCGAGGTTTTTTAATTCGCTCATTGTAATAGTTCAAAGTTTCAAGTTCAAAGTTCAAAGTTGGAGCAATTCTTAATATATTGACTTTTCAGTATAGACTCAAAGTTTAAGGTTCAGAGTTCAAAGTCACCTTCGGCTCCTTGCCCCAATCCCCATGCCCCTTCTCACATTCTCATTTTCTCACCTTCTCACCTTCTCATTTCCTAAATAGCCCTCCAAGCCCTTTTTGCGCAACTTGCACGAGGGACAATGTCCGCAGCCGTCTCCTACTATACCGTTGTAACAGGTAACCGTTTGAGTGCGCACCAGATCAAATACGTCAAGTTCATCGGCCAGGGCCCATATTTCCTGCTTCGACTTCCACATCAATGGGGTATGAATAGTAAAGGGGTAATCCATTGAAAGGTTCAGTGTCTGGTTCAACGAACGGATGAATACATCGCGACAATCGGGATAGCCACTATAGTCGGCCTGCCCCACTCCTGTTACCAGATTGGGAATGTCTTTTCCCTTGGCAAAGATAGCTGCAAACGTAAGAAACAGCATATTGCGTCCTTCTACCAAAGTATTGGGTGGCCGGTTCTCAGGCTTGTTTTCTTCAACGTCTATTTTGGAATCAGTCAATGAATTGTGGGTGATTTGTTTAAGCAGATCCATCTGAAGCAAGGTGAATGGAACACCTGCCGTTTTGGCAATTGCACAAGCTGCATCCAATTCAATGCGGTGCCTCTGCCCGTAGTCAAAACAAATAGTTTCCACTTCATCAAACTCCTTTAATGCCCAGAACAGACAGGTTGTTGAATCCTGTCCTCCGGAAAATACCACCAAGGCTTTATTCTTTATCAAGATATTGACTATTAGACTATTTACAATTTACTATTTATCCCCAACAATTCAACCATCCAACCATTTAACCATCCAACCCTTTTAAATCTCTTTCACCCGGAACAGGTTATACGACAAGTCAGTATCAAAGGTATCGACTCCTTCAACGCGTTTTACAAAACCGACTACCCAAACAGTAATGGGAAGGATCAGGATTTCATAAACGGTCTTCAACATGGCCTGGGTAAAAATCATCGTAATCAGCACTCCCATTGGGAAAATACCTGCAAAAGCGATGATGATAAAGATAAATGAATCGGCACTTTCACCCACCAAGGTTGAAAGAATGGCCCTTGCCGAGAATCCTTTACCGCCGGTCATGACTTTCATACGGCTCATGATAAATGCATTCAGGAACGAACCTACCAGGTAAGCACTCAAACTGGCAGCCACAATACGCGGTGTATTGCCAAGGATAGTAGCAAAGGCTTCCTGGTTTTGCCAGAAAGGCGCTCCGGGAACTACGATCCCAGCCGTGAAGAACACTACTGCCAGGATATTGACTCCAAACCCTGTCCAGATAATCAGACGTGCCTTGGCAAAGCCCCACACTTCGGTAATGACATCATTCAGGATGTAGGCAATCGGGAAAATCAACACACCAGCTGGTGCAGCCCATGGGCCGATCATCAGGATCTTGGTAGCAAGGATGTTGGAAATCAGCAGGCAGGTAGCAAATAAAATGCCCGCAAACATAAATAGTACAGATACTTCTTTTTTCATTTCTTGTTTTTTACGTGGTTACCAAGTACACGGCCTTCTCAGAAAGCTCGTCGCAAAAGTATAAAATTATTTTAAAAGAAGTTCAATGTTCCAAGTTCAATGTTCCATGTTGCGTGCCAATCGAAAGCGACCTGGCAGATGGAACTCTTTTCCCTTTCAATGAAAATTATTGAATTAAAAAACATAACTTTGATTCAATGTTTATCTTAATACAAGAGAGTGAATTTTCAGAACTTCTAAAACTCTACTGACAATGAATGATGATAAAATTGTGGTATATGAAACATTCTCAGACCCGATCAATGCCCACATTGTAAAAGGGCTGCTGAATTCCTATGGAATTGAATGTTACCTTTCGGATGAATTAATGTCCACCTTGAATATCGCTTATTGTGCCGCCATCGGAGGTGTTAAATTACATGTATTCGAGAAAGATATTGATCGTATCCAGGTAATTTTAAAATCCCAAAACAGGGAGCCCGAACTCAGTCAATCCATTGAAAGTAAAGATACTGAAATAAATTGTCCGAACTGCCATTCAGCCAATGTTAGCCATGGTGGCTCTTTGAAAAAGAAATTTGGTATTCGGTTTGCACTCCTGTTTTCGCTCATTTCTGTCCTTGCCTTGATCTTTTACCCTTTCCCGCTGCGAAAGACTTATCATTGCTTTGATTGCGACCATGAATTCAAAAAAGGATAACAATTTATAACATAAATGATGAAATAGATATACTGTCTCAATAAACTATCTGGAGTAAACCATTTCCTGATATCTAAAAAATTGTAAATCGTAAATTGTATAATCGTAAATAATATCATGAATCAATTCGAAGCCCCCAATCAATCCATCCTTCATTTGCTAGAAGCATGGGAACCACGGCTACTTGCTCTATCAGAAGAAGTTATTAGCAGCAGGAAGAATAGCCAAAACCGCAGTATCCGTCAGATATTGGGTCATCTGGTCGATTCGGCCTCCAACAATATCCACCGCATTGTTCATCTGCAATACCGCGAAAATCCCTGCTCTTTTCCCAATTATGCTACGGAGGGAAACAATGACCGCTGGATCGTCCTACAGGATTACCAGCATGAAGAATGGCACAACCTGGTAAAACTTTGGAGGTACATCAACCTTCACCTGGTTCACATTATCCGAAATGTCGATCAGAGCAAGCTTGAAAATCAATGGATCAGCAGTGATACAAAGCTTATTTCGCTTCGGGAAAACATTGAATCCTATCCCCAGCATTTTAATCTTCACTTGGCGGAAATAGAAGAACTGATCAACAATAAGTAAAAAGGATTAGGCTAAGGAAAAGGAACACCAATTTTCTTTAGCCTTTGTCTTTTCTTTTGCCTTTGCCTTAGCCTTTTTTATAACTTTGTCCTGAACAAAAAAAATCACCCTATGGATTTCACTGCATTCCGAGGAATGAAACCCTTTGCCCAATTCATGTTTTCATTATTTGTTATGACAGTTTCAGTCGTGGTATTCTTGTTACTCTCTTTAATCCTGGCGATTCCTATATTCGGATGGTCAAATATGATGGCGAGCCTGACACCTAGTGGAATGAACTCACCAGAAGGGTTGATTCTACTCAAATATTTGCAGGTGGTGCAATCCATCGGATTATTTGTGTTTCCGGCATTGGTTCTTGGGTGGCTCTTTCATGGAAATTTCAATGAATACCTACAGTTGAACCGAACATCTAAGTTTTCTTCTTACCTGTATATAGGACTAGCTGGTTTGTTGCTAATACCTCTGATAAATTATATTGGTGAGATCAACAGCCATATGCAGTTTCCTGAATTCCTTGCTGGCGTGGAAGATTGGATGCGCGCAAAGGAAGATGAAGCTAAAATGCTGACAGAAAAATTAATTAAAGCGGAAGGCATTCCGGGACTGCTGTTCAATGTATTTATGATTGCAATGTTGCCGGCCATTGGAGAAGAACTCCTGTTTCGTGGGGTCATTCAACGCATTTTTACCAACATGACCAAGAACTACCACTGGGGCATCTGGATCGCTGCCTTTATCTTTAGCGCAATCCATATTCAATTTTACGGATTCTTACCCCGGTTCATACTTGGAGCCATGTTCGGTTATTTGCTTGTATGGACAGGCACGATGTGGGCTCCCATCCTTGCCCATTTTGTAAATAACACAATGGGTGTAGTGAGTTATTATCTGATTGATAAAGGGACCATCTCCAAAGACATTGAACAATGGGGCACCGGCAATGAGCAATTTCCACTGGTTCTGTTTAGTATAGCCTGCACCGGCATCTTATTGTTTCTGATCTACCGGAATTCTAACCAAACAAAAATGCCTGCAAATCATATTGATTCACAGGCACCACGAATTGATTGATTTATTAAGAAAATACGATACTTTGCTGTAAAGATTCGACTTCCATTTTCTTTTGTTCGGAAGCCCTGTAGACGTAAACAATTCCATAGCGGGAAGCTTTTTCCCTTCTCTCGTCGTCTGAAAGGTGAAGCATTGAATTCTCCACTTCATTCCACATCTGCTGGATCAATTCATCGGCCTTTTCGCGCAATTCAGCCACTTTCACCGATGCACGGTTGGTAATGTTCTGAAGCGTTTTCTGCTGCCTGTAAGCTTCTTTAAATGTTTCATAATGGACTTTCACCAATGCAATCGAAGGACTGTAGATCGGGCTTCCGCCTTTCATGATCCGTTTTTGTTCCCCATCAATGATTTTTTCACCCCAGGTCAGGATGTGTGCTTCGAGGTTAAGAGGCGGCGTGGCCCTGGAATTCATTTTCAATCCATAAAACTCAATGACCTCAGGTTTCATTTCTTCACGGGCAATGGCAAAATTCACTACCTGCAGAAAATGGGACAAATACAGTTTTGATTTCCTGAAGATCTCTCCATATTCTTTGGAACGATCGAACTGGTTTTGTTTTGAAACATTCAGCTGACGAATAGCTCCCAATAAGTGGGGATAAAACATTTGCAGTTTTTCCAGGGTCTGCTGGCTAAAAGCCAATTGCGTCAAAGCTGTTCTCTTTCCAAGTTCCAGTGCGGCTTCAATAGCACGAAGCCTTGCTAGATCTGTATTCGGTAACCTCCTGTATGGCATATAATGGATTTTAGATTGACTCTTGCGAAAGTACAAATTGCACGTTCAACTTATCCTTAGAGGTAAAAGAACTAATCAACAAGCAATTGTTCAAATCCTATTTTAATCACTTGATTAAATGATCATTACATTGCATTTCTGAAAAGATATCAACAGGTGCCTGCTCATAAACAACCTCGATTTAGCTGAAAATTCAGTATTTTTGGTCCAACAAGCCTCAAAACATCGTTTTAAAGAAAAATGAGATTGCGAAAATTGATCCTCCAAAGACTTTTGGGTTGGCTTCCTGCCGAGCAATGTCTTTAAATTAAGAGAATTAAACTTACCTGTTAAAACTTAAGTAAGGGGACTTAAATAATGTCGTATTTCTGTCAACTCCGAAGGAGTTTAATATTGGTGACCCTCCCGACTTTGCCGGGAAGGGTAGGTAGGCTGCCTCGTAACACACAACCCCGTATGTGGTTGAATAAATTAAAATTGATTGTTGACTGTTCAACCCCATTCGGGGTTGTCAGTAATCAGCATATCCCTTTACCCTTCCCGGCAAAGTCGGGAGGGTCACCAATATTAAACTCCTTCGGAGTTGACTAAAATACGACAACAAATGGTTCCAATTACTTAACCTAATTGATCCTAAAAAAACCAGTTATCTTTCCTTTTAGAACTACTATTCCTATCTATCATCTGTAACTCATCTGTAACTCATCTGTAACCTTTCTGTAACCTTTCTGTAACCTAAAGTTACAGAAAGGTTACAGATGGGTATCAGAAAGGTATCAGAAAGGAATAAGAAAGGTATCTAATGATGGGGCGAAACCTAAGATCAGGACCAAGCAAAAAAAAGCCCCGAAGAATTAACTCCGGGGCTTGTATATTGAATAAGATTCAATCTAGTCTTTAAACTTGGCGCTTAAGAACTCGCGGTTCAGGCGGGCAATGTTGGATAGAGAAATGTTCTTTGGGCATTCCACTTCGCAGGCGCCTGTATTGGTACAGCTACCGAACCCCAATTCATCCATTTTGGCAACCATTGCTTTGGCTCTGCGGGCACCTTCAACACGACCTTGTGGCAACAGGGCCAGGTGACTTACCTTTGCCGATACAAACAACATGGCTGATCCGTTTTTACAAGCAGCTACACAGGCGCCGCAACCGATACAGGAAGCTGAATCCATTGCTTCGTCAGCATCCACTTTCGGAATGGCAATTGAATTGGCATCTGGAATACCGCCCGTATTGACCGATACGTATCCTCCTGCTGCAATGATCTTATCGAAGGCCCTGCGGTCAACAATCAAATCCTTGATGACCGGGAAGGCAGCCGAACGCCAGGGTTCAATGGTAACGGTTTGTCCGTCCTTGAATTTACGCATGTGCAACTGGCAGGTTGTTACATCGTCATCCGGTCCATGAGGGCGGCCATTGATGTACAGGGAACACATTCCACAGATCCCTTCTCTACAGTCGTGGTCGAATGCAACAGGTTCCTTGTTTTCGTTGATCAGCTGCTCGTTCAGAATGTCGAGCATTTCCAAGAACGAGTTGTCAGTTGAGATATTATTTAATTTGAAGGTTTCGAAACGGCCTTTGTCTTTGGGACCGTTCTGACGCCAAACCTTTACAGTGATATTGATTATCTTTTCCATAATAGATGTCCTTTTAAAAGCCTTTACTTATAATTACGCTGAACCATTTTAACGCTCTCGTAGACCAATTCTTCCTTGTGAAGTTCAGGTACGACATTGTCGCCTTTGTATTCCCAACAGCCTACATAGGCAAACTCGTTGTCATTACGAAGCGCTTCTCCTTCTGGAGTCTGGTATTCTTCGCGGAAGTGACCTCCACACGATTCTTCACGGTTCAGTCCGTCACGGGCCATCAGTTCACCAATTTCAATAAAATCGGCCAAACGGCTTGCTTTTTCCAACTCCACATTCATTCCTACAAGATCACCCGGAATACGAACATTGGACCAGAATTCTTTCTTAATGGCGGCTATCTTTTCGATGGCGATCTTCAGACCGGCAGCATTGCGGCCCATACCAACGAAATCCCACATCACCAGACCCAATTCCTTGTGTAGACTATCTACAGAACGGGTTCCCTTGATGCTCATCAGCTTGGCAAAACGGTCTTTAACGGCCTTTTCAGCTTCAATAAACTCAGGTTCATTGGTCGTCATGCGCTTGGTAGCAATTTCATCAGCCAGGTAATTCTGTATGGTATATGGCAATACAAAATAGCCATCAGCCAGTCCCTGCATCAGAGCCGATGCTCCCAAACGGTTGGCACCATGATCAGAGAAGTTGGCTTCACCGCAACAGAACAAGCCTGATATGTTGGTCTGCAATTCATAGTCCACCCAGATACCACCCATTGTATAGTGAATGGCAGGATAAATCATCATCGGGGTTTCATAAGGATTCTCGTCAACGATCTTTTCATACATCTGGAACAAGTTTCCGTAGCGAGCTTCGATGGTTTTCTGACCTAAACGTTCGATGGAAGATTTAAAATCAAGATAAACGGCCAATCCGGTTCCGACACCGAACCCGGCATCACAACGTTCTTTGGCAGCACGGGAAGCCACGTCACGAGGTACAAGGTTCCCAAATGCAGGGTAACGGCGTTCCAGGTAGTAGTCGCGGTTCTCTTCAGCTATTTGTGTAGGCTTCAGCTTTCCGGCACGGATGGCTTCAGCATCTTCTTTCTTCTTAGGAACCCAGATTCGTCCATCGTTGCGAAGCGATTCAGACATCAGGGTCAGCTTGCTTTGAGATTCTCCGTGAACAGGGATACAGGTCGGGTGAATCTGTGCATAACAAGGATTGGCAAACATGGCTCCCTTGTGATAGGCTTTGATTAAAGCCGATCCGTTTGATCCCATGGCATTGGTAGAAAGGAAGAAGGTATTTCCATATCCTCCGGTAGCCAATACAACAGCGTGGGCAAAATGGCGTTTCAATTCACCGGTAACCAGGTCACGGGTGATAATACCACGGGCTTTTCCATCAACAACCACTATATCTACCAATTCAGTACGGGTGTATAGGGTAACTGTTCCCAAGTCAACCTGGCGCATTAAAGCCTGGTAAGCACCCAGCAGCAATTGCTGTCCTGTTTGGCCTTTGGCGTAAAAAGTACGGCTAACCTGAGCTCCACCGAATGAACGGTTGTCCAGTAAGCCTCCATATTCACGTGCAAAAGGTACTCCCTGAGCCACACACTGGTCAATGATGCTGTTGCTTACTTCGGCCAAACGGTGAACGTTGGCTTCGCGGGCACGGTAGTCACCCCCTTTGATCGTATCGTAAAACAGACGGAACACAGAGTCACCGTCATTGGGATAATTCTTTGCAGCATTGATACCCCCCTGTGCAGCGATGGAGTGTGCACGACGGGGTGAATCCTGGATACAGAAATTCTTTACATTGAAGCCCAGTTCACCAAGCGATGCAGCAGCCGAAGCTCCAGCCAGACCAGTACCAACGATGATAATATCCAGTTTGCGTTTATTGGATGGGTTCACCAGTTTCTGGTGATCTTTATAATTGGTCCATTTTTGAGCCAAAGGCCCTTCAGGAATCCTTGCGTTTATTTTACTCATGATACAGTTATTAGAAAATTAGAAAAACAGGTATTGTGCCAGAGCAATTACTGTGAACCCGCCGCCCAAAATAATGGCAACAATGTTGCTGGCGCATCTCAAACGTGGCATCCAGGTGGTATTGTTCCAACCAATGGTTTGGAATGAAGACCAGAAACCGTGTGCCAAATGAAAAGCAAGAGCCACCGAACCAATGATATAGATGATCACGATGGTCAGATTTTTAAACGTGGCGTTCACCAGTGTATATGCATCTTCACCTTTGGCAATTGATCCAAAGAAAGGAAATTCCGCTTCTCCGGGAGTCCAGGCGATGTAACCTCTCATTCTCATGAAAAAGTCGAACATATGCACAATTAAAAACGAGAAAATAACAATACCCAACACCAGCATATTCTGTGATGCCCATTCAACTCCCGTTGTTTTATTACCTGAAGCATAACGCTGCGGGCCACGAGCCTTCATATTCTGAAAGGTCAGAATCAGGGAATAAAGGATGTGTACAATAAATCCCAAAGCCAACATGGGCTCCATGACTTTAATGAAAGGGTTGGTTGCCATGAAATGTGCCCCTGCATTGAACATCTGGCCTGTTTGATATCCCATCGCGCCGTCAAGCAGCAAGAAGGAATTCAGGATTAAATGCACAAAAAGGAACAAGATCAGGAACAAGCCTGAAACACTCATCAGGAGTTTCTTTCCAATAGAGGCAGTCAGTAAATTGCTCATAGAATAACAGATTTTTATTTTAATTATAGTTTCAATTTATTTCGAACCGGCAAAAGTAGAGTTAACCGTTAACAGAAGCAATAAAAAGCGGTGCAAATTAACTAATTTATAACGTTTCTAAGCTTAAATTGTGTCCATCTTGTGCGGAGAATTTATACACCCTTGAATTTCGGTCACTTGATAGCCTTGCAAGTTAGCTGAAATATTTGAACTTCGCTTTGCATAAACGGCATATTTGCCTATTTTTGCACCAGTTTTGAAAGAAGAGGTTCGATTTCAACTATCAAACGTCATTCCAAAGCAAACTGGTTCCATAGTTCAACGGATAGAATAGTGGTTTCCTAAACCATAGATCCGAGTTCGATTCTCGGTGGGACTACTGAAATAAGGATAAGCCCTTGTATTTTATTGAAAGAGGGTTTCCAAAAAGTTAAAATTTAACACAAAGACACAAAGATTTCTATGGTTTTGACAAA
>DMFR01000067.1:750-2734 GCA_003450125.1 Prolixibacteraceae bacterium | reverse complement strand
ATTCGTGTAATTCGTATTTAAATGAAAACCATATATTTTTTATTGTTGCTGCTCTTCCTATTATCAGCAACAAGAGAGTCCTCAGCATTCAATATAGTCAGTGCCAAAATAGTTCTGACAGGCAAAGTCACGGATCAGGAAACAGGGGAACCCATCCCAGGAGCCACGATCTATATTCCTGATCTAAAGACAGGAGCTGTATCAGATGGTAATGGATTATACAAAATCAACAATCTTCCTCAGGGCAAACTTCTCATCCAGGTCATGTTCATAGGCTATAAGACAGCCGTTGAGAGAGTTGATTTAGCAACCACCCAGACCATGGATTTTGTACTTGTACAAACTGCTGCCGAGGTAAACGAGGTCGTTGTTACAGGGACTTCCATGGCAAACGAAATTAAGCATAACCCGGTGCCGATGGTCACTGTTGATAGAATAGGGATACAACAAAACTTGTCTACAAATGTAATTGACGCGATAGCTAAACTACCTGGCATAAGCGCCGTCACAACAGGCCCGAATGTTTCCAAACCCTTTATTCATGGTCTAGGATTTAACCGTGTACTTACCTTGTATGATGGGGTAAGACAGGAAGGCCAACAATGGGGCGATGAACATGGTATAGAAGTTGATGAGAACTCTGTTGACAGGATTGAAGTGGTGAAAGGCCCGGCAAGCTTAACTTACGGATCAGATGCCTTGGCTGGGGTTGTAAACCTTATTCCTGCACCCCCTGTTCCAAATGGGACTATCAAGGGCAGAGTCCTGGCTGATTACCAGTCCAACAATGGTCTTTCTCTTGGATCTGTTTCTTTAGCCGGAAATGACAATGGTTTCGTATGGAGTGGTACTGCATCCCATAAACAGACTACCAATTACCAAAATAAATATGACGGAAGGGTTTACGGAACTGCCTTTAAAGAAACTGACCTCAACGGCAATATTGGTTTAACCAAGCATTGGGGGTATGCCAATCTTAATTTTTCTCTCTTCGACGATTTGCAGGAGATACCTGATGGCAGCAGGGATTCTCTTACCCGAAAATTTACTAAGCAAATTACTGAAGCGGATACCTTCCGTCCCATCGTTACCGGTTCAGAGTTGAACTCTTACAAGATTGCCACCCTGCATCAACATGTGCAGCATTACAAAGTGTATTCATCGAATAGTTTCATCATTGGAGACAGTAAAATAGGATTGATCCTAGGAGATCAGCAGAATGTACGCAGGGAATTCAGCCATCCTGAGCATCCTGATCTTGCCGGTCTGTATCTGGTCCTCAATACGTTTACTTATGACCTCAAGTATTATTTGCCTGAATTTAATAATTGGGAAACAACTATCGGGATCAATGGGATGGCTCAGAACAACACCAATAAAGGGACTGAATTCATCATCCCTGATTACAGGCAATTTGATATTGGCCCCTTTGCCCTTGTGCAAAGATCATTGAATAAGCTTGCTCTGAGTGCAGGCGTAAGATATGACCTTCGACGTTTTAACAATGATGCGATGTTTGTTCTACCCGATCCCCAAAACGGCTTTGACAGGCAGGTCAGTTCCCCGGTGGGTGCCGATCATCGCTTTTTTAAATTTAATCATACATTTTCCGGATTCTCAGGAAGTATCGGTGCAACGTACAAACTATCGAACTGTTTTTTGATCAAAGGGAATCTTGCTCGTGGTTTTAGAGCTCCCAACATTGCTGAAATATCAGCCAACGGCGTTCACCCGGGAACTCTTATTTACCAGATCGGGAATACGGGGTTTAAACCTGAATTCAGTTTACAGGGTGATTTAGGGGTTTCTTATTCATCCACCCATGTGACAGGCAATGCAGAAATCTTCACCAATACGATCTCTAATTATATCTTTAATCAAAAACTACTCAATGACCGCGGTGGAGATTCGATTATCGTGACAGGAAACCAAACTTTTAAATACCAGCAAGCCAAAGCGCAATTGTATGGGGGAGAGGTAAGCC
>DMFR01000067.1:0-606 GCA_003450125.1 Prolixibacteraceae bacterium | reverse complement strand
GGGGAGAGGTAAGCCTTGACATTCATCCCCATCCTTTAGACTGGCTGCATTTTGAAAATTCTTTATCCCTTATTTATGGATTAAATAGAGGAGGGAAGGGGATTCAAATCAATGGGAACAACAAATACCTTCCTTTCATTCCACCGCTTCATACCAATTCGGAACTGCGTGCAAACATGAAACGAAAACTCAACCATTTCTCTTCTATGTATGCAAAAATCGGGATGGAGGTTTACGTAAAGCAGGATAGGGTCTATTCGGCCTATGATACCGAGACCCCAACTCCAGGCTATACTCTTTTTAATGCCGGAATAGGAACGGCTGTAACAGATAGCCATGGTAAAGTTCTTTTTACGGTTGATGTTCTTGGAAATAACATGACGGATGTGGCTTACCAGTCACACCTGAGCCGATTGAAATATTTTGAAGAATACCCAAACAACCCAACAGGCAGAAGTGGTATCTATAATATGGGCAGGAATATAGGCTTTAAAATGATATTGCCCTTTTAAATTAATAACTGGTAATTCCGATTAAAAGAATTCGGACGAGGCTATCCAAAAAGTTCAAACTACAACAATTCTTCTCTGTGTTTTCACTCAGTGT
>DMFR01000222.1:3864-4338 GCA_003450125.1 Prolixibacteraceae bacterium | reverse complement strand
GGTTTAAAGTATCAACACTCCAGTTGACAATCCCCTTTATCTGGTTGAGATGGGGTGTAATGGTTGCAATACAACCGCCACAATTCACATTCGTTTTAAACTTTAACGTTTCCATATCTAATGTTTTATATTTATAAATTTAAGCCTCAGACTATTGCTCACTACCGAGACCGAACTTAGAGCCATTGCTGCTCCTGCTATCATCGGGTTGAGCATGAACCCCCATATAGGGTACAAAATCCCTGCCGCGATTGGAATACCGATCATGTTGTAGATAAAAGCCCAGAACAGGTTCTGATGGATGGTCCGAACAGTCAGTTTCGATAAACGCATCGACTGGCTGATCAGGTGAAGGTCAGAGGATATAATGGTCATCTTGGCCACATCCATGGCGATATCCGACCCTTTTCCCATCGCAATGCTGACATCTGCCTGGGCCAGTGCCTGTGAATCGTTGATCCCATCACCCACCAT
>DMFR01000222.1:1058-3736 GCA_003450125.1 Prolixibacteraceae bacterium | reverse complement strand
GCCAGCGCGGGCGCGTCGTTGATCCCATCACCCACCATCGCCACCACTTTTCCCCGGCTTTGCAACTCCTTGATAAAATCAGCCTTACCTGAAGGCATCACCTCTGCCCTGTAGTTTTTCACCCCCACCTTTTGGGCCACAGCTGTTGCAGTTTGTAGATTATCGCCCGTAAGCATATATACTTCAATGCCCTGATCCTGAAGCTCCTTAATGGCCTTTGCTGATGTCTCCCTGATCTGATCTGCAATGGCAATTATGGCCAGGAGTTGCGTATCACGTGCAAAACAGACTACTGTCTTTGCATCTTCCTGCCATGATTTAATTTGGGCCGAACTTTTGTCAGGAATAATTACCTGGTAATCGGCCAGTAATTTTTGATTGCCCACCATGAAAATGTTGTTATTGTGATTGACAACAACACCTTTTCCGGTTATACTTTCAAATTGTTCAAAGACTATTTGTTTCTCCCTATTTACTTTCAATGAAGCCTTTACAGCCTCTGCCAACGGGTGTTCCGATTTTGATTCAATGGCATAAAGCATCTGCTCAAGTTCCGATTTTTCATCTTCTGAAACATTCCAAATCAGATCATTTACCACAGGCTTGCCTTCAGTAACTGTTCCCGTTTTATCCAGCACAATGGCATTCACCTGGTGCGCCAGTTCAAGACTTTCGGCATCCTTGATCAGTATCCCGTTTTCAGCGCCCTTGCCCATGCCTACCATGATAGCCGTAGGCGTGGCAAGTCCCAAAGCACAAGGGCAGGCAATTACCAGCACCGAAACCATGGCCAGTAAGCCTTGGGTTAATGCATTTTCATCGCCCAGCATCATCCAAACGATAAAAGTAATCACTGAAATAGCCATCACAACAGGTACAAATATACCTGCCACCTTATCCACCAGCTTTTGCATGGGCGGTTTACTTCCCTGGGCCTGCTGAACCATTTTTATGATCTGGGCCAGGATGGTTGCCCCTCCTACCTTTTGGGCCACCATTACAAAACTTCCCTTCTGATTGATGGTTCCTGCAAATACCTGCCCGCCCTTTTCTTTTTCCACCGGAAGGGATTCCCCGGTTATGGTACTTTCGTTGATGAAAGACGATCCTGATGTGATCGCCCCATCTACCGGGATCTTTTCACCCGGCTTTACCAGCAGTTGATCACCCACAACTACCTGAGAAACGGGCATTTCCCTCTCCTGGCCGTTGCTTTGAATAAGATTGACGGTATTGGACTGTAAACCTATCAGCTTTTTAATGGCCGATGAAGTATTTGACTTGGCCCTCTCTTCAAGCACTTTACCCAAAAGGATAAATGCAATGATCACAGCCGATGCCTCAAAATAGACGTGTGCATGTTGTCCCCTCTGGTGCCAGAATTCAGGAAAGAAAGTACTGAATGCACTGTAAATATAAGCAATTCCTGTGCTTAAAGCTACCAAGGTGTCCATGTTGGCCGTTCCATGTCTGGCCTGATTAAAGGCATTGACAAAAAATCCCCGGCCAAACCAAAAGACAACAGGTGTCGCCAAAACCAGCATGATCCAGTTGGCATAGTCAATATTCATCATGAACATGGCTATGACCACCACCGGCAATGCCAGGACAGATGCCCCGATGGTATTTCTTTTAAGTTTCAGATAATGTGCCTGTTGCATCTCCTCCTGGTGGTGATGGCTTTCATCTTCAATGAGCAAATCGTAACCGATCGACTGGATGGCTGACTTTAAATCATTGGGACTGGCCGTTTCAGGAGCATATTCCACCTGGGCCGAAGAATTGGCATAGTTGACAGAAGCATTGACAACTCCCTTCTGGGCCTTCAGCATACTCTCTACGCTGATCGCACAGGAGGCACAGCTTAATCCGGTAACCGGGAAGTTCTTCTTAACTGTTGTTTCCATGTCCTTATTTTTTTTGTCAAAGGTAAGGCCTGACAGCATCCTGCTTGTTATGATATTCCCGTAACTTTTTATAAGATTTTCAGGTTATACCTCGTCCAAAGGCTTTCGCTTGTTTTCTTTTACCTGTTTGAAATGACTAGGGGTCAATCCGGTCACCTTTTTGAACTGGTTCGACAAATAAGCCACGTTGCTATATCCCATCTGGTCAGCGATTTCACTCAAAGAAAGCTCATCATACACCAGCAATTCTTTCACCCGTTCGATCTTCTGATGGATGATGTATTTCTCAATGGTGGTTCCTTCTACTTCGGAAAAAAGACTGCTTAAATAGGCGTAATCCCTGTTCAGGTGCGATTCGATGTATTCCGAATAGTTCACCTTTAATTCGTCGTGGTTGTGATGGATGGACTGGACGATGGTATTCTTTATTTTCTCTATGATGCGGCTTTTGGTATCGTCAATCAGCTCAAAGCCATAACCTACCAGGGTTTTCCTGAGCTTTACCAATTCTTCCTCAGAAATGGGGTATGCCGTTTCAACTTCACCCAACGAAATACGCACAGGCGCATAGCCCAAGTTGTCGAACACCTGCTGCACCACCATGATGCAACGGTTACAAACCATATTTTTGATGAAATAGAGCATAATATCTTACAAGTATAAGGAAAATAACATTACATATTTTACAGTCGTCCTGTTTTCTTTAACCTGAACTTTGGGTAATGTTTGATTCATACTTTGGTCCTATTTGCGTGTAATTTGCTTCGGTGT
>DMFR01000222.1:0-873 GCA_003450125.1 Prolixibacteraceae bacterium | reverse complement strand
ACACCGAAGCAAATTACACGCAAGTATAAATCAAACCTGATAGAGGTTTAAGGAAAATAAAGTCAATTGGTTTTTCAAATGGTTGAAAGAGTGAGAAATATGAACTCTCCCTTGGGGAGATTGAATTTCTCCTTGAAAAGTTTCTTTATTCTAAGAATAATTCATCTAAAACAGGGATTGGACCTCAAATTAATCCGAATCAATGGTCACAGCAGCTGCAATTGATGCCCTTCGCCTTTTCAAAGGCTTCTTTACCTTCAGAAATGGAGAAATAAGTTAATCCTGCCGCCCCGATTACATCGGCATAGGCAAAACCGGTGAATTCATAGATCAGGCTGGAAGCCAGCAAGACCAGGGACATGTATACACAGATCTTGGTACAATTGGCATCTGAAACAATGGCGTCGGAATGCAACTTCATCCCCGTGGTTTTTTTGGCCGTCATCAGCCAAACCATTACTGCAATTGACACCAACGAAATAACTATGCCCCAGAAAGTTGTCTCAGGCTTGTGATGGGTGACAAGTGATGAAATGATTCCTGCAATCAAACCCGCCGAGAGCAGGTAAAATGCAGTTCCGGTGATTTTCAAAGCACTAATTTCAAACCCGCTTTTGGAACTTTGGGGATTCTGCCGGATGCGCAGTATCATGATGGCAATGCCAAGGCCCGACATGACTTCAATAAAGCTGTCAACCCCAAATCCAAACAAGGCAAGGGTTTGATCTTCATAACCGAACAACATGGAGACAACACCTTCCACAAGGTTGTAGCCGATGGTGAACAGGCTTAATAGATATGCCTTTTGATATAGTTTTACTTCAGAAAGTTCCATTTCCGAAAGTTGACTATTATTTTCTGAATAAACAACTC
>DMFR01000099.1 GCA_003450125.1 Prolixibacteraceae bacterium | reverse complement strand
AATATTCAATAATGGCCATTTTAAATAAGGGAGACAAAGCTCCTGAATTTGAAGGATTGAACCAGTTTGGTGAGAAAATATCGTTGAGCGGGTTTAAGGGTAAAAAACTGATCCTGTATTTTTATCCCAAGGACAATACCCCCGGGTGTACGGCTGAATCATGTAACCTGAATGACAATTACCAGTACTGGCTTTCAAGAGGTTATGAAGTGGTTGGGGTAAGCCCCGACTCGGTGGTTTCGCACAAGAAGTTTGCCGATAAGTTCCAATTCGGGTTCAATTTAATCGCTGATCCTGAAACTGAAATCTTGAAAGCGTACGGTGTCTGGGGAGAAAAGAACATGTACGGTAAAAAGTACATGGGCGTTATGCGCACTACCTTTGTGATCAATGAAGAAGGCATTATTGAGCAGATATTTGACAAAGTAGATACGAAGAATCATACAGAACAATTAACTAATGCATTATATATCAAATAATATGGCAACTGAAGAGAAAATAAATCAGAACAAGGAAAAATTGAAGGCACTTCAATTGACGATGGATAAAATCGAGAAAAGTTACGGAAAAGGCTCGATTATGAAATTAGGCGACCGTGCGATAGAAGATGTTCCCTCTATTTCGTCAGGGTCAATTGGCCTGGACATTGCGATGGGCGTCGGCGGTTATCCCAAAGGCAGGATCATTGAAATTTACGGTCCTGAATCTTCGGGTAAAACAACCCTGGCCATTCATGCCATAGCAGAAGCACAAAAGGCTGGCGGAATTGCTGCTGTCATTGATGCAGAACATGCTTTTGATCCGGGTTATGCCACCAAGCTGGGTGTGAACATCAATGAACTGTTGATCTCACAGCCCGATAACGGCGAACAGGCTTTGGAAATTGCCGATAACCTGATCCGCTCAGGTGCGGTGGATATTATCGTGATTGACTCCGTAGCCGCTCTGACTCCCAAAGCGGAGATTGAAGGTGAAATGGGCGAGTCTAAAATGGGACTTCAGGCTCGTCTGATGTCACAGGCTTTGCGTAAGCTGACGGCCAATATCAACAAGACCAAAACATGTGTTATTTTCATCAACCAGCTTCGCGAAAAGATCGGTGTGATGTTTGGGAATCCGGAAACAACTACAGGGGGAAATGCCCTGAAGTTTTACGCTTCTGTACGTCTGGATATTCGCCGTATCGGTCAGATCAAAGATGGAGAAGAAGCACAGGGAAACCATACACGCGTTAAGGTGGTGAAGAACAAGGTGGCTCCGCCGTTTAAAAAGGCTGAATTCGACATCATGTATGGCGAAGGGATTTCAAAGACAGGTGAAATCATTGATTTGGGTGTTGAACTCAACATCATAAAGAAGGCCGGATCATGGTTTAGCTACGGGGAGACGAAGCTTGGACAAGGCCGTGAATCGGTAAAAACCCTGCTTCAGGATAACCCTGAATTGGCAGCCGAGATTGAAGCCAAGATAGTGGAATCGGTTACCCCTACAGTAACGCTTAGTTAAATAAAGTTTAAAAATACAGTAATATCCGGGTGTGATGGCTGTGCTGTTTCACCCGGATTTTTTTTAATGTTATCTTTTGACTCGAATTCTGAATCATTCAGAAAATCGGTTCATTGGTTGAATAAAGTGATCATAGGGCAGCCCGATTGGTTGAAGGCTTCCGTTAATAATAAAGGTTTATGAAAGTATTGAAATTTGGAGGTACTTCTGTTGAAAGTGCTGAAAACATTGAAAAGGTAAAAGACATCCTGATGGGACAGGACGACGATGTGATCGTTGTGGTCTCTGCGTTGGGTGGAATTACCGACAAGATTTTAAGTGCAGCAAAAATGGCTGCAATCGGAACCGGCTATTTTCAGGCTGAATTAACGGAAATCAATACGCGCCACTTTCAAACCATTGAAAACCTTTTTAAGGATGGAAAACAAACTGAAGTAAAGGCAAAAGTGCAGGTGCTGCTGGAAGAACTTGAGCGCATCATCCACGGGGTATCGCTCATTGGAGAACTTACCCCCAAAACATTGGACAAGATCGGTGGGTTTGGTGAACGCCTATCCTCGCTCATTATTTCGGAATTCATTCCTTCTTCCACCTGGTTTGATGCCAGTAAACTGATCAGGACAAACAGCGATTTCGGTAAGGCAATTGTGAAATTTTCCCTGACCAATCAGCTCATTCAGTCAGCCTTTCATACATTTTCAGGCATTGCCATTGTGCCCGGTTTTATTGCCAGCAACGAAGCGGGTGAATATACCACCCTGGGGCGCGGAGGATCAGATTATACGGGTGCCATCATGGCTGCGGCCATGGATGCCTCTTCACTTGAGATATGGACCGATGTGAATGGTTTTATGACCGCCGATCCGAGGGTAATCAGCAAGGCTTATACCATCAAAACATTGAGCTATTCGGAGGCCATGGAGCTTTCGTATTTTGGTGCCAAGGTAATTTACCCTCCTACCATTTTACCAGTTTACAAGAAAGGTATACCGGTCAGGATTAAAAATACCCTGGACCCACAGGCCGAAGGGACATTGATTACGGAAAGTAAACTCAACGGGAAAGATTTGCCCATTAAAGGAATTTCCTCCATCTCAAATATCACCCTGATTACCGTTCAGGGATTGGGAATGGTAGGGGTGACGGGTATTTCAGCAAGGCTTTTCGGAGCTCTGGCCAGGCAGAATATCAATGTAATTTTGATTTCACAGGCCTCTTCCGAAAACTCAATCAGCTTTGCCATCGACTCAGCAAGTTCTACGAAAGCGGAAGCGGCAATCAGGCTAGAATTTGAGCGTGAAATCGAACTTGATCAGATCAATAAGATCACCATTGAGGAAAACCTGGCCATTGTAGCCATCGTGGGCGAGAATATGAAACATGCCACGGGAGTGGCAGGAAAGTTGTTCAACACCATTGGCAAGAACGGGATCAATATCATAGCCATTGCACAGGGCGCTTCCGAATTGAATATCTCCTGGGTAGTGAAGGTTTCTGATTTGCGCAAAACCTTAAATGTTGTTCATGAATCGTTCTTCCTTTCTGAAAACGTTGAATTGAATGTTTTCCTTTTGGGAATCGGCTTGGTGGGTGGAAACCTGTTGGAGCAAATCAAACAGCAGCAACCTAAACTATTGAAGGAGAAACACCTGAAGATAAAACTGGCAGGTGTTGCCAACTCTAAAAAGATGTTGTTCGATCGTGAAGGTATTGATATCGCCACCTTTCGCGAAAAGTTGATGTCAGAAGGACATGAATCGGGCCTTGAAAAATTCAAGAATGAAATAATAGAACTGAATATGTACAATTCCATTTTTGTGGATTGTACAGCCAACGATCAGGCCGCCGGATTATATGCCGAATTGCTCAATGCCAACATCTCCATTGTTACGGCCAATAAAGTAGCTGCTTCTTCAGATTACGAGAATTATGCCCTTTTGAAGAAAACGGCCAAACGCAAAGGAGCAAAGTTTTTGTTTGAAACCAATGTGGGTGCCGGACTGCCGATTATTACGACCTTAAACGACCTGGTCAATTCAGGGGATAAGATTTTAAAGATTGAAGCTGTTTTATCAGGAACACTGAATTTTATTTTTAATACCATCAGCGATCAGGTGCCTTTAAGTCAGACCATTCGCATGGCCAAAGAACAGGGATATGCTGAACCAGATCCGCGTATCGACCTCAGTGGGGTGGATGTGGCCAGGAAACTGCTGATCCTGGTTCGTGAATCAGGTTATGAGTTCGATATGAAAGACATCAAGATCAACCCTTTCATTTCTTCAAAATATTTTGAGGGAAGTGTAGATGACTTCTGGAAAACCATTCCTGAAATGGATACGGAATTTGAAGCCAACAGAAAGAAGTTGGCTGCCCAAGGGCTTTACTGGCGCTTTGTGGCCAAGTTTGAGAATGGGAAAGCCGAGATAGGGCTTCAGGAAATAACCTCCGCCCATCCGTTTGCTGATCTCCAGGGATCAAACAACCTGGTGATGTTTACCACAGAACGGTACCATGAATTTCCAATGATCATCAAGGGATATGGGGCTGGTGCTGTTGTTACTGCAGCTGGCGTATTTGCAGATATTATAAGGGTATCGAATATATAGAATGGTTAGATGGTTGGATGGTTAAATGGTTGGATGGTTAAATGGCTGAATGGTTAAATGGTTGGATGGTTGGATGGATAAATGGTTGGGTGTTTAATTGGTCTGAATGGTTGACAATTTAACCCTCCAACCATTTAGCCATTTAGCCATCTAACCATCTAACCATCTAACCATCTAACCGTAGCCCTAATTTTGAACAGGAAACTTTAAATTGCTTTGTATGAAATACATCATAGTCTTGGGAGATGGAATGGCCGATGAGCCATTGATCGGGTATGGAGGCAAAACACCGCTTCAGATGGCTGAAAAGCCAGCCATAGATAACCTGGCCAAAAGGGGAAGAACCGGCCGGTTGATCACTGTTCCTGAGGATATGCACCCGGGAAGTGAAATCGCCAATATGTCGGTGATGGGCTACGATGTACATACTGTTTTTGAGGGCCGTGGTGTCCTTGAAGCGGCAAGCATTGGAGTTACCCTTGAAGAGAATGATCTTGCTCTTCGGTGTAACCTGTTGTGCATTGAAAATGAAAATATTAAAAATCACTCTGCAGGGCATATTTCCAATCCTGAGGCTTATGAGTTGATTGAATTCTTGAATAAGAAACTGGGAAACGAGATCATTCGCTTTTATCCGGGTGTCTCTTACAGACATTTACTGGTGATTAAGGGAGGTAATAAACACTTGAGTTGCACTCCTCCACATGATGTGCCTGGAAAGCCATTTCGTCCTTGTTTGATTCAACCGGAAATTGAAGAAGCCAAGGATACAGCCAGGCTGCTCAACTATCTGACTCTACGTTCAATGGCTTTGCTGGCAGACCATCCGGTCAATCTAAAACGAAAAGAAGCAGGGAAGGACATGGCCAACAGTATCTGGATGTGGTCGCCTGGGTATAAGCCACAAATGCCTACATTAAAAGAGTTGTTTGGCATTGAATCATCGGCTGTAATTTCAGCTGTGGATTTGATCCAGGGTATTGGCATTTATGCAGGAATGGATGTGATTAAAGTGGAAGGTGCAACTGGTTTGTATGATACCAACTATGAAGGAAAAGCACAGGCGACCATCGATGCATTGAAAGACCATGATTTTGTCTATCTGCATGTAGAGGCCAGCGATGAGGCCGGTCATGAAGGTAATGTGGAACTAAAAACCAAAACCATCGGTTACCTGGATTCCCGGATTGTAAAATTTCTAGTAGCAGAAACAGAAAAGATGGCAGAACCCGTTACCATTGCCGTATTACCTGATCATCCAACACCTTGCGCTACGAAGATTCACACCCGTGATGCGGTGCCTTTTATCATTTACCGGCCAGGTGAAACTCCTGACGAGGCTCAGTTCTACGACGAATTTGAAGTGGCCAAAGGCTCCTATGGAATTCTGAAAGGCAATGAGTTTATGTTGGCACTTTTGGGTAAAAATAGTGATTAGGCAATAATTACTTAACATTAAAAGGGAGGCTGCCTGAGATCAATTCTTTAACTTTAGTTTTTCAATCCGAAAAAAATGAAACGAGCCATCCCGATGCATTGGGACACAGAAGAATCCCGAGTAGGCGAGTTCCATGTGGCAATTAAAAAACAATTATAAACACATGAAATATTACAGTACCAATAAATCCGTTGAGATGGTTTCCCTGATGGAAGCTGTTACCAAAGGCCTGGCTGCCGACAATGGCTTGTTTATGCCTGAAAGAATCGACGCCTTTGACCGCCATTTCTTTGAGCACATTCATCAGATGAGTTTTCAGGAAATATCCTTTGAAGTTGCCAGAAAGTTTTTCGGTGAAGATATTCCAGAGGACATACTGAAAGAAATTGTTGATGATGCAATCAATTTCGATTGTCCGGTGGTGCGGGTGAACGATTCGGTTTATTCCCTTGAATTGTTTCACGGACCAACATTGGCCTTCAAGGATGTTGGAGGGCGGTTTATGGCCCGATTGCTGGCCTATTTCCTGAAAGGATTTAAAAGGGAGGTGAATGTTTTGGTCGCCACCTCTGGCGATACAGGCAGTGCCGTTGCCAATGGCTTCTTTCAGGTTCCCGGAATCAAAGTATATGTTCTCTATCCCAAAGGACTGGTGAGCGACATTCAGGAAAAACAGTTTACAACCCTTGGCCATAATATTACCGCTCTCGAAGTGGACGGAACCTTTGACGATTGCCAGCGGCTGGTAAAATCGGCCTTTCTGGACCAGGAATTGAACGAGGCTTTGGTATTGACCTCGGCTAATTCAATCAATGTAGCCCGCTTCCTGCCTCAGGCTTTTTATTATTTCAATGCATATGCCCGTTTGCGTGAGCAAGGAATCAGCGGAGACCTTGTGTTTTCAGTTCCTTCAGGAAACTTTGGAAACCTTACTGCCGGGTTGTTTGCAAAATTCATGGGCTTGCCAGTCAAAAGATTCATTGCAGCCAATAACAGCAACGATATTGTATACAATTACCTGCAAACCGGTAAGTACGAACCGCGTGCATCGATTGCTACCATTGCCAATGCGATGGATGTGGGTGCACCGAGTAACTTTGCCCGTATCCTGGAATTGTACAACCATTCGCTTTCATCCATTTCTATGGATATAGTAGGTTACAGATATTCTGACGATGAGATCCGTGAAACAATGAAGCAGGTTTTTGTTGAAGAAAACTACATGCTGGATCCCCATGGAGCTGTTGGTTACCGTGCCCTGAAGGCTGATTTGAAAGATGGAGAAGTAGGGGTATTTTTTGAAACGGCCCATCCTGCCAAATTTACTGAAACCGTTGAAAGTGTGATTGGAAAAGGAACGGTTAAACTTCCTGCCAAGCTAGCGGAGTTTATGAAAGGAGAGAAGCTTTCGATAGCAATGAGTACCGATTATGATGACTTTAAGCAATTTTTACTCAATCAATAAAATATTTCAGCTTATTGAAAAGCCGTTTTCGATTGATTCGAAAACGGCTTTTTTCTTTGGATTAGCAGGACATAATTGCGATTCTATTTTGATTTTCAATTATCTTTGGATTAAACTAAATAAATAACCAATTATCACTAACTTTATAGGAAATGAAACAATTACCTGTTCTCTTTAAAGC
>DMFR01000321.1:11243-14203 GCA_003450125.1 Prolixibacteraceae bacterium | reverse complement strand
ATTTAATCCTTCCCCTCAAGGCCTTATTTATTCAAAATCCAGGATAATATCTGAAAGCAAATTTACTGATTTTAAGGCAAATTTAATCAGTTTGATAAACATTTCCAAAGTGTTTAAACATAGTTAAAAACTTTGGAAATGTTGTTGGCTCCTTATTTAATCTAATTTGTGGATGACCAATCCTGAGCGGAGTTTAGGTTCAAACCAGGTGGTTTTGGGAGGCATGATATTCCCTGAGTCGGCGATATTGATCAACTGTTGCATGGATACGGGAAACAAGGCAAAGGCCACTTTCATTGCGCCGCTGTCAACGCGTTTGCTCAGTTCGCCCAGCCCCCTGATTCCACCTACGAAATCAATACGGGTGGAGGTACGCAGATCATCAATCCCAAGGATCTGATCAAGCACCAGGTTGGACAAAATGGTTACATCAAGCACCCCGATAGGGTCGTTATCGTTAAAAGTTCCAAGCTTGGCAGTCAGTTTGTACCATTTTCCTGCAAGGTACATACTGAATTCATGCAATTTGGCAGGCTTGTAAATGTCTGTGCCTGCCTGTTCCACTTCAAAGTTAACGCTTAACTTTTCAAGCAGCGCTTCTTCTGACAGACCGTTCAAATCTTTTACCGTACGGTTATAATCAATGATCTGCAACTGGTTATCTGGGAAATGAACAGCCATAAAGAAATTATATTCTTCGTTGCCAGTATGGTTGTGGTTCTGGTTTTTCTTTTCCAATCCAATACGCGCAGCGGCAGCAGTACGGTGATGACCATCGGCTACGTAAGTTGCAGGAACTTTTGAGGCAAACAGCTCTTCGATCTGATGATTAACCGAAGGGCTATTAATGGCCCAGAAATGATGACCGAAACCATCTTCAGCTATGAAATCGTAATCGGCTTCCTGGTTTTCCACAATGGATGCAACTAGGACATCAATTTCAGGAACTGCACAGTAGGAGAAGAATACAGGTTCAATGTTGGCGTTCAGGTAACGCGTCAGGATCATGCGGTCATCTTCCTTATCAGGACGGGTCAACTCATGTTTTTTGATGATCCCCCTGTTATAATCTTCGCAGGAAGCTGCTCCCACAATGCCGTATTGGGTGCGGCCATTCATGGTTTGGGCATAGATATAATATTTGGCCTCCTGATCCTGTTTCAGCCAGCCTTCCTTCTGAAAATGCAGAAAGTTTTCTACTGATTTCAGATATACCATTTCCGAATGGACATCAGTTCCAGCAGGGCAATCAATTTCTGCACGGGTGATATGAAGCAGCGAACAGGCTTTACCCTCAGCCATCTGGGCGGCTTCCGTGCTGTTCATTACATCGTAAGGTAAACAGGCCAAATCGCTGGCGATAGCTTGTGGGGGACGAAGTCCTTTAAATGGTTTTATAATAGCCATAGTGTATTGATTATGAATGGGGTTTTAATGAATCCTGCTCTTCTGATATTTCCTGTATAAATCAACACCATAACTGCGGATAACTACTCTTTTTTGTGACTGGGTATTGATTGATCTTGCCCAAGGCATTAATAGAGCGGTTATTCCAGCCACTACAATGGCCTTCAGCGGATTCATCTCAATGGTAAACATCCAAACGATTAAATAGAGGATATCGAAAAGTATCAGGAATATCATAAAATTATAAAATACTATTTTAAACTTAACAGGCATGACTTTAATATTTGGTAATTGATTAACTGTTGGGGATAGACTCACGGGGGGGCTTTTAGTCACCCCCTGAGTACCCTACTAAGTCCTATTCTATTTCAATGTTATATTTTGCTAGTAATCCGGCTACATCGGACAATGAGAACTTTGCTTTTTTAATCTTATTGGTTTCCGGGTCAAATGCATAATTTGATGCAGTCCGAAAGTCCGTTTTCTCCAGGTTACTGGTATGAAATACCGCGCGTAATAAATCGCAGTTTCCAAAAACAGCCATAGAAAGATCGCATCCTGTAAAATCAACTTCTTTTAATGAACAGTCGATGAATTTTGCTTTTTTCATTTTCTTTCCAAAGAAAGAAGAATAATCAAGAATGCATTTCTGAAAGTTGACTTGAAAGAGGAACTCCGAACAATGGTCAAAATTAATTCCAATCATTTTGCAATCCATAAATTGAACATCTTTCAGGCCCGAACCACTTAATTTGGCCAAGGCGAAATTACAGCTTTTAAAGCGGCAATCAATAAAATCATTGTGTGAAAGAACACTGTTTGAGAAATCACAATTTTCAAAAGTACAATCTATGAATTCTGAGTTTGTAATCGTCTGACCGGAATAATTGACATGGACAAACTTCTGATTATCGCTTGCTTTTTCCTTCATCAAAGGTAATAATTTATCTGTTGACCCTGTAGGTCTGGTCGTTGTGATCGAAGAATGCCAGAATCTGCTCAGCGGCAGCAACTCCTGCATTGTAATTGGCTTCGGTGGTTTCAGCTCCCTGTTTCTTGGGAGTAGAATAGTAGCGAACATCAAACTTGGCGGCCAATTCTTCATGGCAGCCCGGTGAAATGTCACTGATATATTTAAAGTCGGGACGCATTTCCAAGATGCTCTTTAAGCCTTCTTCATCGATCACTTCCTTTCTGGCCGTATTGATTACGGTAGCTCCTTTGGGCATTTTATTCATCAACTCAAAATTTACTGACTTTCTGGTATGGTCGTTGAGTGGAATATGTAAGGACATATAATCGCTGATGCTAAATAATTCATCCACCCCATTGACTACAGTCACATCATAGGGTTCCATGCTCACTTTGGTGATACAGGGATCCAAGGCTACGACTTTCATGCCCAATCCCTGGGCAATTCTGGCAACGCGGCGTCCAATGTTACCGCAGCCATATACCCCTACCGTTTTCCCCTTTAATTCAGAACCGGCACCACCTTTGAATTGACCACGAGCCATAAAGATCATCATTCCAATGGCCAATTCGGCCACGGC
>DMFR01000321.1:7299-11094 GCA_003450125.1 Prolixibacteraceae bacterium | reverse complement strand
ATTATCGAACCCTGCTCCTGCCCTGACAACCACCTTCAATTCATTGGCCGCTTCAATCACTTCCCTGTCTACCTTATCGCTTCTTACAATAAGGGCGCAGGCATCCTTCACTGCCTCCAGCAATTCAGATTTGGAAGCATACTTTTCAAGCTTGCAAACTTCATAACCTGCCTGCTCCAGTGTCCCGGTAATTTGTGTAAGCGCTAAAGGAGCAAATGGCTTTTCAGTAGCAATTAATACTTTCTTCATAATTATTTCCCTTTAAAAAGAAAAGCAGAACCCTCATTCTGCTTTTCTTTAATGATCGTTTTATGCTTTTTGGGCTTCGAATTCTTTCATCACATCTACCAAAGCCTGGACACTTTCCAATGGCAAAGCATTGTAGGTAGAGGCCCTGAATCCTCCAACTGAGCGATGGCCTTTCAGCCCAATCATTCCCCTGGATTCGGCGAAAGCATCAAATTCTTTTTCAAATGAGATGTAGGCTTCAGTCATCACGAAGGTAATGTTCATCCGCGAACGGTCTGCAGGATTAGGAACTGTTGGCTGGAACATCTTATTGCGGTCCAGTTCACCGTATAGCAGTTCAGCTTTTGCAATGTTGGCTTTTTCAATTCCTGCAACTCCGCCCTGTGTTTTCATCCAGCGAAGTGTCTGGAGGCATCCGAATACCGGAACAGTTGCAGGGGTATTGAACATGGATTCACCTTTGATATGTGTTCTGTAATCGAGCATCGTTGGGATCGCACGCTCCACTTTTCCTAAAATATCATTTTTGACAATGACAAGTGTGGCGCCTGATGGGCCTAAGTTTTTCTGGGCCCCTGCATAGATCAGGGCATATTTTGAAACATCAATGACACGGCTAAAGATATCGGAGGACATGTCGCAAACCATTGGTACGCTTACTTCCGGGTCTTGCAGCACTTCTGTTCCAAAGATGGTGTTGTTGGAGGTAAAATGGAAATAATCCACATCTCCAGGAATTTCATATCCTCTTGGAATATAATTGAAATTTGCATCTTTTGAAGAAGCCACTTCAACCACTTCACCCAGGAACTTCGCCTCTTTGATGGCAGCTGTAGCCCATGCACCAGTATTGGTGTAAGCTGCTTTTTTGTTCATCAGATTATAGGGAGCCATTAGGAACTGAAGACTGGCACCACCCTGCAGGAAAAGCACCGAGTACCCTTCTGGTACTTTCAGTAGTTCTTTCACTAATGCAACTGCTTCGTCCATTACCGCAACAAACTCTTTACTGCGGTGCGAAACTTCCATGAGAGAAAGTCCGGTTCCGGCAAAATTGGTGATAGCCTCGGCTACTTTTTCTTTGGTGAATTCGGGTAAAATTGAGGGCCCCGCATAAAAATTATGCTTCTTCATCTGGTTAATATTTTGGGTTAATAACTATTTACAATCAGCTTATTGCAAATAACCATTCAAATTAAGCGATTATTTGCCAATGAATACCTGAAATAAATCAGATCAGATTCTGATACAACAAGTTATAAAACATTTAATTAATAGGCATCAAAATTCGAATAAAAAATCGAAGCCACCATCCCAAAACGGGTTATTTTTTCATTTTTTTTCATTTTCATCACATACCCTATTTTAAATAGGTCGTGGGAATGAAAATTAGTTGCAATCAATCCAATTGTTTCTCAGTTTATTTTTTCAATTCCTGAAATATCGATCAACTTATCTTCCCTAAATAAAGGAACTACCGTAGTTTGATCGGCAGTCAGGCAATATTCAATGCAATCATCCAGTCCTTTGGAGGCCAAACGCCCTTTCTGAGCTGCCTTTTGAATATATCCAAGCAAATCATTTTTAGCAATGCTCCATAAATCAAGTGAGGCCGTTACCGCATCGCAATTGCTTTCATATTTTCCTGAATCCAGCAGCCTTTCTGCCAATGCACCCGCAAAGACTGTATCTTCCAAACTGAAGCGGTCTTTCCATGAGGCACAGAAAATAAGAACCGGAGCATTCTGTTGAATCAGCCAACTGGCCAATGCTGAAATATTGAGGAATGAGCCAATGAGAACCGATTTCGAATGACTGGCCATGTGGATACACCTTGTTCCGTTGGTAGTGGAATAGGCGATTTCTTTGCCTTTGACTATTTCTGGAGTAAAATTAAATGGAGAATTTCCAAAATCAGCAAAATCCAATACAAAACCATCCCTTTCGGAAGCCACCATGTAGCCTTGCTGTTTCATCGCCCTTGCTTCTTCAACGGTGGCGACCGGAAAAATTGATTTCACCCCGTTGTGCATGGCCGCACAGATTGAGGATGTCGCTCTTAAAATGTCGACAATCACTACAAGGTTATGATCATCGGCATGTTTGTCGTAGATTGCGGGGGACAAACAAACCTCCAGCCGATTCTTGGATTTTTCCATTTTCATGTAAAAGTTACAAAGATAAGGAAAGTAGCCAACTGATCCCTATTTTACAAATTAGAATGCCTGATTTAAACAAATGATAAAATTGGCGACTGGTTACTGGCAAATACTGGCTTGTAAACCTATTTCAGGACAAGACACATTTCATTTCCTACGAATCCTACGAATCCTACGTCCTATTTCGTAAAAACGCATTTTGTGTTTTTACGAAATAGGACGTAGGATTCGTAGGATTCGTAGGAAATGAAATGCCTGGATCGATATTTTAGTTGAGTGACAACACTAACGACTAGAGGCTAGTAGCAGAAGCCATCCTTATATATCCAAAATCCCAATATTTTTATTGATCTTTGAATTCTCATTTAACAGAACCTAAACCATCATGAAAAAAACCATTATACTCATTGCCCTAACTACACTTCTTTTTAGCTGTATTGCTGTAAAGAAAAATGAAACACAGGTCATTACCTTGTCCAACGGCACGGTTCAAATTAAACTGTTGCCTGCTGTGGGGGGCACATTGGTATCGGCTTCGCTTACCGGACATGAAAACATCCTGAATTCAGATTCCACCCAATGGAACGAACCTTTGGAAAAACGTCCTACCATGGATCCCGCCCAGCCTTTTAAAGCCTACAATGGAATGATCGTTTGGCTTAGCCCGCAAAGTGAATGGTGGGTCAAACAAGATACTTATCCCCAACTAAAAAAAGCCAGATCAATGTGGCCGCCAGATCCATATCTGACTTGTGCCGTTTACAAGGTAACCCAACAGACAGCCAGTGAAATCACCATGAAAAGTCCCGAGAGCCCCAATAGCCATGTTCAGTTTACTAAGACTTTCCGAATTGAAGACAACAAGGTTTTCATTATGGCTAGTGCTCGCAATTGTAGCAAGGACACTGTAAATTGGGGCCTTTGGTTCAATACCCGTATGAACGGCTGGGACAAGGTTTTTGTACCTGCCGATTCAACCGACCTTGTAAAAACACAATACCTGAAGTATCCCGACATTCATCTGCCTGTGTTAAAATATGCAGATGGTTGTTTTTCCTATCAAGCCGTTGCCCCTTTAGCCGGACAGGCAGCCTATAAATCCAAGTCGTTTTTTACTTTAGATAATCCAGTGATTGCAGGCTTTAAAGCCAACCAATGGCTGATTATCCGTGGTGGAAAGATAGACCGGACAAAGGTGCATCCTGAACAAGGGAGAATTGAAATCTATGTGGAGAATTCAGCAGGCAAAGTCAATGACCTGCAAGAATTGGAAATGCACTTTGCCTATGAAAAGATAGCCCCCGGAGCAACCATTGAAGCCTCTGAAAATTGGGAAATCATACCCGGCTCTGACCCTTTGGACAATGACAAATTACCTGATGAATTA
>DMFR01000321.1:6874-7159 GCA_003450125.1 Prolixibacteraceae bacterium | reverse complement strand
GACAAATTACCTGATGAATTAAAAGTTAAACTATAATAACTATATTTAAACTTTAAAACTTACAACTATGAAAAAAATCATTTACCTTTTTGTCTTTACACTGATCTCCTTTACTGCTATGAGTAAGGGAATAGATTTTTCAGGAACATGGAATCTAAACAAACCAAAGTGCACGTTAAACGATCAATTCAGCATGGCTCCAAGCCAACTGATCCTCAGCCAAACGTCGGAGATCCTTGATGTAGAGAAACATGCCAATTTTCAAGGCCAGGATATTACCATCAA
>DMFR01000321.1:0-6731 GCA_003450125.1 Prolixibacteraceae bacterium | reverse complement strand
GGATATTACCATCAACGATAAGTTTACCCTTGACGGAAAGGAATGCATCAACAAAGGATGGCAGGACAGCAAAAAGACTTCCGTGATTAGTTGGTCAGCCGATGAAAAGCTGTTGACTATTACCAGTAAAATCCCCATGCAGGATGGTACTGACATGACCATGACTGAAACCTATCAAATGGAAGGGGCCAATTTAAAGGTTGTGGCAAATGCCAACTCTTCGTTTGGGGAATGGGCAGAAACTTACCTGTTTGACAAGCAGTAAGATTTGTTCTATCTTTCAGCTTTTAAATTAAATATGTGATTAGAAAAATATATTGTCACATCTGCTTGCATACAATAGGCTAATTATCTGCCCCGAGTAATCAGGGCCAAATTGTAAATAGTAAATTTTTAAATAGTAAATACTTACACATGATCTTCTGGGAAAAACGTTGGTTTCAGTTCGCCATTTTAATGCTGTTGGCCTTTATCTGGGGCAGTTCGTTCATCCTGATGAAGATCGGTCTTAAGAGTTTCAGCAGCGACCAGGCGGCTGCCATTCGCATCCTTCTGGCTTCGTTGGTACTCTTACCCATTTCGCTGAAGCAATTAAAAATGTTAAGGCGCAAAGATATGCCCAGTCTGCTAATTGCAGGATTTATCGGCAGTCTATTCCCTGCCTTTTTGTTTATGAAAGCCGAAACCCGCATCGACAGTTCACTGGCTGGAATGCTCAACTCACTCACTCCTGTATTTACCCTGATTGTAGGAATGCTCTTTCACAAGACGGCCTTCCGGTGGATGCAGGTGGCAGGATTATCGTTAGGGCTAGTGGGAGCCACAGGCTTGATCCTTGCCGGCGAAGGATTCCATTTAGGCACTTTCAATAGCTATGCACTGTATATCGTTCTGGCAACTTGTTTTTATGCCATTAGCATTAACCAGATCAAATCACATTTGCCGCATCTGACCGGCATCCAGGTAACTTCCCTATCGTTCCTGTTCATTGGCCCGGTAGCAGGGATTTACCTGCTTACAACCAACTTTGCACCCGTTGTTGCCCAACCCGGATGGCCTATTCATTTGCTGGCCCTAGCTACCTTGGGCATTCTGGGCACTGCCCTGGCCATGTTGCTGATGAACAGCCTGATTCGTTACTCGTCAGCCGTAACCGCCTCCTCGGTCACTTATGTCATTCCCATCTTTGCAATTATGTGGGGCTTGCTCGACCATGAAACAATCAGCCTGCTTCACCTGGTATGCATGGCCTTTATCTTGGCAGGTGTTTACCTCATTAACCGCAAGAGCGGTAAGCGATCAGGTTTAGAAGTGAACTTAAATCCTGATATAGTTTCTGACTGATAATTATAAAAGAAAAGTATTTTTTCCTTTTCAACAAGTAGGCATTTGAGCTCCTTTCTGGCTAAGAATGTTACCACAAAATGATCATTTATACTACGTATCTGGCACTTCTTCTTTATAGTAACAAATTCCAAATATCTTTATGGCCGAAAAAATATCCATATAGGTTTTCAGTAGTCAATACTTAAACCTACGACACAAAATAAAACAACTATGACTAAACGATTGATTGGTATTGTAATGTTCCTACCGGTACTGTTCTTGACCGGAATGCTCAGGGTGAATGCTCAGCCTGTAAAGCCTATCTATCTGGACGAAAGTCGTCCGATTGAAGAGAGGGTAAGTAACGCCTTGTCATTGATGACACGGGAAGAAAAGGTGGCTTTGTGCCATGCCCAGTCGAAGTTCTCCAGCAAGGGGGTAGCCCGTCTTGGCATACCTGAAGTATGGATGAGTGATGGTCCCCATGGTGTTCGTGAAGAAATCCTTTGGGATAGCTGGTCAGAAGCCAAATGGACCAATGACTCCTGTACAGCATTCCCGGCCCTGACTTGTCTGGCTGCCAGCTGGAATCCTGAAATGTCAGCCATTTATGGCAAAGCTGTTGGTGAAGAAGCACGTTACCGTAACAAGACCGTTTTACTGGGCCCTGGTGTCAACATTTACCGTACACCCCTCAACGGGCGTAACTTTGAATACATGGGTGAAGATCCTTACCTTTCTTCACGAATGGTGGTTCCATATATCCAGGAATTACAGAAAAACGGTGTAGCTGCCTGTGTTAAGCATTATGCCCTCAACAACCAGGAAATATGGAGAGGCCACATCGATGTTCAGGTGAGTGATCGTGCACTGCGCGAAATCTATCTTCCTGCCTTTAAAGCCGCCATTACGGAAGGAAAGGCATGGTCCATCATGGGTTCTTACAACCAATTTAGGGGAGAACATTGCTGTCACAATGATCTGCTTTTGAATAAAATACTCAAAGGCGAATGGAAATTCGACGGAGCAGTCATTACTGACTGGGGTGGCGCTCATAACACCATGCAGGCTGCTATGAATGGCTTGGATATTGAAATGGGAACAGGAACTGACGGTATGACCCGATCAATTACCAATGCCTACGACAACTATTACCTGGCCCTCCCCTTCCTCGATGAATTAAAGAAAGGATCTGTACCGGAAAGTGTATTGAATGACAAGGCCAGCCGGGTACTTCGTCTGATTTTCCGCACTACCATGAACTCAAAACGCCCCTATGGTAGTTTTGCCACTCCTGAACATGCACAAGTTGCCCGTAAAGTGGCTGAGGAAGGTATTGTATTGCTTAAAAACGATGACAACCTTTTACCGCTCGATGCCTCGAAACTTAAATCCATAGCTGTGATTGGTGAGAATGCCACGCGCCCAATGACCATTGGCGGTGGAAGCTCCAACTTAAAAACCCACAGTGAAATCTCACCCCTGCAATCTTTAAAGGGAAAATTCGGCAATAAAATTACTTATGCCATGGGTTATGCCTCGGGTCCTTCTGCCTATGGAAGGGAATTGCCTTCAAAATTGAATGCTGATACCTTAAGGGCTGAAGCCATCAGAAATGCAAAGAAAGCCGATGTGGTAATCTTTGTAGGAGGATTAAACAAGAACCATTTTCAGGATTGTGAAGGTGGCGACCGCAAAACCTACAACCTGCCTTTTGGACAGGACCAGTTGCTCAATGAAATCCTGAAAGTTAACAGCAATGTTGTCGTTTTATTGATCAGCGGAAATGCCGTGGCCATGCCTTGGGTGGGTCATGTACCAGCCATTGTTCAGGCCTGGTACCTGGGTTCTGAAGCCGGAAATGCCATTGCTTCAGTGCTTACTGGAGAAGTCAATCCATCCGGGAAACTTCCTTTCTCCTTCCCGGTTAAACTGACTGACTGCGGAGCCAATTCATTTGACAAACTTTGTTATCCTGGTGACAGCATTAAAGAAGTGTACAAGGAAGACATCCTGGTAGGCTATCGTTGGTATGATACCAAAAACATTACCCCATTGTTTCCTTTTGGTTTTGGAATGAGCTATACCAATTTCGTCCTATCTAAACCGCTTACCGATAAGAAGATCTATACCAAGGGGGAAACCGTTAAATTGACCTTTGTGGTTCAAAATACAGGCAAAGTGGCCGGCGCAGAAGTCGCACAGGTGTACATTACCCAAAAGAATGCCCCTGTTTTACGTCCTGCCAAAGAGTTGAAAGGATTCAAGAAAGTATTCCTCAAAGCCGGGGAAACACAAACAGCCAGCATCTCTTTCAAGGTAAAAGACATGGCCTATTACGATGACAAGACCAGTAACTGGGTAGTCGATGCCGGTGAATATGAATTAAGCCTTGGTACCTCTTCCAGGGACATCAAATTCATGGCCCCCATCCAGGTGAAATAAGATACAGTATACAATAACAAGAAAGGTTGGCTCTTTAAGGCCAGCCTTTTTTTATTCTAAAACTGTGGTGATTTGTTGAATCCTGTTCAATTCTGAACTTTATGAAGAATACTATTGCTCCAACATTGGTTCCGATGCCCTGCATCTCCCTATGGGCATCCCAATCCGTGTAATCCGTTTCAATCCGTGTAATCTATTTCTTGAGAAATAACTCTATCTTCGTGCCTTCTAAAAAAGAAACCCAATGGTGATGTATTTTGGTGAAATTGCGGCCTTGCTGACAGCCGTCTTCTGGATGATTACCAGCTTGTCGTTTGAATCCGCAGGCAAAAAGGTAGGCTCTTTATCCGTAAATTTGATACGCCTTGTGTTGGCTTTTTTGATCTACGGGGTGGTCAACTATTTCAGAAGAGGAATGTTTTTGCCCCTTGATGCAGGTCTGGAACGCTGGATGTGGTTGTCCCTTTCAGGACTGGTAGGTTTTGTAATGGGCGATCTGCTTTTGTTTCAGGCCTACGTAATCGTGGGAGCACGTATTTCGATGCTGATCATGGCCCTTGCCCCACCCATCACCGCATTTGTTGGATGGATCATTTTGGGAGAAGTCCTTAGCCCGATGAACTGGGTAGGAATGATTGTTACCCTATCCGGAATTTCAATTGTCATTCTGAAACGGGAAAAGAAGGAGTTGGATTCCACCAAAAGACGAAAGATAACAGCCAGTTACAGCATCAAGGGAATCCTTCTGGCCTTCGGGGGAGCCGTTGGTCAAGGCGTAGGATTGGTGCTGAGTAAAAAAGGAATGGGCGAGTACGATGCCTTTGCCGCTTCTCATATCCGCGTTATTACCGGCATGATTGGATTTGCCATCATCATCCTGCTCTCACGCCGCTATGGAAATTTATGGAAGGCCTTGTGCCACGTACCGGCGATGAAAAGAATTGCCCTCGGTTCATTTTTTGGACCATTCCTGGGGGTATCGTTTTCCTTGCTGGCCATCCAGCACATCCAGGCTGGCATTGCAGCCACCATCATGTCCATTGTTCCCGTGCTGATCATTCCACCGGCCATCTTCCTCTTTCATGAAAAGGTCAATTGGAAAGAAATTATCGGTGCGGCCATTACCGTAAGTGGCGTGGCCTTGTTCTTTTTATAAAAACCTGCCTATCATTTGAGCAATTCTCTAAAAGAATAGCTGTTTCCCCAATAATTTGCCCGATAAATACATATTACTGCATTGTCGGTAATGCACTTTCCACATGACCCTATTGGCACTCTACAAACTGACGTGGCATCCCAAATCCATAAAATGAAACCCTGCCTGCCCTACCCTAAACCTTCTTTTTAGAGATATCAGGTCCTGCTTCCAAGTGGTTTTTGTAGTGTAATTTGTACTGATATCTTAGGTAGTTATTCGAAGGTAGTTCGAAGATAGTTCGAAGGTAGTTCGAAGCTTCTGTAAGCTTGTACGAACTACATTCGAACTACCTTCGAATAACTTTCTAATAACTATACACTATGACAGAGAGAGAATAAATGTACGATCAAGCCATCGGACGGGTGTTATATTTCCCATTTAATGATTTATTGAATATCATTAAATGGGAAATACTCCACTCAACACATGTGAGTTTGAGAAAATGAAAATAAGGGGTAGGGAGAAAAGTTTAGAGGAATACAATCATTAAACAATTGTAATTCAAAATTTCAACGATGACAATTCAACAATGGCCTATCATGATTTATAGGATGCAACGTCATTCAAAGATTTAAAGTTTTCCGGAATAATAATCGGAGCGTCATCCTGAACTTGTTTCAGGATCTCCTCGCATTATTGAGGGGATCCTGAAACGAGTTCAGGATGACGCTCCGATCAAGGTATCGGAAGACTGATACGACATTGAATAGGTGACTCGACAGAGTATTTGATTAATCTACCTTCAGATTGAACTCCTGCAAATAATCGCCAAATCCTATTGCTTGGTTTTCAGCGGATTTTCGGATTGGTCATAGAACTGGTTCATCAGGTTAGGAACCACTTCATCTTTCTTGACGGCCTGAATCATTTTAACCAGTTGATCAACGGTAGAATTAATCAACAGTTCACCGGCCTGGGCATTGGCTTTTGTCCCGTCGCCTCCATAATGGTTGGGGAACTTGGCATACCACCAGATACCGGTATAGACATTGGGAAGATTCTTCAACCTTTCCTGATCCATTCCAGACTGCTGACCGGCACGATCAAGATGAACCAGCTTGGGCACAATGGCGCTAATCACCGACGATTCATGGTTACCCGCATGGGCATCCAGGGAATCATGCTGGGT
The DNA here is from genome assembly GCA_003450125.1 of Prolixibacteraceae bacterium. Lineage (GTDB taxonomy): Bacteria > Bacteroidota > Bacteroidia > Bacteroidales > Prolixibacteraceae > Aquipluma. Next base: position 633 of record DMFR01000321.1, on the reverse strand, counting down.
GATGGCTTCCGCCTTTTTAACCACCTCCGGATCCAGGGTGGGCTGGAACCAATATAAACTATAAGAACGGCGCTCGGACAACTGGGCCATTCCGAAGAAATTCAGAAAAGCATTGTTTCCCCCATGACCATTGACAATGATGATCTTTTCAAATCCGTTACGGGACAGTTCATTCAAAGTTTCCTGGAGGGCTTTCCAGATCAGCTCAGGACTGTAGGCAATGGTACCGGGCTGGTGCCTGGCTTCATTGATCTGGCTGAAATAATACCAGGGAAATACAACGGTATATTCTTTTTCGGCTGCACGAATGGCAAATTCACGGGCGGTGTAAAGATCGGTGCCCATGGGAAGATGAGGACCGTGCTTTTCGATTACACCGATGGGAAGAATGCAGGTCTTGGCTGATTTTTCAACAGCTTTGACATAATCGGGAGCCGTTAATTCTTCAAGACGGAAAGGAAGTTGCTGAGCGCTTACAAAACCTACCGCAAAAAGGCAGCAAATAAGGGAGATGATTTTTTTCATGGTTGGATGGTTGGATGGTTGGATGGTTAGATGGTTGGATGGTTGGATGGTTGGATGGTTAGATGGTTGGATGGTTGGATGGTTAGATGGTTGGATGGTTGGATGGTT
>DMFR01000233.1 GCA_003450125.1 Prolixibacteraceae bacterium | reverse complement strand
TCAAGATACGATTTGATAGGAAAGTTTAATCAGTTCCGGTTGTTGCATATTTATATGTGATATAAATAATTATCATATTTTCCAGTATAAACAAGAATCATTCTAAATTCATTCTTCGCGATGAATTTAGAATGATTCTTGTCTTTAGAGGCATGATTATAGGTATTTTTGGCATTAACAAATAGCTAGTTTGTATGGAGGTTCTTTTACCAACATAAAACAACTTTCTAATGAGATTATTGATGCAACAATTAAAATTGAAATTGGGAATTATTCTTTTGTTATTCACGGGGATAGCAGAACTTCAGGCACAGAATATGCTTTATGTAAAAACCACGAATGGGACAGAAACATCTTTTTCTTTAAATGGCATAAGAAAACTTACATTTCCAATGAGAACCATTTCTGTTAATCATACGGATGGAAAAACAGATTTGATTCCTTTTAAGGATATCCGTTTTTTGAATTTTACTCCGGGAATTTCAGGAATTATAAGTCTTGCAGAACAGGATAACAATAGTATAGCATTATTCCCCAATCCTGTCATTGATCAATTAACGGTCATGTTCCAATCATATACTGATGAACCCGTCTCCATACAAATTATAGATATGCATGGCAAAATCGTTTATCGGGAAACAGGGAGTACTGTCAATGGTCAAAATTATTTTTATTTAAAGATACCGAATCTTTCGGCAGGATTATATGTCTGCTGCATCAATAACGGGAGAAAAATAGTAACCAGCAAGTTCTTGAAAAATTAATATTTAGGTCGTTAGGTATGAAAAAAATAGTTCTATTTATCGCTTTACTTTCGCTTATCGGGCTTGCTTCAAGAGCACAGGATACAATGTTCGTGCATCAAAAAGGAGGCATCCTTACCAAGTTTGCTGTCGATAAAATTGATAGCATTCTGTTTAAGACTGCCGATCTTTCAGCAGGGACTACTATCAAGGGGTACGCTCAGAAAGGTCCTTTCATCAATGGGAGCGCCATTACCGTTTTTGATTTGCAAGCCAACCTTTCCCCTTCAGGAAAATCGTTCAGCGAACAGATCACTGATAATAAAGGAACCTTTGAGTTGGATAATATTGAATTAAGCTCCAACTTTGTAAGCATTCGGGCCGATGGTTATTATTTTAACGAGGTTTCGGGCAAGCAATCCACTTCTCAGATTACCTTGTATGCTTTATCCGATGTCTCTAACCAGAAAAGCTTAAATATCAATATTCTCACTCACCTGGAAAAAGCAAGGGTTGAATATCTGATGAAGGCAGGAAAGACTTTTTCCGTTTCCAAGGCACAGGCTCAAAAGGAGATACTGGCTATCTTCAACATTGAAAGCTCAACTATGAAAGTGTCTGAAAGCTTGAATATCAATGAACAGGGAGATGCCAATGGTATTTTACTGGCGATTTCTTCTCTGATTCAGGGATTTCGTACCGAGAGCGAGATGACCGAACTGTTATCAAATATAAGTACTGACATTAAAACCGATGGAATACTCAATAATTCAGCAATCGGTTCTGCATTGATCAATCAGGCAATAGCATTGGATACCATCGCCATCAGGGCCAATTTAATGAAACGGTACAACGAAATTGGAGCTCCTGCTTCTATTCCTTATTTTGGAAAGTATATCAAAAATTTTATCGGTAAGACTTCTTTCCCAATAACCGAACAGTTAATTACCTATCCTGAAATAGGTTTATATGGTGATAATATACTCTCGCTGACTAAAACAAACTATATCATCTATAATGATCTTGGTGTCAGTTTAAATGCAAAATTGGCAAGAGGAGCTGCCCTGAAAATTAAGATTACCTCCTTGTCAGCAGATACAATTTATACTTCGTTACCAGCAGATACAATTGTTATGGCTGATACCATTATAATTATCTATAACGATACATTAAAAGTTATCGATAGGATAAATAGAAAGTCCTGGGGTTGTGATTTTGGATCTTCAAAAAACTGGACTACCACAGCTTTTGATCCCCTTACCTATACCCAAATTATAAGTGCCAGTGAGTCTGATAAAGAGTGTGATATGAAAATGCTCTTTGAAACTGGAAACTTTCTGATAGAATATTTTGAAATGAATTCAACGATTCCAACCAGGAAAAAGATAATTACCTATAAACGAGAATGATATTCTAAATAGAAAAGTTCGTATGACATCTCAAAAATTGAGATTCAATGCTGAATAGATGGCATTCATTGTAAAAAAGTTGTCCAGCAATCTGTTTCTGTGTAAATTCGTAGGATGAAGTAAATTTAACGAATTATGAACCTGGATTGGAGACAATTAATCGCAAATTATTGGATCTTACTCGTTTTTGTAGCCCTTAAACTTGTGCTGCAGTTTGTACTGGTAAACCCGATTTATGAATTACACCGGGATGAGTTTTTGCATCTCGATCAGGCCAATCATCTGGCTTTCGGATATATTTCTGTTCCACCCCTTACAGCCCTATTTTCAAAGATGATTTATCTGTTGGGAGGGGATCTCTTTTGGGTGCGTTTCTTTCCGGCGCTTTTTGGCTCGTTGACGGTCGTTTTTACCTGGCTCATTGTGGAACAAATAGGAGGCAGTTTATGGTCAAAGTTCCTTGTTTCCTGTGCCTTGGTTTTTTCAGTTTTGGTAAGGATAAATATCTTATTTCAACCCAATTCATTTGACATTTTATCCTGGACCATGATCTTCTATTTGCTGATCCGGTACATCCATACCAGCCAGCCTAAATGGTTATACTGGCTGGCAATCATTGTAGCCCTGGGCCTATCGAATAAATACAACTTGATTTTTCTTCTGATCGGATTACTGGTTGGTATTGTATTCACCCAACAACGAAAACTGCTCTCCATCTCTACCTTATACAAGGCACTGTTGTTGGCGTTTATCCTGATCTTGCCTAACCTGATTTGGCAATTTGACCATGGTCTTCCGGTGATTCAGCACATGAAAGCCTTAAAATTGAATCAATTGGATCACAATTCATCTATAGGATTTCTAAAAGGGCAGATCATGTTCTTCTTTGGCTCTTTGCCCATAAGTATCGCGGCATTGTGGGCTTTTATCTTTTATAAGCCCTTCAAGCCTTATCGTTTGATCGGCATTTGTTTTGTTTTTTCAATGGCGCTATTTTCCTATTTAAAAGCCAAGGATTATTATGCAATTGGTTTATACCCTGCACTTTTTGCTTTTGGGGCTGTTTTTATAGAAAAAGCATTGCTTGGCAAGTGGAAGTTGGTTGTTATTTCTTCCTTGATTGTCGTTAATCTCTGCCTGTTTGTTCTGGTCTCTAAATTGGTCTTCCCGGTATTGACTCCATTGGAAATTTCCCAAAACAAGGATGCTTTTGAAAGAGTGGGAGTCTTGAGATGGGAAGATGGTAAAAACCACACTTTACCCCAGGACTTTGCCGATATGCTTGGATGGCGCGAAATGGCTGACATATCTTTAAAAGCTTACCGGATGATCCCTGTCCATGAATTGGAAAATTCCTTGATCTTTTGTGACAATTATGGGCAGACAGGCGCTTTAAACTATTACAACCGGGGAAAGATGCCCGAAGCATATTCGTTTAACACCGATTACATTTATTGGTTACCCAACATCAAGGAGATTAAAAATATCCTATTGGTAGGGCATAAACCTAGTCAGCATGTTCTAGATATGTTCTCTGGTTGCCAATTAGTTGGTGTGGTTGAAAATGAATTTGCAAGGGAGAAGAACACGGAGATCTATCTGTTGACTGGAGGAAATAATCAGGTAACTGAAACGTTCTATAAAATGGCAGAAGATCGTAAAAACAGGTTAGACATATTCTGAAAAATTAATCAGTGAAAAAAATGGAACACAGATTATGTAATAAAAAGAAAATAGAACACTGATTTTACTGATGTTACAGATTTACACTGAT
>DMFR01000114.1:3468-5570 GCA_003450125.1 Prolixibacteraceae bacterium | reverse complement strand
CCATAAAAATGCTTAAATTAGATAATAATATTCGAATGATGAATACTATGGTTGTTTGAAATAGCTCAGGATGACATATGGTGATGAATGATAGCTATTTGTAATTGCAACATCAGGGTGGAAAACTGATCATTCAATGCTATAAGAAATTCTTGTCCAGGTACTCTTGAAATTTATCCTTGTACTGATCGCTTATGGGAATGTACACTTTACCAAAAATAATACGGCTGCGTTCAATGGTATCGATCCTATCGAGGTTCACGATGAATGAACGGTGTACACGCATAAACTTATCCTCCGGCAATTTCTGTTCAAGTGATTTGATGGAGTTGAGCGACAGAACGGGTTTATCATCACCGGTGGTATATACTTTGATGTAATCTTTAAGGCCTTCAATGTAAAGGATATCGTTGAAATTGATGCGTCTGATTTTGTATTCTGACTTTAGGAACAGAAACTGGTTGTTTGCTTCAATGGTGGGTAATGAATTGACCTCCAATTCGGCCTGTTTTCGAGCCTTACCGGCTGCTTTGAGGAATTCTTCATAGCTGAACGGCTTCAGTAAATAGTCGATGGCATTGAGCTTGAAACCTTCCAGTGCATACTTTTCATAGGCGGTGGTAAAGATGATTTTGGGGGCATCTTCCAGGCTTCGGGCGAATTCTATTCCCGTAAGTTCAGGCATCTGGATGTCAACAAATATGAGGTCTACCGATTGTGTGGATAAAAAGTCGACAGCATCCATGGGATTTTCAAATGACCCTACCAGTTCAAGAAAAGGCGTTTTACTGATATAATCACTCACCAACCTAAGGGCAAGAGGTTCATCGTCGATGGCAATGGTCTTGAGTTTCATGTCTTAGAGTTTGTTTTCTGGATGGAAAGTTGAACATTAAAGACCTTTTCTCCTTGTTCAACGATTAGTTCATGTTTCCCAGGGAACAACAGGTTAAGACGTTTACGAACATTTTCCAAACCTATACCGGAATGTTGTAATTCTCCATTGTGCGTATTTTTGCTCATGCTGTTTTGCGAAACAAAGTTAATTTGCCCATTGTGAATATCCATCTGTATCTTGATAAATGACTGATCGCGGTATCCTATCCCGTGCTTAAAGGCATTTTCAATAAATGGTACAAAAAGCAGTGGTGGAATCGTGAAATCTGTAAATTCTTTGGGAAAATCAATCTGTAATTCCACTCTTGAACTTAGCCGTAATTTCATCAGGTCGATGTAGTTGTTCATGAAGTCGATTTCGTGACTCATCATGGTTTCACCATGTTCCGATTCATAAAGCAGGTATCGCATCAGCTTGGATAATTTAAGTACTGATTCCTGAGCTGTTGGTACATCAATTCCGATTAAGGAATAAATATTATTCAGGGTATTAAAGAAAAAGTGAGGACTTACCTGATTTTTTAAAAAGGCCAGCTCAGAGTTCAGTTTCTCCTTTTCGAGTTCTTTTTGCTTTTGCTCATTCTGTTTCAGCTTTTCCATCACTCCAAGGCCTATGGCAAAACCTGAGATCATTATAGAGGCCAGAATATGGTTGTAGAATCCAAATGCCTTAAACGAAGGAGGAGGATTATTCCCCGACAATTTCTTCATGGCTTCCTGGAATTTTGCATCCTGAACAGCATCATACAGAAGGGTATCGTTGATAAAAGAAGTCACAAAATAGGTAGCCAGAATTAAACCAATTAGAATGAACAGGTAAGTTGTTTTTCTGTCCTGCAGGAAGAACTTGGGAACCAGCCATAAATACCCCACATAAAACACGACTACCGCAGAAAAAGTATGTACATAAAATTGATATAAACGATGTCGGTCTCCGTCACCAAATGCGTTTGAAAGGTATAACGGGATGCTGATCACTATAATCCAGGCTAGTACATGCAGCCCAAGGATGAGTTTTTTATCGGAAATTGATACTATCTTAGTCATAATTTGACATTTTTATCAAAGGTATATGATTATTTTTAAGTTGAAAGTTCATTGTCAAAAATGACGATGCTATTTCCACTATAGTGTCACATATGAATTGACGAATCTGGCTATTGGCTACTGGTAACTTGTTGCTAGCCAGTAGCCAGTAGCCAGTA
>DMFR01000114.1:1017-3391 GCA_003450125.1 Prolixibacteraceae bacterium | reverse complement strand
CAGTAGCCAGTAGCCAGTAGCCAGTAGCCAATAGATCCGTTTATTCGTACCTCAATGCATCAATGGGGTTCAGACCAGCTGCTTTACGGGCTGGATACCAACCGAAGAAAATACCAATGGCCGAACAAACAAAAAAGGCCATAACAATTGATACTGTTGTAATTACCACCGGCCAATTCATGACAGAGGCTGTAATCGATGTGGCTATAATCCCAAGGGATATTCCAATTACACCGCCAAATACACTAAGCAGAACTGATTCAATGAGGAATTGCATCAGGATATCATTGCCACGTCCGCCAACAGAAAGCCGTAACCCAATTTCCCTTGTCCTTTCGGTAACCGATACATACATGATGTTCATGATTCCTATTCCGCCAACGAGTAGCGAGATTCCTGAGATTGCTCCCAACAATGCAGTCATGATATTGCTGATGGAACTAAACATCTGCACCATCTCAGATTGAGACCTGACCTGAAAATCATCAGGATCACCTTCTTTGAGTTTATGGCTGCTGCGAAGCGATTGAGTAATCTCCTGTATGGCTGCCTCATTCTGTGTTTCACTGGCAGCCGAAGCGGCAATACTCTGAATGTAGGTGATAGCCAGGATTCGTTTCTGAACAGTGGTGAAAGGAGCCATAATCAGATCATCCTGATCCTGGCCCATACCGTTTTCCCCTTTTTCTCCAAGAACCCCAACAATGAGGAGCGGAATGTTTTTAAACCGTACGGTTTGACCGATAGGATCGGTCAAACCGAATAAATTCTCAACTACCGTTTTACCTACCAAACATACTTTGGCATAAGTTTGAATCTCGGTTTCAGTGAAACTGCGGCCTGATCCAATGGTATATTTGCGGATATTGAAATATTTGTTGTTGACCCCGTAGATGGAAGTGGGCCAGTTTTGATTGCCATACACTGCCTGCCCGCTTGAACGGACCTCAGGAGAAACATCGCTAATGGCAGGACAATTCTTTTCAATGGCTTCCACGTCGGACAGTTTCATACTTTGTGCATCGCTGTTACCCATACGAATACCGCCCTTTTGTTCCCCTCCAGGCATGGCAAAGATAAGGTTGGTTCCCATACCTGACATTTGATCCTGGATACTCTTTTTAGAACCTTGACCAATGGCTAGCATCACGATAACTGAGGCAACCCCGATGATGATCCCTAACATGGTAAGGAAGGCCCTGAATTTATTCCTTCTCAGGGCGCTTAATGCTATTTTTACTGAATTGGTATAATTCATGACGCTAAGTTTTAACGGTTAAACGACTTCTTCTACTGGAAGCACTTTGAGTAATTCAATGGCATTATTCCGATTGGTAACCATTTCTTCGCGAATAATATGCCCATCACGGAATACCACCTGACGTGTCATAAACTTTGCAATATCTGCTTCGTGAGTTACAAACACGATGGTTTTTCCTTTTTGGTTCAAATCCTGAAGCAGAGCCATGATTTCGTAAGATGTACGGGTATCAAGGTTACCCGTTGCTTCGTCGGCAAGAATGACTACCGGGTCGTTCACCAGAGAACGGGCAATGGCTACACGCTGCTGTTGTCCTCCTGAAAGCTGATTGGGCATATGGTGCATTCGATCAGTCAAGCCTACAGCTTCAAGGGCTGCTTCTGCACGTTCGCGACGTTCTTTTGATTTAACCCTTGAGTCGTAAAAGAGAGGCAATTCAACGTTTTCCAAAGCGGATGTCCTTGATAAAAGATTATAGGATTGAAAAACAAACCCTAGCTTGTTGTTGCGCAAGCCGGCCAACTGGTTTTTTGAAAGTTCTCCCATGCTGACTCCGTCCAGCAAATAAGTTCCTGAAGTCGGTTTATCGAGGCAACCCAATATATTCAACATGGTTGATTTACCGGAGCCGCTGGTTCCCATAATGGCTACAAATTCGCCTTCCTTGATTTCCAGATCAATTCCCTTGAGGGCATGTACTGTAATTTCACCTACATAAAAATCCTTTTTAAGGCTTCTTACTTCTATAATTGTTTTCATGATCTTCTGGAATTACTTGGTTGTCTTTCTATTGCTTCCCGGCCTTTGAGGCATAAATGGGCTTTTAGTTGCAGTAGCTTTTGTAGTTTTGACTGCCCCTTGCGATGTCATTGCAACAACGACTTCATCACCTTCCTTTAATCCGGACAATACCTGGTAATGTATTTCATCGGTAACACCCACTGTAATCTCTTTCGGATGAATCATTTCGCCTTGTTTAACCCATACCTTTTGAACCTGACCGCTTGTATCCTTTCCCTTAATAGAATCTGTGCCTGTTGTGATATTTGGTTCCGCAGCAGTTACATTCTCTTTGGAAATATTTTGATTGAAAGACTGAAGTGTTGCCTGATC
>DMFR01000114.1:0-843 GCA_003450125.1 Prolixibacteraceae bacterium | reverse complement strand
GTTACATAGAAAATGGCATTGGCAGTCATTCCGGGCATCAGAACTTTTTCAGGATTGGGGGCATTAATGATTACCGTATAGGTAATTACATTGGCAGTCGACACGGGCTGAAGCCTTATCTCGGTCACTTCACCTGAGAATTTCCTTAAAGGAAAGGCATCGACCGTAAACTCAACTCTTTGCCCATTGCGCACCTGACCGATATCGGCTTCATCAACTTTGGCTTCCACACGCATTTGAGTGAGGTCATTGGCGATGGTAAACAGCGTAGGAGTACTGAAACTTGCTGCAACCGTTTGACCTTCATCAACTGCCCGTTGTAGAATAATGCCGTCAATTGGAGAATAAATCCTGGCATAGGATAGATTGATTTTGTTCTTGTCATAGACTGATTTGGCATTGCTCAATTGCCCAAGAGCATTGTTGTAGTTGAACTCTGCAAGGTCGAAATCCGATTGGGCAATCAATTTCTTTTCTGCAAGTACTTTGTACCGGTCATAGGTGGCTTTTTGGTATTTTACCTGTGCTTCTGCCTGATCCACACTTGCCTTGCTTTGTTGGAGCTGGGCCAGTAAAGGTGTTTCATCCAACTGTGCCAACAACTGTCCTTTTTTTACCTGGGAGTTAAAGTCTACAAATATTTTCTCAATGACCCCTGAAACCTGCGTCCCTACTTGTACTGTTTTGATAGCTTCCAGTGTCCCGGTTGCAGTAATGGTATTACTGATGGTTCCTCTTTCAATTTTTGCCGTTTCATAGCTGACTGTTTCTTTGGTGTCCCTGAACGATGTGTAAACCAGAAAGCCAATGGCAAGCAGAACTACTGCCGATCCGATGTATATG
>DMFR01000409.1:12204-16400 GCA_003450125.1 Prolixibacteraceae bacterium | reverse complement strand
TTATTATTCTATTCTATTTTCACTATATCTAAAGTATGCTCAAACAGCGATGAATCTCCAATGGCAAGATGTCCGGGGATAACAATACTGGCATCCTTAAATCTATTTTCTACCTTTCGAACAGTAACAGGCCAGGCACGTAAATCGGCATCCTTGATATTTCCTTTATCCTTGGAGTCCTTTGATTTCAATAAACAACCTCCAAACAATATATGCTCACTTGGTATCCAGGTTACGATATTGTCAACCGAGTGGCCTGCTCCAAAGTAGAACAATTGCAAGGAGGTGTTCTGCAATGAAATGGTCATTGAATCTGTGAATACATGATTAATAGTTCGATCTTCTGATGTTAATAAATCCCTGGTTTTGTCTAAACTGTAGGATATGATCCCGCGTTTACCCGTTTCTAGTAAGCCTCCTGAACTGTCATCATGGAAATGGGATACAATCACTTTGGTAACATTCCTTTTAAACTTTTCTGCTATACAGTTCAGTAGAATGGCTGTCAGTGAATCCTTTGCAGGGGTATTCACCAAAACCATATCCTTACTGTCTACGATAAGCAGGTGATTACAATCCAGCACCATGTTGCAGGCATAAGAGGATTGAATTAAATAGGCATGGTCTGTTAGTTTTGTGATCTCAATGTTTTTGTCAAGCCGATCTGTTGAATTGCCAGCAAACAAGACAGATACACTAAGATTGAAAAGCAATAAAATCAGATATCCTTTTTTCATAACTATAAAATTCACCTATACAAAACTGAGTACTTATTTTTCTTGATATAATGACTTCTCTGTCATTTTATTGTAAGCCAAATAGATCAGTGCAAAAATTACTCCAAGTTCTTTGGACAAAAGTGCAACCAAAATAATCCAAATTAAAAAGGATTTCCTTCTCCTTAAATCAAAAGCTAAAAGGATTGCAACAATTAAATTGCTCATCAATGGAAGCCAATATTGATAACCAAAGATGTAGGAATCGGATAATTTATAGAAGACAGGTATAAACTTGGAAAATAGGATCTCTAAAAATATCAGTATAGACAAAAGGACAGCGTATTTGGGTACTAATAACGTTAAATCATTATTCGTTTTCATACTGGACGTTTTGTTTGTTCTGGATTATACTTAAAACGAGGAAGATCATTATACCTGAAGATCGGCTCACCAGGGTGAGTAATTTTATCCATTTATTTTGGACCTGCAATCTTGCCATATCCTTTGAAATAAAGGCCAATACAACTAAATTTAAAATCAGATTACAGAATACCAAGGAGCCCTGAAACATTAACCGATCTGATTGGGGATTTCCCGAATAGAAAATCCTTGCTGCTATTAATCCATCGAGAAATGCTAATAACTGAATCATAATCAATGAAGCAATCGAAACAACCGCATATTTTATTAAGAGATCTTTCATAGTTCTTTGGTTTTTTATAGCTTTCATAAAAAATGTTTTCCGCTAATTACTGGACGGGATTTAACCGATCAGCATCCTGCAAAGAACATTAATTCAAATATACTAATTTTAACTCTATAGATCATCACAACCCGACTTATGGGTTGCATGCTATTGTATCCCATTTTTTGAATTCCTGGCTTATTATCCTAATCTTCAAACAACTTGGCCAATAACCAAATAGTACTGGCAGTGGTATGTGTCCATATTTCTTTATAGGTGGCATTTACCTGCATGGGCATATAGGGTTCATCATCATTTTCAAAAGTTTCTATTCCAACAGGGACTGCCCCTGCGACATCACCTGCATAAGCCCCATACAATGGAGGATAATCGTATCCATCTCCATATATGGTACTCATGGCAAATGGATTGTAGCCAACGATATATTCCAGTTGCCGTGTGGCAATGTTTTTTAATTCCTTGTCTTTTAATAAATCCGATAGTATAAATGCCGCTTTTGCCTTTCCCATGATCACTGCATGAAATCCACGAAACTGGTAAGCCACAGGAAAGCGACGCAAGTAAAAGTTTGCAGATAGCGGGATGCCATTTTTAACCTGTGCATTGTATTCTTCCATCGAGGGCATGCCCACTTTGTCGCCTTCATGATAAATACCTGAGAATTCTGCATTGTTCAATTCATACACTGCCGCAGGGAGTATTCCATAAGGACTGATCATTTTTGAAATGTCATGCAGATAATCAGCATAAGCCTGGCACGAAGCTTTCCATTCAGGTGCTCGGCTATGTTTGGGGGCATCTGTAAGCAGCATGCTTAATCCCTGCACCATCAGTTCTTCGCTGCTGCGGTGGAAATATTCAAGAATGCGTTTCTTTTCACGCGTTTCGTAAAAAAAGCCATGTAAAGGTACAGACCAATCGCTTCGCCTGCCTTTTTGTTGGCAATCCATTACTATTTGAGCATATTGTGCAGCCCAATTAAGATAGGATTGTTCACGGGTGAGCCGATAAAGATACATAGCAGAAACCATCGCCTGGGAATATATTTCTACTTCGTTTTTTTTGATAATAGTAGTGTCCAATAGGTCATTGGCAAACTTAAAGTCCTCAATAGCGCTATTCCTACACCAGCGTGCAAATACCAGATCATCCTGATTGTAAAATGGAACAGCCATGGCACAATATGATGCTGCAATAAAATTATCCATGGGATTGTTTGAAGCCTTTGTTTCCATGTCATCTTTGGTGCCTGTGACATTATCTGTCCAAATACCGATAATCAATCCACCATCACGATATCCATCGCCAAAACGAGTCTTTAGGGTCCAATTCAAGCCCCACCTTGCTTCTTCCAGCAAGCGTTGATACAATTCTTTGTTTTTGTTTTGTACTGCTTTGGCCAGTTCCAGCATGGCCATCCCCCCTCGGGCAGTATTACCCACCCCTTGGGTAAGGTCAGCGGCATCGTGCCAGCCCCCATTCACAGCTATGCGTCGGCCATCCGGGTGGACACACACCACATCCTGGTGACAAGCCTGATGAATCCCTGGTTGATCATAGCCACATCTTTCTGCAAAGAAAAAGTTTAGTGTACGCCATGCTGTTGCCAACCAAGCCTCATCCCCGATAGCAAAAGGTTTGGTTGTCCGGGTTCCTGTTTTAAGTGTATAATACCCCGCAGTATTAAACTTACTGAAATCAAACTGAATAAAACCATTCTCTAATTTTAAGCCCTCACCGGTGAATGAGATCTCATTTTTAGCATTAAGGAGTTGAAACTGGTTATCAGGACTATTTTGCACCAAAGCCTGTTTCTTAGCACCCATTCGATATCCGCTGTGACTATAAGCAATGGCATTTTTCCGTAAGTTAAAACCCCTGCTGTTTTCAGCTTCCACCTGTTCGATACGCATGTCATCAATATACAGTTTCATGCTGTCACTGGCTCCCGTAGGAGAACCACCAAGCATTAGATTTACAGAAAAACCTGTTACCGAGTCACGGTACAGATCTGGAATTTCCCATATAATTTGTTGCCAACCATTGGGATATACTGTTACGAAGTGTTGTCCTTCAAATCTTCCTGGTGTGGGCATTACATGTTTCCCTCCGTTGTACAAAGAACAACCAACAAAAACGGAATAGAAGCCGGGTGCATCTGCGTATACCCAAACAGAAAACCGATTGTAACCCCTTAAATCTTCGCCTTGTATAGGTCTTATCATTTCCGCAGAAGCGTAACTGCGATTGGTGGGGTTCTTCACAGGAAGTGATGCAGGTGTTTTAAGGAGGATACTTCCTGTCGTTGATTTTGTGGTGTGATGGTCTACTTGCAGGGTGCCGGGACCACTTGTTTTTAAAGCGTTAAAATCCTCAGTCAGCGGCAAACTCCTTGATCGTTCTATCTTCTTTTTTGTCCATCTTGTCAATCCTGCATCAGTTGGGTCAACCTTCATCACTTTCTTCAGATACTGGCTTTGTTCCAGTTGTTTGAGAAAAGCAGTATCCTGAGCGCAAATTACAGGGATAAATAGAATCGCCATAACCAGCAGTACAACAGACGCCTGGAATAGTTTGTAGAATTGGACTTTCATACTTGGCTATTAAGTTTTCTTTATTTTATAAAGCAGTAGTTCCTCATTATCATTTGGAAGTTTAGTTGTTCCTTTTAATTGCAATCCCAATTTTTCCAATAAATTTTGACAGGGAATATTCTCTTTTGATGTTATGGCATTGATCACTTTAATTCCAAATTCATCAAAGGCCTTATC
>DMFR01000409.1:11816-12008 GCA_003450125.1 Prolixibacteraceae bacterium | reverse complement strand
CAAATTCATCAAAGGCCTTATCTTTCAGCTTATCTGCAGATTCAAAAGCATAACCTTTCCTTTCATATTCAGGGAGAAAGGCAAACCCGATATCTATACCCTCTAATCCTTCCCGATCAAAGAGCCCACAAATTCCTATCTTCACCCTATCAGACTTTCTGGTGACAGTGAAATTACCATATCCAAGTCTAT
>DMFR01000409.1:1958-11606 GCA_003450125.1 Prolixibacteraceae bacterium | reverse complement strand
TTGAATATATTCCCTAGCGCTTTCAACTGATTTGACATTTCTATCCCCAATATATTTCAACCATTTTGGGGTATTTAACAACTCAAATATAAATTCTGCATCTTCTTCTGAAGTTGGTCTTAGAGTAAGTCTTTCGGTTTTAAATATTTTATATCCAGTCATTAATTTTTGATAATTTATTATTGGCTACTTAGTTCAGATGAATGCCTTATGCGGGATTTTAGGATTCGCTCCGATCACCCCTATTGAACTGTACAGGCGAGACAAAGCTTGTAAAATTGTTCTCATATCCTTATGATGTAACTACTCTTATTTGTGCAAGTTATTTATTTTTATCCCCAAATCCCATTATCTGACGTATATAATCAGCATTAGTCTTAGAAGTCAGTAACTCCAGCAATAATAATGCAACATCGATTGCAGTTGAAGGATTTCATGAGGTGATAATATTGTCATCAATTACAATGGGTTCATTAATCACGTTAACGCCAAATCCTCTCAATGTTTCCTGTCTAATTGCTTTTTTATTGTAAGTGGTGCCTTTTTTATCCTTTAATATGCCACTTTTTCCAAGAGGCAAAGCAGCCACACAAATTGAGGCAATTATTTTGTCTTTAGTTTTAAATCCACGGATCAAATCAAGAAACCTATCATCATAAGCATCCCTATAGAAATCGTATTCTTCAAAACCGCCTGGGATAGCTAAAGCATCAAATGAATCAATATCAATTTGGTTCATCAAATAATCAACGATGAACTTTTGATTAAAGGAACTTTTAATTTCCTTTTGTAATCCACAGGTAAATAATTCAGTAGAACCATCTCCATCGACAAGATTCCATCCAATTACATCAATGAAAACGCTTGCCTCCAATGTTTCAAATCCATCCGCTAACAATAATAAAACTCTTTTCATATATGCTGGTTTTAAGCTAACTGTCTAATTGTTTTGTGACATTATACAGTAATAACCACATTCCCTTTTTTGTGTCCTTTGTCAACATACCTATGAGCCTCTACGATTTGTTCCATAGGATAGCGTTTGTCGATTACTGTTCTTAGCTTTCCTGCTTCGCAGAGTTCTTTGAGAAAGACCAGGTCTTCAACCTTTAATTTCAGGTTGCCTGACAAAGCAAAAACATTTAGATAGATTCCTGACTTTGTAAGGGATTTTTTACGTTTTGAAGCTTCAATCTTTCCTACTGCATCATAAATAACGTCATAAAGATAACCGCTTTGTGTAAAATCTTCCTGCATGTAATCGATCACCTTATCGGCTCCCAGAGATTTCACCATTTCCAGATTTGCAGTACTGCATACTCCTGTAACTTCTGCCCCAAAGTACCTGCCAAGTTGTATGGCATAAGTGCCTACACTGCCGGAAGCTCCATATATTAAGACTTTTTGACCCTTCTGAATATTTGCTTTCCGAAGATGACACAAGGCGGTTAATCCACCATTAGAAACCGGGGCGGCTTCCTCGTAAGTCATATTGCTTGGCTTTATGGCAATAACCCCATCTTCAGGCATACAGCGATACTGAACATACGCGCCAAATTCAAATTCAGTGGATGCAAAAACAGGATCACCTTTCTTAAACAGCGTAACATTTTTACCGATTGCTTCTATGTCTCCGGCCAATTCCATTCCAAGTATTTTTTTTCTGGGCCCCTTGAAGCCCACAATGATTCGCATCAGGGGCTTGAAAAAGAAATCTTTAACAGGTTCTAACCCAGGTTCTAAACGCCTAACCTTAGTATCTCCTATGTGGACTGTTGTCGCGATTACTTTTATCAGTACTTCATGATCTTTAGGAAGAGGTTTTTCCACTTCTTTTAATTCAAGAACTTCCGGTGGTCCATACTTGGAACATAAAATTGCCTTCATTTTTTCCATGTTGAATTCAAATTTAAAGGATTGTATGTTTTGAAAGAGCTATAATATTGCAACTCCATGTAGGGGGAATTAATTGATTAAATTCCTACAAAAAGCTATATATCAAATATACTAATTTACTGTCAAAGTAGCAACCAGAGGATTGTTGCTTAGCTTGTTGTTGCCAACTGAGCTTTATTTATTTATTATACCTTCCAATACTTTCAGTAAATTCTTTCCCAGGTGATTTGTTTTCCAATTCAAATAGAGTTGTTTGTGTAATATTTAGACCCTTAGCAAGCCACGGAAGCCCCTTACGGCATAGTAAGAATCCGCACCATTGTGATATACGAAGACATGATCATAACGGCGATCACAAAAGATAGCCCCTCCTCGTTTTCTAATCTCAGTAGGTGTCTTCACCCAACTTGATGTCTTTAAATCAAAACTTCCAAGTTGCTGCAACTCCCGATATTGTTCTTCTGTTAGGATTTCAATGCCCATATCAGCGGCCATATCCATTGCGCTATTTCCAGGTTTATTTTCTTTCCTTGCATCCAATGCTTCACGGTCGTAACAAAAACTTCTACGGCCTTTAGGACTTTCCGCTGAACAATCGTAAAAGATGTATTCGCCCGTCTTGTTATCAAAGCCAACGACATCGGGTTCACCACCTGTGCTTTCCATTTCATTGATTGACCATAGTTTATTAGGATTAGCTTCCAGCTTTGCCTTTATTTTGGCCCATTCAAGACCTTGATGTCGGTTCATGTTTTTCTCAAAACGGGATTTCAATACGCTGATGATTTCTTCACGTTGTTCAGGTGATAACTCTTTTTTATTTTCCATGGCCTACGGTGTTATTTTGATTTGCTTATAATGTCTTTTAATCCTATAACAATTTCTGTAGAATAATTACATTCTAACCGGGAAGCAAATTGTCATCCCAGTCTCTAATTGCATAGGATTTTACCAAACCTTCAAGCATAAATGGATCTTCTCTTGCAAACTGTTCAGCGGCAGCGCGAGTCTTAAAAATAGCCATATTGCCCCTGTCCGTAAAAGGTCCGATACCAATCACATCTCCTTGTTCAATAAACTTATCCACAACAAGTTTGTGCCTGGGATATGCAGCCATGATCACTTCCATTGTCGCCCCGGATGATTCTCCAATTACTACTGCTTTCATAATAAGCTCTTTCCATTTTAAAAGGTTGCATAAATGTCACAACATACAGTTCAGGCACTTTTATGGCTAATCCTGCTGTTATTACTTTTTTCATTCGACATAAAAGTAGTAATTTATTTACACTCTTTTGCTAAATTGGTTCTCCATTTTGTTTCATCAACAGAAGTATTTATCGAACCCCTTCTACAAACGGCAAACTCGGCCAAGCATGAATAATCATACCAACTATTGATAAATCCATATAAGAATAGGGGTACTGCAAGCAGGGAGGTCCTCCAAAAAGGTCCTCCATCAAGGTATGATTATGGATTCATTTGAAAGTCGCATTTATCACATCTGGTGTTGCTTTTGACATTATTTCGCAAGTTATTGAACAGCATTCACATTGAATAAATATCCTACGAAAGCAGTCAGCCCCATTGCTACAGTTCCCCAAAATGTAATTCTAATTATAGCTTTTCTTACGCTTGAACCACCAGTTTTGGCCGCAACTGCACCTAAAATTATTAAGAAGAAAAGAGCAAAGCCGTAAAGAGAATACTCAATAGTTTCTAAAGGCAAAAATAGACTTACAAAAAGTGGTAATATTCCACCTACAGTAAATGCAGTGCCAGATGCAAATGCAGCTTGTATTGGTTTAGCTTGACTAATCTCATTTATTCCTAATTCGTCTCTAATATGCGCTCCTAATGCATCGCGTTTTGATAGTTCTTTTGCTACTGTCAATGCAGTTGATTTTTGCAAACCTCTTTTTTCATAGATTTCTGCAAATCGTTGTAACTCTATTTCGGGCATATCCTTCAATTCCTTTTTTTCACGTTCAATGTCCGCTTTTTCTACATCTGTTTGAGAACTTACAGAAACGTATTCTCCAGCTGCCATGGATAAAGCCCCTGCTACTAGTCCTGCTAATGTTGCCAATATGATTGGCCCGCGCATATGACTTGCAGTAGCTATACCTATCGCAAGGCTTGATGTTGATAGAATTCCGTCATTTGCACCAAGAACTGCTGCTCTAAGCCAATTACTTTTGTGTATGTAATGATTTTCAAGATAATTGTCTAGTGATTCAGTTTTTTTATTCATTTCTCTGCCTGTTAAAAATGTGTTTATTTGTGTTGATTTACAATGACCGCTAACAGTGGAAGCTACACGCAGAGGCGGATTGCACGCTTCTTTCCTTTCAAGCCGAAAAGCTGACTGAACGGAAAGATACACACCGGCAACAATTGCATTTTAACGATAATTCTTAATTTATTGGTTAATCGTTTATAACGATAAATTAACCCAACCTATTTAGAACTCCCAACCGGACCTTTACTTAATTTAATTCAGCGAAAGCTATAAGGCGATCATTACAGAACCACCCTCCACTTTGATTGGATATGTTCTGATAGAATGAGTGTGTACGCCCTCCATCAGTTTATCCACATTCTGGAGATATCTCATCATGCCGGGGGGAAGTGTCTCTTCGCCCGGGTTACTAGGAACGGGCCCGGAAAGCGCCTCCCCAGAATTTATAGAGAATTGAGCACAATGCATCGCGCAGGTAAGAATCTCCCCGTCCAGGGTGCCCTTATCAAGTGGTGCGTTCATATGACCACAGCGCCTTTGTATTGCATAGAATTTTCCATTGGCATTGCAAATTACAATTTCATGCCCCTGGACTTCTATAGCCTTCATCCCACCGGGAGCAATTTCAATTGACTTGATGGCTTCAACGAATTTACTCATGATCTGCCTCCGAATATGGAAGCTGCGGCAGAGAATCAGGATCAGTCACGTCTTTGTGAACGTAGAGCCCGCACCAGCAGCGCTTCATAATGTCAAAATGTTTTCTGTGAAAAGGGATACAAGGGCAGACAATCTTCATATCGCGAGAGCGGTCATGCCTCAATCCCTGGCATGGACAAAACGGGATGCCGTGCTTTTGCTCCAGTATTACTTCCTGTTCCAAAAGAAAATCCACGAGTTCCTGATCAGGCGTGAATTTATAGCCCATCGGATCAACGATCTTCCCGAAGAAGTAATGAAGCGCCTTTTTCCTCGATTCTACATTCATAATAATATTTGTTTTATAGACCCAACAGTTCTGCGTAACGACTAGGGTTGTAACCATAGACTATCTCATTGTCAATCTTGACATATGGAAAGCCAGTCGCTCCATGGGCATCCAGCTCCTCTATGATCCTGTCTTGCGTTGACGCGTCAGCCAGATCGTAATCGATGTAATCAAAGGGAATATTGTGTCCAGCGAAGAAATTTTTTGTCTTCCTGCACCATGGGCAGGTGGATAGGGTGTACATGCTGACTTTTTTCATTTTGGTTCCTCTTTTGTTAATAAAATATACAGTTTCCCGTTTTCAGATTTCAACTTATACTTTTCAAGAATAAGTTCAGCGGCATCCAGAAATTCTCCTGTCCTGATATTGTATTGCCAATCATGGCATGGACAGGTAAGAATATCTCCTTTGAGGATGCCCATATAAAGAGGGCAGGCCATGTGAATGCATTTTCCTGAAAGCGCATATACTGAATCATCAACTCTTGCAAGGAGAATATGGACCCCCAATGGATAAGCTGGTATCATACCGCCCTCCTTCAAATCGATTTCGTCTGCTGCATATATCCAATCATTGATGCCTGTTTCTGTTTTCACCTCTTTGTCTTTCCATTAATAATTAATATTAAATATACGAAATAAAGAAGGCATAACCAACAAAAATTGTGATTGTCTTAAACAAGATTATACATTTAGACTGCATATTAAATCATCCATTCGTTCCGATGTGAAGAATATGCTCATTCTGTCTTTTTTCAAATGTTGACCAAACCGTTACTGCTTAAAAAATTCACCATCGGCTTTTATCATCACGTCAGTGCTGATATCGAATGGGTCAGGAGGGCCAACATTAAAGTCACTGCGGTTGATCATTCCCGTTAACTGAAATCCCGCCTTTGTTTTCTTGGACATGGCATCTTCCATCGTTCCGCGAAACCAGATATCCATCGTGACGGATTTTGTAACACCATGCATGGTGAGGTCACCCGTAATTTTAAACCTGTCCTTCATACCCGTAGTGTTAGTGATTGAGGTAGATTTGAAAGTCATGGCGGGATATTTTGCCACCTCAAAAAAGTGGGCGCTCCTTAAATCATCATCCCTCATCTTTACTTCTGTATTAACAGATGCTACATCAACAGACAGTGTAAACATAGCATCACTAAAATCTGGTTTTGAGGAAGTAATGGATGCTTCAAATTTTTGAAATAATCCGAAAATAGAGGAGAAACCCCGGTGGGTCACTGTAAAGGTTAATTTGGAATGTAATGGGTCATCCACCCAAGTTGTTGTCTGGGCAACCAGTGTTGAGGAAAAAAATATTACAGCTATAAAAAGAATTATCCGTTTCATTTTATGAGTGTTTTAAAAGGTGATTATTGCCCTAATCCGATTTGTTTCATGAATGATTGGTTGTCCCAGAACAAATATTCTTCACTCATTTTTCCGTCTGCTCCCCAATGGCCTACGGTAACCATCGATAATTTGAAACTTTTATTTGTCGGCGGGATTGTTTTTCCGTTTCCAATTGCCATTGGTTTTGAGAATGTTCCTTCCATTTCACCAACAACACATGTCCAGTCGCCTGTGCCGAATTTGATCGGATGGCTTTTGATTTTTGTATCCGGTGCAAAAGCAAACATCGGGGTGAGCTGGTCGATGTGTTGGGGATATAAGCCTGTCGTGATACTGCCGTCAGGATAATATACCTTGATATTATCGGCATGGCTGTGGTTAAACTTGTCCCACTTCTGATTGCTGTAAAAATCAAAGTCAAGGGTGTCAAAAACAGCAAGGCGTTTGTTCTGCAGCGCCTCGTCAGCTTTGTATTTGTCCAATTCCGCCTGGAGTGAATTTATTTTCTCCTGCTGGCCGCTGTTTGAGCAACTTGTGAAAGTCACTATGCCTGCCACTACCAATGATGCGGCAAGTAGATTGATTGTCCTTCTTACTTTTTTCATTCTTGGTTTATTTAATTCTTGGAAATTTTAATCAATACGGAATTGATACGGAAAATCAACCTTTATGTTCGAACTTTCATTGTAATTTTGTCCAAGGGTGTTTTTGGTACAAATGCTTGAAGTCGTTGTTCCTTCCATGAATTGCTACATAACGATTGGCAGTATGAAATGTTGGGGTAATCTTTCAATGCCATTTATAATCTGTGTTTTTTAATGGATCAACATTTTTGAACTCATTAAAATCCTTATTTTGATTGGTTTCCCACCAATCAAAATAAGCTTGGGATACAATTTGATGAACCTCATTATTATCTTCTACCCACGACCAATCTTCCTTTTTCTGTACAATGGGATTCTGGGAAGGGAATCGTCCAATTAAATATTC
This sequence comes from Prolixibacteraceae bacterium, assembly GCA_003450125.1. Lineage (GTDB taxonomy): Bacteria > Bacteroidota > Bacteroidia > Bacteroidales > Prolixibacteraceae > Aquipluma. The sequence continues at coordinate 4,134 of DMFR01000409.1, read as the reverse complement.
GCTTTTTATGGCAACCGCTCGTATCGACTCAATTGACCATAAAACATACATCCCTAATTTGCAATCCGGCATACCAAGTGAAGAAACCATATTGTGAGGGAAATTAGTAATCACTTGAGTTTCATTTCTATATTGAAGCAATGCAGGAATATCACTAGAAGTAAATGCCGGTAACTCTGAAGCGTCGTATTGATTGGCCTTCAGTAATTCAATATACTTTTCAACATCATACCTCTTTATTTCCTCGGGGTTATCCTTTTTACAACTAATGGTAGCTATTAAGGAAAGCATCAGGATTAATAACTTTATGGCTTTCATGTTATCAGTTATTTTTTTGCTGGCTCATAGTATAGGATTACTGCACCACACTCAAATATTTTTGTTTTTAAGAGCTGAAGATCAATTCTATCCTTGATGTTTTTAAATAAGGTCAAGCCGCTTCCTAAAACAATTGGATGAACACAAATCTGGTATTGATCAATTAAGTCAAGTTTCGTTAAGGCTACTATTAAACTTGGACTGCCAACTAAAATATTTTTACCCACTTGAAGCTTGAGTTCTAAAACTTCTTCTTTAATGACTTCCTTTTTCAATGTTGTATTTATCCAATCTACACTTTTTAGCTTTCGGGAAAAAACAATCTTTGAAATATTGTCTATTGATACTGCAAAATCATCTGTTGGTTTGTTCCCCGTAGGATTTTTTACGATCAAAGGCCAATAACTTTCCATTAATTGATAGGTGATCCTTCCGTATAGCAGGGTGTCTGCATTCCTTAATAGCTCATTGTAATGTTGATGTATTTCATCATCTACTATCCCTGCTGTGTGGTCGCAATACCCGTCAAGCGTCATATTAATTGCTGCAATTAGTTTTCTCATTTTATTTTGTTTAAATTAATTGTCAGTTTTCATAGCCATTGGTTGAAGTTAGCATTGTAGCTAAAGTATTACTGTCAACGTATCTTAAATACATGCAGGACCAGAGTTACCCGATAAACTTCCTGCGAAGAAATGTTTTTCTCCATTCCACGGGATCTTGTCATCGAAACACTGAACCCCGGCTTGATGTTGTCGTTCGAATGCTAAAATTATTCATTCCAATTAGAATTGCATCTTGGCTAAATTACTCTTCCTTCTTCATAAACAATTTCATATTTAATTCCTTCCAAGTCTTTAAAGAAAAGTGCATAGTAGCTTTCACCATGTTGAGGATAAAATGTTGGTTTGTCAACAATATTTGCACCTATCTCTTTTATCTCCAGATACAATTTATCAATTTCGTCACGAGATTTTGCTTTAAATGCAAGATGGTGTAATGCTCCTGGCTTTCTTCTGTGAATTGGTTCGTCTCTAAAAATTTTCCTTGGAGAGATGATGGCAAACAGTAGCAATGGATGACAATATTCAACTACATCATATTCATGTTCTACTACCGTACCTTTATATTTGTGATCAAGGCTGAATCCTAAAATAGGAAGAAGTTTGTCATAAAAAGGCTCTGCGATTTTTAAGTCTTTTACTGTTATTGTTATATGATCAATAATTGGTTCCATGATTGTCCAATATTTATTGTTCTAATTATAGGTAGTTGTCTTAACCCTGCAAGATGCAAAACGTCTATTAAATAAATGCAGGCTGGAGTTTCCAGATGAACTACCTATGAATTGTTTTCTAAATGTTGCAGCAGAATGATAACCATAGAATTGTCCTGTTGGTGAACTATTAAAACCATTGGAATTCTGATAAGTCATTATTCATTTTTTACTAATTGTTAGTCTCCTAGCATTTTTAATTACCAAATTCAATTGATTACTTAAAAAATCAAATCGATATATGCAATTCGATTTTTCATTTTCTTTTGAACCTGAAAATATAATATTATTATCTGATTCAATCACAGGATCAGATGCATACATCTTTTGAGGTGAAAGTCGAATTGTATTTTTTGATTTCGTATTATAAGCAAAAATAGCTTCAACGGGACCATCAACACCTTCCATAAATTCGTTTGTGCCACAATTAAATATTATATGCTTATTATCAGAAGTATATAGAAACTTCGTGCTGCTTGTTATATAATGGTTTTCACCAAATGTATTTTGGACAGAAATACTGTCAAGTAATTTACCACTTAAATCATATTTGAAAACCTTCGACATGTCATGTGCAAAAAT
>DMFR01000409.1:1124-1865 GCA_003450125.1 Prolixibacteraceae bacterium | reverse complement strand
GACATGTCATGTGCAAAAATGCTTTTACTATCAGAAGACCATGTTGGTTGATAAATACCCAATTCTGAATTTGTCTTGAAAATTTTAACTTCTGAATTTTCTAGATTGATTATTCCTACTTGCCATTTCGGAGGGGTAATCCAAATATTGAAAGCAATGTATTTACTGTCTGGCGACCACGAAGCACCGTAGTAATTAATATTAGAGATACTTAATTCAGCCTCAACTTTTGTATTCAAATCAAGAACAACGATAAATCTCTTAAAAGTACTTATGCCAGAGCCGCTAGATTTTGTATATGCTAGTTTATAACCATCAGGCGAAATTGCTGGATCTGCACCTTCTGTCAATTTAAGTTCCTTTTTATCTTCAAATCTTATTATACAAATCTCACTGCCTTTTTGATAAGCTAAATCGTACTTAATTTTAGATGAGTTTTGTCCAAAACAAAATGATGATATAAAAAGAATCATTAAAGTTAAAATCTGTCTCATAAGTAGTGTTTTATATGCCATATAACTAGTATATATCACCAAATGTTTAGTACTTTTTTGATTATCCACTTATCTTAAGCATATTTATTTTAACTCTTTTGGTAAGTTTGAACTGATCAAGGGACTAACAATGTTATTGGTTGCTTTAGGGGTTTGTAAGTATAACTCAAAAGTTCTGCAAGACTTTTTCTACCTGCTTCCTTCCTATTTGACTCCTGTTTCCCTACTACCTGCGTGTATGTTTCTG
>DMFR01000409.1:510-995 GCA_003450125.1 Prolixibacteraceae bacterium | reverse complement strand
CAGAAACATACACGCAGGTAGTAAGCAAAGAGGAACACGGTATGGATTTAATTTGAACAATAAGGGCAATAAAATGCCTTTACCTTCGGCTTTGCTGAAGGGACATCCATATTGAATTCCTTTGGAAGTTATTGTTTTAGTTAACTGATAGTCAGTGTAGTTCCTAGAACGGTAGCCGTGTAGATGGTCAGTGGCCTTTGGGCGGGTCCCTGGAGAACGGCTCCGGAAGCGTTGTAGCGGGCTCCATGGCAGGGACAAACGAACTGTTTGGTCGAACTGTTGTAGGCTACTGTGCAGCCCTGGTGGGTGCAGATCCTGGAGATTGCAATATAATTGGTGTCACTTGTTCGCATAATAAATACATTGCCGTTGTAGGCAAATCCGCCCACTGTTTTTAACGCTGCAAATTGGGAGGAGTTTAAATCAACGACCGTGTTTCCAGTTGTTCCGGGGGTCGTTGCACTGCTGCAAGAACTAATAACAGC
>DMFR01000409.1:0-275 GCA_003450125.1 Prolixibacteraceae bacterium | reverse complement strand
CAGCAGGGGCTACAAACAATACAGTTCCTCCAAAGAGAACTTTGCTGAAGAATTCTTTTCTGTCCATCTGAGTTGATTTTTTTAATAATTAAACTTAAATATGTAAACATTAAACAAGTGGTGGATTTGGGGGTTCAAATGTGGAGTCTTAATAAACATTAAAAAATAGTAATTGTTATTTATAATGTTTAATTTAAAACACTCAAACAGCAATTATTCAATTATGGATAAATTTTCACAAGTGGGGAACCAGGAAGCCGCGGCTATTGAAGAGT
>DMFR01000347.1:2264-2737 GCA_003450125.1 Prolixibacteraceae bacterium | reverse complement strand
TGGATTATCCAGATGTACTATTTATTGGGTGTTTATCTCAAACTGGCCCTGCATAAAAAAGAGGATTTCAATCCGGCTCCTCAACCGGTAACCATCATGCTATCGCTGCGCAATGAGGAAGAACGAATTCGGGAGCTGATGACCAAACTGACCGAATTGCCTTTTGACGATTTCCAGGTCATGGTAATCAATGAATTTTCGGAGGACAACACCCTGGAAATACTCAGTGTATTGGCTGAAACCAATCACAGGATAAAATTTACCAGCCTGAGCCAGGAAACCAGGTTTCTTGAAAAACAAGCCATCAATATCGGGCTAAAAGGAGCCCATACACCATGGATTATTCAGCTTACCCCCGACACGGGTTCCATCAGCCAGGAATGGCTGACAAAGCTAGCGGGATTAATTGATACCGATACCGATGTGATCATCGGCTATACCAACGTTGAACGGGCAAAAGGAATGCGCAACCT
>DMFR01000347.1:1964-2132 GCA_003450125.1 Prolixibacteraceae bacterium | reverse complement strand
ACCTGCTTTGCCGGCTGGAACGATTTACCCAGTTCATGGTCAGCGGTTCGTGGATTCTTGCCGGAAAGCCTTTTGTATTCTCTGAAACCAATGTCCTATTCAGGAAATCCATGTATTTTGACACCCAAGGGTTCAGGCAAAAGCTTAACCGTAACTTTGCCAACCTTG
>DMFR01000347.1:0-1793 GCA_003450125.1 Prolixibacteraceae bacterium | reverse complement strand
GTAAGAGGGTGAAAATCAGCACCCATCCAGAAATTTCGATTCGGGAATCCATCGAAGACGACCGGGGCGACCATTTAAAGTTAATCAAAAAAGCAATACAACTCAGACAGAGCCTAAACTGGTCAAAAAAGTTCAGTCTTTTCGTGGATGATTTCACCAAAATTGCATTGACGGCTCTCATTATCACCGTGATTATCAAGCTACCGGAATACTGGATAACCTTCACATCACTGATGTTAATTTACCATATTGTGTTATTGGTTATTGTTAAAATACTTTTAAATCGGTTGAAGGAAAGAAAAATCTTCGTATCTTCGTTTGCGTACATTTTGATAAAACCGATCATTAATTGGTGGTTCTTTTGGTCAACTTATTTAATTCACCGTAGGAGCAGATGGAGTTAAATCCGCAACTCTCAGATAAAGCCCAGTACGATTTTTTACTGGTGGAGTCAGCTTTAGCTGGCAACGAAAAAGCTTTTGCCAAACTGATGAGTCGTTACAAGGATGCTATTTATTTTATGCTTTTGAAAATGGTGAATAACAAAAGCGACGCGGAAGACCTCACCCTCGAAGCCTTCGGGAAAGCGTTTAAAAACCTTCAACAGTATTCGCCCAATTTTGCCTTCAGCACCTGGTTGTTTAAAATTGCCACCAACAATTGTATTGATTTTCTGCGTAAACGACGCGGGGTCTATGTCTCCATTGAAAATAACCAGGACAACGGCGACAATGATTCACCGATCAAATTGCGTTCGGCTGATCCGAACCCGGAAGAAAAAATGATTCGCATCCAGAAAGCGGTCCTCATGCGAAGAATTGTGCACCGCCTTAAACCCCGTTACCGGATACTGGTTGAACTGCGTTATTTTCGGGAATATTCGTATGAAGAAATTGCAAAAGAATTAAATTTGCCCCTCGGTACGGTAAAAGCACAACTATTCAGGGCCCGGGAAATGCTCTTTAAAATGATTGAATCGACCGAGATTGATGAGCATGACGAATAGTTCAACTGACAAGCAACACATGGATATTATCAGAAAATATTTTACTGATCTGACCGATCAGCAACTGGATCATTTTGCCCGCCTGGGATCCCTTTACAAAGAATGGAACGCCAGGATCAATGTGATTTCAAGAAAAGACATTGAACAGCTTTACGAAAGGCACATACTGCATTCAATGTCAATTGCCAAAGTCATACATTTCAAACCTGGCACTACTGTGCTGGATGTGGGCACAGGAGGTGGATTTCCGGGTATTCCACTAGCCATACTCTTTCCAGAAACTTCCTTTCTCTTGGTGGATTCAATAGCAAAAAAAATCAACGTGGTCAACGAAGTGGCCTCTGCGCTGAATCTTCAGAATGTGAAAGCGGAACATTTAAGGGTGGAAGAGGTCAAACAAAAGTTTGACTTTGTGGTTAGCCGCGCCGTTACAGCCTTCCCAAAATTTGTTGCCATGGTAAGAACCAAGGTTTCCAACCAAAGCAACAATGAACTTGCCAATGGAATCCTGTACCTCAAAGGAGGCGATTTTGAAGAAGAAATCAGCGGATTCAGGCAACAGATTCGACTTTACGACCTGCAGGACTATTTTGAGGAAGAATTTTTTGAGACAAAAAGGCTGATCCATTTGACATTAAAAAATAAATGAATTTAATCAGGAGATATTTGCAGGAGATTAAAAAAGAACTATTTTTGCAGTCCGATTTAAAAACGAATATCACAACTAAAAATATTGACCGATGAAAAGGACATTTCAGCCATCAAACAGAAAAAGAAAAAACAAACA
>DMFR01000254.1:4006-4641 GCA_003450125.1 Prolixibacteraceae bacterium | reverse complement strand
GACTTCAAGTCACCCTCTGAGTATCCTATCCATTAATATGTTCTTTCAATCCTTAGACCCACATCCCTTATGCCCTGGAGCACATTGTCGCGCATCCCCTGTTTGATCTGGAAGGTATAGTTTCCCTTGTGGGGAAAGAAAACACTGCTCTTGTACAGGATCTGGTTGTCGTGCAAATCGCCTATCCCACTGCCTTTCCATCTGCCCGATGCCTCGGCCAGGGAGAATTCAACCGTGTCGGTATGTTGTTTGCCATCCGGAGCGCCAATGGTAAGAAATAGCCACAAGTTGCTGTACGGATAGGTTCCTTTGTTACGGATATTGACATACAGGTTATTGTTCCTGGTGGTATCTTTAAGGGCTACCTTGAAGACAACGACCGAATCCTTGTTCCAGCCATTCTGATCCAGTGTACGGTAGGCTTCAAACACCCTTTTCCGGTCACAGGAAATGGTGCTAGCAAATAGTAAAATACACAATATATAAAATATAACTTGTTTCATCTGTTGATATCTAAACACATATTTTGGATGGATCAATGGAATCTAATCAATTTTGGTAGTAATAGTGGCACAACGGTGAGAATTCTGGGCTATGTAATCGAATATTTCTTTCAAATCCACGAGTGATAATTC
>DMFR01000254.1:974-3877 GCA_003450125.1 Prolixibacteraceae bacterium | reverse complement strand
TGATAATTCAGTCCATACTATTTTGACCATTTATCAATCATTGATTTAACGTCCTCATTTGAAATAACCAAGCCTAATTCAGATTGTTGTAAGCCTTCCTCTACTTTCTCCACAAAAATCAATTGATCAATCAATTCATCTATTGAAAATGTGTCAGGAAGGTTTTTAACCGATCTATTTACTTTTTCTCTTGTAAGCATCGTTCATTCTTTTTACAAATGTAATAAAAAAGGAATTACGTTATCAGGAGTTCCATGTTCCATGTTTCAAGTTCCATCTGGTCCGGCACGTAACTTAGAACCTGAAACCTGAAACTTGGAACTAGAGGCTATACTCTTGGTTTGTTGTTTCTGCGACGCGAATTGCCTCCCCGTTTTTTATTCTTAGGCCTTGATGGATCGTCAAAGCGGGTAAGGGTATCACGTGTTGAACCGGCTTCAAATACGATTTTCTCTTCGGCAGGCTTCTTTTCAGGCACTTCTCCAAGGAGGGAAACCTTACTGCCCTTTTGGTTCGACTGAAGAATTTCCTTCACCCTGTCCACTGAAACGGGAATCAGGTTTCCGCTTTGATCGCCATTCTTCGAATAGTAATAAATGCGCCTTAAAATATCGGCCTTCTGAAAATGGTACGATCCGTTTTCAATTTCCAATTGAAGGTGTGTTGAAGGAAAATCCTTGGTGGCATCAATGTAGGTGTCTACTTCAAAATTGAGGCAACATTTCAGCTTTCCACATTGACCGGCCAGTTTCTGTGGGTTCAGGGACAAGTCCTGGTAGCGGGCCGAGTTGGTAGTCACCGATACAAAGTTATTGATCCACGAGGCACAGCAAATTTCCCTTCCGCAGGGGCCGATGCCACCGATTCTTCCTGCTTCCTGGCGTGCCCCGATCTGCTTCATTTCCACCCGCATTTTAAACGTATCGGCCAGTACCCTGATCAACTGGCGAAAGTCTACCCGGTCATCTGCCAAATAATAGAAGATGGCTTTGGTGCGGTCACCCTGGTATTCGACATCGCCGATTTTCATGTCCAGTTGCAGTTCATTGGCAATCTGGCGCGAGCGCAACATGGTATGATGCTCCAGGGAGATGGCCTCCTTCCATTTGTCGATGTCGGCCTGCTTGGCCTTGCGGTATATCTTACGCAATTCCCCATTGAGGGTGGTTGCCTTGTGTTTTTTCATCTGCTGCAGCACCAGGTCGCCCGTGAGGGTTACGATCCCGATATCATGTCCGGGGTTGGCCTCAACGGCCACAATATCGCCAGGGGTCAATTGCAGGTTGCTGTCGTTGCGGAAATAATCCTTTCTCGTGTTTTTGAACCGAACCTCTACCAGGTCCGTCGGATTGGCAATGTTGATCACATCACCCAGCCAATCATAAACGTTCAGCTTTGCGCACGTACCGCCGTTGCCGTTGCAACAGCCGCGATCAACCAAATTCAGATCATCCATAATTCTAAGTTTTGTTGCCCGAAATAATGATTCACTGAGGTTCAGGCGACTTGTCAGGTATTGATGCAAAAATAGTTAATAAACAATACAACCAATCACTACTTTCTGATCAGTTTAGTTATTTTAAAGGCCACATCGGTAAAAATGATCTTTGGATTCCCATTCATCCCGATATGGTTAAAGGCCGTCTCAAAAACTTCGGTCAATTCGATGATATTTCGCTCGTTGATGAAGGGCGAAAAGCGTTTTGAAAAATCTACTTCCTGTTCATTCATAAAGGAAAGATTTTTATTTTTGAGGTTGTAGATGAAATTTTCACGCAAGATGACCAGGCAATAGTTCAACAGGCTTTTCTGCTTTTCGCGTCCAATGCCCGATAGCTGGTCCACCCACTTGAACAGGTCGGTGAATTTGCGTCCGTAGGCGCTTCGCATCAGTTCCTTGAAGCGTTCGAGGTTAAACTGTGTCTGTTCATCGGGTTGAAGCAGCTCCAGAGCCTTGCTGTAGCTTCCTTTGGCCAGGTGGACAATGTTTTTGATGTTCAGGCCTTCGGCTTCGGGCACTTCTGCAATGGCCTTTTCAAGGGAAGCCGCCTCAATGGGTGGAATGGTAATCAGCTGGCAGCGGGAACGAATCGTGCTGATGATGTCCTCCTCATTCTCAGTGATCAGCACAAACAAGGTCTTCATCGGGGGCTCCTCAATCATCTTCAAAAGCTTATTGGCACAAGACACGTGCATCTTCTCGGGCAGCCAGATAATCATCACCTTGTATTCCGATTCGTAGGATTTCAGGTTCAACTTGCGGATAATTTCCTCGCTCTGGTGGGCATAGATCAAGCCCTGTGCATTTTCAACCCCTATGCGGTCAAACCACTGGGCGGAAGTAAAATAAGGGTTCTGCCCGATCATCTGGCGCCATTCCTCAATGAAATTATCCGATACCGGCTTATCGAATTTCTTGGTTTTGATCACCGGAAAGACAAAATGAAGATCGGGATGGATCAGCTTGCGGAACTTTTTGCACGAGGGGCACTCCCCGCACGAGTCGCTAGCCTGACGATTCGTACAGGCCACATACTGCGCGTAGGCAATGGCAAGGGCTAGTTTGCCCGTTCCTTCCGGCCCTGCAAAAAGCTGTGCATGACTGACTCTCTCTCGCTGAACCGACTGGATCAACCTTTCCTTGGTAGCGCTTTGTCCGATAACTTCTTTAAAAAACATAGGTGTTCAATTGTGAAGTCTCAAAAATAACAATTCCTGACCCGAAAACCACAGTTGCCTGCATTATCAGACGTAAAAGTTCAAATGGAGGAATTTTCTCCTTGAGCGGGAACTGGTTTACTCATCCTTTGGTCTTACTCGTGTCTTATTCATGTCTTGTTAAATACGTATTTAATAGGTAAATAATAGGTAAATAATACGTATATAATTCGTATTTATTCGAA
>DMFR01000254.1:0-738 GCA_003450125.1 Prolixibacteraceae bacterium | reverse complement strand
TACGTATTATCTTCGAATTAACTACGTATTATCTTCGAATTAAGTAAGACACGAGTAAGACCAAAGTAAGACACCAACAGGAATGGTTGAAGGGCAGAAATTTTTAGCAAGGGCAAGGGGAAGGATATTTTTGGGGGAAGAGAGGTGAAAGTAAACTTTGATAATGGGGATTGTTGAATGAATTCTTAAAGATTAAACCAAAGATTCCTTTGATGATTGGTTGGACAGAATGAAAAAGGGGATGTCGCAACAAGAATTGGCCATGGTCAGTGGGACATCGAGAACCTATATTTCGAGGATAGAAAATGACCGGTCTGACATCGAGCTCAGTACACTTCGAAAGATCATTGAGACTGGGCTCGGAAAACGAATGGAAATCAAAATTAAGTAAAAACGAGGTTGATAAAACTCCTTCTTTCATAATTTAAGATTTACCCAGGCTTTGGGAGCGCACTGAACTCCTAAGGAGTTGGCAGGTTTCAGTATGTGCATAACCTTCAAACGTGGCTGGGGGCCACCAACAAGTAACTACTTCGGAGTTAGTTCAGTGCCTCACCACTTTCTCGGGCAAGCACTTCACAGGATACACAAAAATAGGAATTTTAAATATGCTTAATCTATTTGAATAATCATAAATATTCAATACATTTGGTAGGTAATTTTATTATGTGGAATTTAGTATGTCTGACGCAACCTCATGGAGTTGCTTTGCATCTAAACATAAAAAGTTAATTATGA
>DMFR01000253.1:2236-11108 GCA_003450125.1 Prolixibacteraceae bacterium | reverse complement strand
CTATTAGGAAAATAATTAATGAACCGGCATTATTAAACTACCCTCCAGTCAGGTTTGGTTGCTTCGTTAACAGGAAATAATTAATTTTAAAAGCAGCACTTTGCAGGCAGTTTATCGGTTAAATCCTATGCTTTGGATTACTGCAAAAAGTAATTGTGCTATTGTAAAAAAGAGATAGAGCATGTTCAAAGTGATTTATAAAATAACATTTCCAAATGGTAAGATTTACATTGGGAAAGACCTGGTGGACACTTTGCATTATTATGGAAGTGCTAACAGTAGTTTGATTGAAAAGGATTTTACAAGAGAGCAAAGAAGAGATTTTACGGTTCGAAAGGAAATTTTATTTGAAGCTGAGAATTTGACAGACAAAGAAATTAACAAAATGGAGGTTGAATACATTAACCAATACCAATCAAACAATCCAGCAATAGGATATAACCAGTGGCCAAAATTTAAAGACACAATCAAATGAAATTCGGCAAAACAATAAAGATATTCCTAATTGATGGAGACCCTAACGGACGTTTAAGTTGTGAACTTTCCAATTGGTCAGGGAAAGCATATAAAATTCCTCGTATAAAAGTGAAGGAATGCACCGACCGGATCGATTTGATAAGCACTGGCGTTTATTTATTATTTGGGAAAGACGAGGAAGGGAAAGACTTAGTTTATATTGGAGAAGCTGAATCTATTCTTAAACGATTGAATCAACATCTTAACCAAAAGGACTTTTGGAATGAGACAATCGTATTCATTAGTAAGGATGAAAATTTAAATAAGGCACATATTAAATACTTAGAAAATAGACTTCACGACATTGCCAAATCTGCAAAGCGATATAAAATTGAAAATTCAATTACTCCAACACTATCTTCGATTTCAGAATCCGACAGAGCAGAAATGGAAGAGTTTATTGAGAATATAAAAATGCTAGTGAATACGCTTGGTCATAAAGTATTTGACGAAAAAAGAGAATTCAAACCAAAACAGAAATTAGAAACATTTGCAATTAAAGCCGCTCGGGGGGCTGATGGACAAGGAGAACCCACATCTGACGGTTTTGTGGTATTTAAAGGATCAAAAGCTGCAGCCACAATAGTTACATCTATGACTTCGAATTTTATAACACTTCGAAACAAATTAATAAATGAAGGAATGCTTATTGACAAAGGTGAATACTTTGAATTCCAAGAAGATTATATTTTTAGCAGCCCGTCAACAGCAGCAGTTATGGTAATGGGTAGGAATGCAAATGGACTTACAGAATGGAAACTAAAAGATGGCAAGACACTTAAGGAATTTGAAACCAATGAAAAAACAACGAAGGTATAATTGCAAGTTGCCACAATTCGGACTTTCATGCTTCATTGAAAAGAAATTAGTAAATTTGAAAAGCAACCCAGCTCCTCTGGATATGTTTTAATATAATTCAAAGCGGCTGGTGCAGATTTGAACTTTGCACCATTTAACTGAGTCTGTGATCCGTTTAGAAACTTTCCCTTTCAGAAAAAGCCGAAGGAGAGGAAACCTTTTTGCATGAATCAAAGAAGGCAATTGAAATAAAACCCCGGATAGAGACCACCAATCAGGGAATAGACCAGATGGTTTACGGGCTGTCCCAAAAATTCAATCATCCACTGTCTGAACAGATTCCTGGGACACTGTCCCAAGATTTGAATTTGGCAAAAAAATGTGCGTCAAAAGAAAATAAGCAGTAACTTTATACGCATGGAAAAAGACACCTTCCAACAGCATTTTCAGCAGTTGTACGAGATCATTCAGAAAGCTCGTACAAAAGCGTTGCATTCGGTCAACTTCGAACAGCTTAATTTATTTTGGCAGGTGGGCGCTTTCGTTGATCAAAAAATTATCGGTGGCTCTTGGGGCGATAAAGTGGTTGACGAATTTGCATCTTGGCTTAAAGAAAAAGACAGCTCAGTGAAGAACTTCGATAGGCGAAACATTTACCGGATGCGGGAGTTTTTTGTTTCCTGGCATACTATAAATTGGTCTTTGGGTTCATCCGGTCTGTCAATTGTGGGTTTATCAAAACCACAAATACAAACTACTGATAATGAAGTGGGTAAAATTGTGGTTTCAGCGAAACCACAAAACCCTGAAATGCCATCATGGTTGGGCGTAATCCCATGGACACATCATTTAACTATCCTTTCGGGTACAAAAAATATTGAAGAAAGGGTATTCTATATTCTACTTACCGAACGTGAAAAGTTCACTGTAAAAGAATTGCGCCGTCAGTTTGCCAGCAGTTTGTATGAACGTCAGAAGCTTAGCAGAAAAAATATTGTACCTGTAAATCATCCTCAAGCCGATAAAATCCACCAGTTTTTTAAAGACCAATATGTGTTTGAGTTTCTTAATTTACCTGACACTTTCAGCGAAAACGATTTGCAAAAAGCACTGGTTTCAAAACTCAAAAAGTTCATTCTTGAATTAGGTCGTGATTTTACATTTATGGGTGAAGAGTATCGCCTGATAGTAGGCATGCGCGATTTTCATGCCGATCTTCTTTTCTTCCACCGCGAGCTGCAATGCCTGGTTGCCATTGAACTTAAAACGGTAGAATTTGAACCCGAACATCTGGGCAAACTGAATTTCTACCTGGAAGCACTGGATCGTGATGTGAAGAAACCACACGAAAATCCCTCCATAGGATTGCTACTTTGCAAAACAAAAAATGATGCTGTTGTGGAATATGCACTTAGTCGCAACATTAGCCCCGCCTTGGTCGCCGAGTATCAAACCCGATTAATTGATAAAGGTGTTTTGAAAAAACTATTAAGTGAATGGTACGACAATATAGAAAGTTCACCGGACGAATCATAAACTATGCTCCGTTTAGAAACTACCCCTTTCAGAAGATTTGAGCATTTGAGTTTTACTCAACAGGTGACCAAGCTGTTGGTGCAGCTTTGCACTCTGCACATCTTAACTGCGAATCTATGATCAGTTTTTGTTTGAATGTTCCTGAGAGGATGATTATTCTTCAATAAAAGTTTACTGTTCAGGAATTTTAGATCACTTCTCAAAACAGTCAACAGCTCAATAATTGATCAGGAAGTACAGAAATCTTCTAATTAAAATATAAACGATATTCAGCGCGTATTCCTGTGTGGAAACCCATTTTTTTATGGGCATAATGTGTAAATGAACGGATGAATATTAATTGTATGCATTGACATGTTTAACACCTTCCTATGAAAACCTTATCTTTAGTTAACTAACCTTCGTAGTAAATCCGACACCACCGCCCATTCAACCTTATGAACCTTATCTTACAAAAAAATAAGGTTAATAAGGTTAATAAAGGGGGTTATTTGTCCTTACTACGAAGGTTAACAAGCTGGATATAAGGTTTTAGTAGTGATGATATCACTGTCATTACCACATTGTAACTATTAAAAAAACTTTTCTCTCAGGATGACGAGGCATGACGAGTGCATGACGTGCTGAACATGATTCCGGATAACTTTAACTACTTTTATTTCTTTCTCTGCTGTTCAGACAAGATATCCCAGGTCACTTTTCCTTTTAACGGGTCGCTTGAGAGGTTAAAGCTGCTACCGCTTTTAACCATAGTCAAGGGAAACAAAAGGTTGTTTTCAGGAAGACAAACCATTCCTTTAAGGGTTGAAGCCCCTGCCGAGTAAGTGACCAGGTCGATCTTGCTCCAATCCATGTCTTTGGTCGATTGGGCTAGTCCAATATGAGGAATCACCGCTCCATCACGAACCATAATGATTACCGGCATTTTGCCTGCTTCAATTGAATTCCATCCTCCGTTATACACCTTGCTGGTTTGATAGTCAATCCATTTCCCTTCGGGAAGATAAACGTTCCGTCCAGTGGTTTTCGCTTCAAACAATGGAGCAACCAGCATATCTGAGCCAAACAGGTATTCATCGTCCACCAGCCAGGGACCTGCATCTTGGGGATATTCCACAAACAGGGCGCGAACCATCGGTAAACCATTTTCACTGGCATATTTCGATTGGGCATAGATGTAAGGCATCAACATGTATTTCATCTCATCGGCCAGACGGAAAGCGTTGTTAAAATCTTCATTGTACAACCAGGGTTCCTTGGGTGGCGCTCCATGGGTATGGCTATGAGAAGTCAACATTCCACACAGCAGCCTGCAGCGGTACAATTCTTCAGGGGTGCGGTTCACGAAACCACCAATGTAGTGGCTCCAGAAAGTAAATCCACTGAGACCAAAGGAAAGTCTGGGCTGATCGGTTTGTGTTTCTTTTCCTGTTTTCATCCTTAGGCGAACCGTACGGGGAGAAACAAATTCAAGTGAAAAACGCATGTCCGAATCAGATTCAAATTCAACGACAGGGAATTCATTGCAACCAATTGGTTTCAGGAAAGCCAGCATGTTATTGAAAGCCTGTGTACCTCAACCGGATATAAAAACCAGGAGACAGGCCACTTATCAGGAAATTGAGCAAATGCTTCTATTTCAAATCAGTAAAGCTTTATTTTCTTCCTTAATTCTGATAAATAACATGATCGCATTAAGCAAGGTAAATGAGATTGCTGTATAGTATAGGTTGAATATCAGAGGAATAACCATGATTTCAGCAATTACAATCATGTAATTCGGGTGTTTAAAATACAGGTATGGCCCATTTTTAATTAATGGAATATTCGGAATGTGATAAATCCGCGTATTCCAGAATTTGCCCAGCGAACAAATAACCCAGGTTTTAAAGGCAAGGAGGATGAAGAAAAAAATGATAAAAAATAGACTGAAATTTGGATCTGATTGCCTGGAATATTCAAAAATCATTGAGATGATCAGCAAAATATGAAGTGCAACAATGAACGGATAATGCCTATGTCCATATTCAACAGCTCCATTTCGCAACAACCACTTTTCATTACTTTTTGAAAGTGTTAATTCCGCGATTCGGAGCAGGATGACAAATGAGATGAAAAGAATGAATGCCATCTTATTTCTTATTCATTTGAAGCAAAACCATCTCACACGAAAACCCGGGACCCATTGATACCATTAATCCGTAGCCATCTTCAAAGCCTTTGGAAATGAATCTTTCCAACACATATAAAACGGTTGTACTAGACATATTCCCATTTTCGTTCATTACCTCCCTTGTATTCTTCAGGAAATCACCTTCTACCGCTAAAGCTTCTTCGTAGGCTGTTAATACTTTCTTCCCTCCGGGATGAAATATGAAATTCCTGATGTCTGAAATTTTCAAATGATGCTTTTCCAAAAATGAAGAAACATCGTTATGAATATTCCTGGCAATAATGGTTGGAATGTCGGATGAAAACAAAACTTTAAACCCGCTATTCATAAATTCCCAACCCATTACATCCAGCGTATCGTAATACAATTTGCTTTGTGTGGCCAGGAAGGTGATCCCATTTCTGGTCTTATTGGTATGATTATCACCAGTAATGATGCAGGCAGCAACACCATCAGCAAATAAAGTTGAACCGATGAAATTACTTTTACTGAAATCGTCTCGTAGAAAAGTGAGCGAACACAATTCAACTGCAACAAGCAAAACTACGGCATCCGGGTTTGCTATCGCTAAAATGTTTGCTTTTGAATATCCGGCAACTCCACCACCACAACCCAAACCAAAGACTGCCATCCGGTTGATATTCTGATTTAGTCTCATTTTGTTGATAATTAGCGCATCCAGGCTAGGAGTTGATAACCCGGTGGTTGAAATAAAAATCAGATCGGTGATTTCATTTTTATTGATTTGTGCTGAAGCAATGCATTCTTCAATCGCCTGAATTGAATAGTCAAGAGATAGGCGAATGTATTCATCATTCTGATCCTGAAACGAATGCAGAGTGGTATAATAATCAAGAGGTTTGCACATATTACGTGTCTTGATCTCTGTATTATCAAAGGCACTCATCATTCGTTCAACCTGTGGATAAGAAGGTGCAAATAATTTTCTTGCACCTTCTTTCACTTTTTGCTGTTCAACTCTATAGGGGAAATCAATTTTCGATATTGCTGCTAATGAAGGCATATATTTAGAATTACATTGTTAATTTTTTCCCGGGCAGTTTTTGAATATTTCCCGATAAGATATCTTTTGAAATTATTTTGGTAATAGAGAAAATAAATCAGCTTGCCGGACTATCAATCTGATTGACCAGGTAATTCTCAATACCCATTTGTTCAATCTGTGCTCGCTGTATTTCCGCCCAATCGACATGGCCTTCTTCCATCTTGAGTATTTTGGTCAGCAGGTCAACTGTACCTTGATCATCAGTTTCCCGGGCAAGTTTGATTGCATTGTTATAAGCATGCACGGCATCAAGTTCATCATGATCATCATTGTTAATCATTTCTAAAACAGATTTGCCGATTTTCATTGGATTAAGCTTGGAAACTGTTGGAGTACCTGCAAAAAATAGAATTCGTTCGATAAGCCATTCTGCATGGTGCATTTCATCCATTGCCTGGCTTCTGATGGCCATGTGAAGTTTTCCATAACCCCAGTTTTCGCACATTTCAGAATGCACCATGTATTGGTTTATGGCTGTTAGTTCATCTGCCAGAAGCGAATTCAATACTGTAACTAATTCTTTGTTCCCTTTCATTTTGTGAGTTTTAATTGTGAATTTGTTGGGAACTAAGGTAAGTGCATGGAATAGTTGATATTTTACAGAATATTTGAAAATACTTACAACATTCACACATTTTTATTCACATTGTAAAATTCAGAAATGACATAGTATTTTCCTAATCCACAATACAATATTCCTGACTCCAGTGGGCTTCTGACAAATACACTCAGCAATGGTCTTTTTGTCCTGTGGTTCCAATAAATTTACCGTATAATATTCCTTGCTGACTTTTAACCGTCACTTCCATATTTTAAATTTCAACTGGAATTTTTTCTTTTGGATGAGTGTGCGCCAGTCAATGAATAAAAGTGCACCAATCAGAATTAATCCGAGCACCAAACTTGCAATTGATTTCCATGATAATGCTTCGTCGGTCATACTTTTGGCATGTTCTGATGCATACTTCCCTATATGCACTGTAATGGCATCGCTCGTGAATTTGCCTACAAAAAACGCCGGGATTATATATAAAGGTTTTATTTTCGCCATACCACCTGCCAGGAATAGCGGTGTTGTCGGTAGCGGTAATAAAGAGTAGGCTATGATTACCAACTGGCTTCGCCATCCCTTTTCTTTCATCTTTTTTCCAAGAAACTCGACGTCCTCCGTCTTTGACCGTTTAAAAATTCTACCAGCCAGAAAAGGAATATATAAAGTGAGGATATACCTTCCCAGAATGGACCCGGCAACTCCGAATCCAATAACCATCCAAATGTTAAGTCCAAACATGATCTGCAAAAAAACCATGATGGTAAATGCCGGAGGAAAGGGAATAGGTACTACATCAAATAAAAAAGACCCGGTAAAAACCAATAGATATTGCCACCATATTTTTTAATGTTTTATAATCATATCCTTAAGGAAAAGAATTTGAAATGCTTTTTAAATTAGCTTCTTCAGTATTTACACTATGAAAATGAACTTTCAAAAGGCTGATTATCTTTGAAATAAAGTATAAAACATCGCCACCGCAGATGCCAGCATAACTATGAATGTAATCCAAACCACCGTATTAGACAACCATCCACTACGGTATTCACCCATAATTTTTTCATTTCGTGCGATTCTGGCAATCAAAAAGATTAAAGGTACAGCGGCCACGCCATTAAAAACGGCGGTAAAAACCAGTGCTTTAATTGGATCAATACCGATAAAATTAATCATTAAACCTATAAGCGTTGCAATAGTAATTACGCCATAAAAACCATGGGCTTTCTTTAATTTAAGATTAAGCCCTTCTTTCATGTTAAAGGCTTCAGATATGGCATAAGCTGCTGAACCGGATAATATGGGAATGCTTAATAATCCAAGACCCATGATGCCGATAGCAAAAATTAGTTTGGATAAGAAGCCGGCATTAGGGAAAGTCTGTACAAGAGGTTCCAAAGCCTTGGCGGCCTCAGCGGCTGATGTGACATTAGTAATGCCATTCTGATTTAAAACTGTGGCAGCCACCACAATGATTGACCAAGTTGCGAATTCCGAAAATATCATGCCAGTCAAATTATCAACACGCAGATTTTTGATAAATTGTGCTCCTATTTTAGGCTTTCCATTTCGCCTTGTTAGATGAAGTTCTTTTTCCTCCTCCACTTCTTGCGAGGCTTGCCAGAAAAACATATAAGGAGAAATTGTTGTGCCTAAGACGCCAGTAATGATGAAGAAAAACTCAAAATTCAGTTCTATATGCGGCAAAAAAGTAGCGGTAATAATCGTCTGCCAAGGCTTGCTAATAATAAAGAGGGTGAGCGGATAGGCGAGTAACGTTAAAGCCAGCCAAATTAAGATACGAGAATAAACCCGGTAGGAGGTGAATATTTCTAAAACTAAAATCAGAGCCGTAAAACCTAAAGTTAAAATGGTAAAATTGAGGGGAATAATCAGTTGAGCCGCAGCCGCGAGAGCGCCAATATCCGCGCCAATATTAATTGTATTGGCAACAACCACCAGTAAGACAGCCGCATAAAGGACCTTCTTGTTATAGTTCGTCTTAATCACGGTCGACAAACCCTGACCAGTTACAGCCCCAATCCGTGCGCAGGCTTCTTGAACAGCTACCATTAGCGGTAGCATGGCTAACACTGTCCATAGTTGGCCATAGCCGAATTTTGCACCGGTTTGTGTATACGTAGCGATTCCTGACGGATCATCATCAGCCGCTCCGGTAATTACCCCTGGCCCGAAAACCTTAAAAAATTTCTTAATTTTAATAAAAGTCTTT
>DMFR01000253.1:1808-2003 GCA_003450125.1 Prolixibacteraceae bacterium | reverse complement strand
CAAATCTACTTTTTCAGCTAAGTCAATATTATTTGCTCTTTTGTTCTGATATTTCAAACAATAAGCGTGTTCCTATCCATCAATCGTAATAAATTTGTTCGCCGGACTTCAGGTTTGGCTTGTCAGATAATTCTCAAGTCCCATTTGTTCGATCTGTGCACGCTGTATTTCTGCCCAATCGACATGGCCTTCTTC
>DMFR01000253.1:0-1676 GCA_003450125.1 Prolixibacteraceae bacterium | reverse complement strand
CAATCGACATGGCCTTCTTCCATTTTAAGTATTTTGGTCAGAAGGTCAACAGTTCCCTGATCGCCAACCTGATGGGCGAGTTTGATTGCATCGTTGTATTCACTGACAACTTTAAGTTCAGTGTCGTCGTCGTTATTGATCATTTCTGATATAGTTTTACCAATCTTCATCGGATTAAGTTGGGATACCATAGGCGAGCCCTCGAAAAAAATGATTCGCTCGATAAGCCACTCGGCATGGAGCATTTCATCCATTGCCTGTTTCCTAATAGCTTTGTGGAGTTTGCTGTAACCCCAATTTGCACACATTTCAGATTGTACCATGTATTGGTTGATAACAGTAAGTTCATCTGCCTGCAATGAATTTAAGACTGTTCGCAATTCTTTGTTCCCTTTCATCTTATGGGGTTTTAACGAATGAATTTTACGGGAACTAAATTAGGAGCCTAAGACACTTTAATTGTTACATAATTTTTGCGAAGAGTTACATGATTCACACATAATCGAAGACATCCTAAAAAAGACCAAATAGAGGATCATTGTGTTTCGTTAAATCATCAAGCCATTGCCGCAGCTTTTTTAAATTCGCTCCATGTAAAAATGATAGGTAAGGCTTTTATGAGGATTGAAAATGCATTGATGATGTATATCTGAAAATATACTCCATAATAAAGACAAGCAGCTGAATCCAATATGACCCAAAGGCCAAAAGCCACTATAATTGCATTTCGGGCCCAGCGTTCTTTTCTCCGAAAGGGGAACCAGGCGATAAAGGCCAGTAAAGCATAACAACAGGCAATGGTACCATCTAAGGGAGCCCAGATAAAAGCATTGAATGGTGCAATTTCAGGGAGGATACTATCGTTCAACCAAAAAATGTGCGCAAGTGCGTAATTATAGGGCATGAAAAACGAATTGTTGCCAAATATGGCAAAAACAATTCCAAACAAGGTAAATAGCAGACTAATGTAGAACAGCCATCGTTACCAGAAAATAAATGATTTTTTCATAATTAAACCTTACTTTAAGTAATTGGAATGGAATAATGTCGCATTTGAATTTGAGCCTTTATTTTAACTCACCCCTTCGCATCTGCGCTGCTTTGAGGCTATCTTTTCAGATAGCCTCAAAGCAGTCACCCTGTTAGTTTAACAGATCTTATTTTTTTCTCTGCTGTTCAGACAAGATATTCCAGGTCACTTTTCCTTTTAGCGGGTCATTTGACAGGGTAAAACTGCTTCCACTTTTTACCATTGTCAATGGAACCAGAAGGTTGTTTTCAGGAAGGCAAACCATTCCTGTAAGGGTTGAAGCGCCTGCCGAGTAAGTGACCAGGTCGATCTTGCTCCAATCCATGTCTTTGGTCGATTGAGCCAGGCCAATATGAGGAATCACTGCCCCATCACGAACCAGAACGATTACAGGTATCTTTCCTGCTTCAATTGAATTCCATCCTCCGTTATACACCTTGCTGGTTTGGTAATCAATCCATTTTCCCTCCGGAAGATAAACGTTGCGACCAGTGGTTTTTGCTTCAAACAAAGGAGCTACCAGCATATCTGAACCAAATAGGTATTCATCGTCCACCAGCCACGATCCGGCATCTTGGGGATACTCAACAAACAGGGCACGAACCATCGGCAATCCATTTTCGCTGGCATATTTCGATTGTGCATA
>DMFR01000434.1:20757-22873 GCA_003450125.1 Prolixibacteraceae bacterium | reverse complement strand
CCTGTTCAATATGCCAAAAGAATCGTAGGCAATAAACAATATGGTGGTGTCCGTCAATACATACCTCTGAAAGTAAATGCTGCAGGCGTAATGCCAATCATTTTTGCCCAGGCAATCATGTTTATTCCTATTAGTCTTGCAGGTTTTGCCAAATCGGATAGTATGAGTGGATTTGCTGCTGCTTTTTCAGATCATACCGGTTTTTGGTATAACCTTACTCAATTTAGTCTTGTCATTATATTTACGTATTTTTACACTGCAATAACTGTTAATCCAATGCAGATGGCAGAAGATATGAAGAAAAACGGCGGTTTCATTCCAGGGGTTAAACCAGGAAAGAAAACAGTCGAATTCCTTGATACCATCATGTCCAGAATTACTTTACCAGGATCTGTTTTCTTAGGTATTGTCACTATTCTGCCCGCCTTTGCGATGATGGCAGGTATTAACACTCGGTTCGCCTATTTCTTTGGCGGAACCTCATTGTTAATCCTTGTGGGTGTTGTACTGGATACTTTACAGCAAATTGAGAGTCACCTTTTGATGCGTCATTACGACGGTTTGATGAAATCAGGCCGCATTAAAGGACGTACCGGAAGTACTGGAGCAATGTACTAATAACTATTTGGGCATTTTTTTATGCCTTTTATAGGTGATAGTTCTAAAGTTGTTAAATTAAATTCATTGAATACTGAACTAAATCCGGTTATTGTAGTACTTTTGCCGGATTTATTAGCGGAAAATAATATAATCTTCTGCGTTGATGTTTAAAGCTGAATTTTAATTTGGAATACAAGCATCAAAAATATTTGATAATTAGTCTATATTTATGGCAAAACAGTCTTCTATACAACAAGACGGAACAATCATTGAATCATTATCGAATGCAATGTTCAGGGTTGAATTGGAAAATGGGCATACCATTACGGCACATATCTCAGGGAAAATGCGCATGCATTACATCAAAATCTTGCCTGGTGATAAAGTGAAGGTGGAAATGTCCCCCTACGACCTGACCAAAGGAAGAATTACTTTTAGATACAAAAACTAAAACACAAAATAATGAAAGTAAGAGCATCCATTAAAAAACGTAGCGCTGACTGCAAAATTGTTCGCAGGAAAGGCCGTTTGTATGTGATTAACAAAAAGAATCCTAAGTACAAACAACGTCAGGGATAATTAATTAACTTTGTAAAAATTTTATTTATGGCTCGTATAAGTGGTGTTGACATCCCTAACAATAAGAGAGGCGAGATAGCATTAACCTATATTTACGGTATTGGACGCAATCTATCCGTTACGCTCCTCGAAAAAGCCGGCGTTGACAAAAACATCAAAGTCCAGGATTGGACCGATGAACATTTGGCAGCTGTTCGTGCAGCAATCAGTGGTAGCATAAAGGTGGAAGGCGAATTGCGTTCTGAAACCCAGATGAATATTAAACGATTAATGGATATCGGTTGCTACCGTGGTATTCGTCACCGTGTAGGCTTACCTCTGCGTGGGCAAAGTACCAAGAATAATGCCCGTACACGTAAAGGAAAAAGAAAAACTGTTGCTAATAAGAAAAAAGCCACTAAATAATTGATATTTGAATTATGGCAAAAAAGACTGGTTCTACAAAAAAACGAGTTGTTATCGTTGAGGCAATCGGGCAGGCGCACATTCATTCTTCATTCAATAACATCATTGTCTCTTTGACCAATGGTAACGGTGAAGTAATTTCATGGTCGTCCGCCGGAAAAAAAGGGTTCAGAGGTTCTAAAAAGAACACTCCCTATGCCGCTCAGGTAGCTTCTGAAGAATGTTCCAAGACCGCATATGATCTTGGACTGCGGAAAGTAAAAGTATATGTGAAAGGTCCAGGAAATGGCCGCGAATCTGCTATTCGTGCTATGAGCAGTGTTGGCATTCAGGTAAGTGAAATTGTTGACGTTACTCCACTACCACACAATGGCTGTCGTCCTGCAAAAAGAAGACGTGTTTAATCTCATTAATTAAAACAAGAATGGCAAGATATATAGGACCAAAATCCAGAATTGCCCGAAAGTTTGGTGAACCAATTTTCGGACCTGATAAAGTGCTTGAAAAAAAGAATTACCCTCCGGGCGTTCAC
>DMFR01000434.1:17939-20638 GCA_003450125.1 Prolixibacteraceae bacterium | reverse complement strand
AATTACCCTCCGGGCGTTCACGGTTTAGCTAGCCGCAGACGTAAAAAATCGGAATACGGTACCCAATTAAAAGAAAAGCAGAAAGCCAAATACATGTATGGTGTTTTGGAAAAACAATTTTCGAATTTGTTTAAAAAAGCATCTGCTTCAAAGGGTGTAACAGGGGAAGTGCTTTTGCAACTCCTTGAAGGCCGTTTGGACAATGTGGTTTTCCGTTTGGGTATTGCTCCAACCCGTGCTGCTGCACGCCAGTTGGTAGGTCATAAACACATCGTTGTTAACGGTGAGGTTGTGAATATTCCATCGTTTCATTTACGTCCCGGTGACCTGGTTGGCGTTCGTGAAAAATCGAAATCGCTTGAAGCTATTACCGCTTCCCTGAACTCACGTCGTTACAGTAAATTTTCATGGTTGGAATGGGATAACACTCAATTGGTCGGTAAATTCTTAAACCGTCCTGACAGAGAAGAAATTCCAGAAAACATTAAAGAACAACTTATTGTAGAGTTGTATTCTAAATAATCAATTATTCAGTATTATGGCAATATTAGCGTTCCAAAAACCCGACAAAGTTATAATGGTTGAAACCGATGATAAGTACGGAAAATTTGAATTCCGTCCATTGGAACCAGGCTATGGTATTACAATCGGTAATGCCTTACGAAGAATTCTGTTATCCTCTTTGGAAGGTTATGCGATCACCACTGTCAAAATCGACAAAGTTGACCATGAATTTGCTACCATAAAGGGTGTGATGGAAGATGTCACTGAGATCATCCTGAACATGAAGCAAATCAGGTTTAAACGTGAAGCTGAAGATTTTGACAGCGAAAAGGTTTCAATCTCATTTTCCGGGCAGGAAGTATTTACTGCTGGAGACATTAATAAATTCATGACCGGTTTCCGGGTTTTAAATCCAGAATTAATTATTTGCCGGATGGAACCTGCCGTGAAATTGCAGATGGAACTTACCATCAACAAAGGTCGCGGATATGTCCCAGGCACTGAAAATAAACCGATTGATGCTGAGTTTGGAGTTATTCCGATTGATTCAATTTTCACACCAATCAAAAATGTGAAATACGCTATCGAAAATTATCGCGTTGAGCAAAAAACCGACTATGAAAAATTGGTTTTTGAAATCACCACCGATGGTTCGATACATCCTAAAGACGCCTTGAAAGAAGCTGCAAAAATCCTCATTTATCACTTCATGCTGTTCTCTGACGAAAAGATTACCATCGATTCGGATGAAAAATTTGCCAACGAAGAGTTTGATGAAGAAGTACTGCACATGCGCCAGTTGCTGAAAACGAAACTGGTTGATATGGATCTTTCTGTTCGTGCTCTGAACTGCCTTAAAGCAGCGGATGTTGAAACATTGGGTGAACTGGTTACCTATAACCGGAACGATTTGCTTAAATTCCGTAATTTCGGTAAAAAATCACTCACTGAATTGGATGATCTATTGGTAAGTCTGAGTTTGACTTTCGGAATGGATATCAGTAAATATAAACTTGACAAGGAATAAGTAAAAATGAGACATAGTAAAAAATTCAACCATTTAGGTAGAACTAGCTCACACAGAAAAGCTATGTTGGCCAATATGGCTAATTCATTGATTTTTCATAAACGTATTACAACGACTTTAGCCAAGGCCAAAGCGTTAAGGGTATATGTGGAGCCGCTTATCACCAAAGCTAAAGACGATGCAACTCATTCACGCAGAACAGTATTTGAATATCTGCAAAGCAAAACTGCTGTTTCAGTTTTATTCAGAGATGTGGCTGAAAAAGTGGGTGATCGTCCTGGAGGTTATACAAGAATTCTTAAAACTGGTAACCGTTTAGGTGACAATGCAGAAATGTGTATCATCGAATTGGTTGACTTTAATGAAAACATGTTGGCTGCTAAGGAAGCAAAAGTTAAACCAGCTCGTTCACGCCGCGGAGGAAAGAAAAAGCCTGCCGGAGTTACTGAATCTGCAAAAACTGCTGCACCAAAGGCAAAAGCAAGCACTAAACCTGCTGCTGAAGCTGCAACTGAAGTTCCTACCGAAGAATAGAAATTATTCAAAGTATAATAAAAAAAGGCTGATTTTTCATCAGCCTTTTTTTTGTATCTTTAATCTTCAATCTACTTGTGTATCGAGCCTATACGGTGATCAGGCTAAACAACTTCTTTTAATAATTCTTGCTTTTGTTTTAAATAGAAGTCAATGGTAGTCAGTAGATTGTCAATGTTGACCGGTTTAATCAGATAATCATCGGCCCCACTTTTCATGCAACGAATCCGTTCATTCTCAAAATCGTTGGTTGTCACAAAAATGATGGGAATATGCTTGTTGTTATGATTGTCCGATTCCCTGATGCGAAGTGTTGCTTCTGCACCATCCATAATGGGCATCATTAAATCCATTAAAACAACATCAAAGCTCTTGTCATCCAATATATTAACCGCTTCCAGTCCATTATTGGCAAGCTCTATTTCAAAAAGTTTCTTCAGAGAATAGAATAGAAATTTTTGATTGATAGGATTGTCGTCTACAACTAATAATTTCACGGTAAGTTAATTTAAATGATTGAATTTGGTTTTGATTAAAATTACGAATTTTGTTTATGAAAAAGCTGTATTTTTGATAAGTCAAAAGTACTTTTAGATAACTGAACAGGCAGTTTTGAATTAAAAATAAATAAATG
>DMFR01000434.1:13720-17871 GCA_003450125.1 Prolixibacteraceae bacterium | reverse complement strand
TAATATGGCAGACGATAAGAAGATTATTTTCTCGATGTACCGGGTCAATAAAACTTTTCCACCTCAAAAACAAGTATTAAAAGATATTTCCTTATCATTTTTCCTTGGCGCTAAAATTGGCATCATTGGGTTAAACGGATCAGGAAAATCTACCTTGCTCAAAATCATTGCAGGATTGGAGAGCTCCTACCAGGGAGAAGTGGTCTTTTCTCCCGGATATACCGTTGATTATCTGGAACAAGACCCCCAGCTTGATGAATCGAAAACGGTTAAAGAGATCGTCCAGGAAGGTGTTCAGGAAATTGTGGATGTGCTGAAAGCCTATGAAGATATCAACCTAAAGTTTAGCGATCCGGAGGTATATGAAAACCCGGATTTAATGGATAAGATGATTGCCGAGCAGGCTGTCCTTCAAGATAAGATCGATCATTTTGATGCCTGGAACCTCGATGCCAAGCTTGAACGTGCAATGGACGCATTGCAATGTCCTCCGGATGATCAACTGGTAGGAGAACTTTCCGGTGGTGAACGTCGCCGTGTGGCATTGTGCCGTTTATTGCTCAAAGAACCCGATGTTTTGCTGCTCGATGAACCTACCAACCATTTGGATGCCGAATCCATCCAATGGCTTGAATTGCACCTTCAGCAATATAAAGGAACAGTGATCTGTATTACGCACGACCGCTACTTCCTGGACAATGTAGCCGGATGGATTTTAGAACTTGATCGTGGTGAAGGAATTCCCTGGAAAGGTAATTACTCTTCATGGCTTGAACAGAAAACCAAACGCATGGAGCAGGAAGAAAAGCAAGTCTCCAAACGACGTAAAACCCTTGAGAGGGAATTGGACTGGATCCGCATGTCGCCCAAGGCACGTCAGGCCAAATCTAAGGCCCGCTTAGGAGCCTACGACAAATTGGTCAACGAGGATGTGAAGACAAAGGAAGAAAAACTTGAAATATTTATACCCAACGGACCCCGTCTGGGTGAGCGGGTAATCTCGGCTGAAGGTGTTGCCAAAGGTTATGGAGACCGCCTATTGTTTGAAGATCTCAATTTTGTGTTGCCACCAAATGGCATTGTAGGGGTTATCGGTCCCAATGGTGCCGGTAAGACAACCCTTTTCCGTCTGATCATGCAACAGGAACAAGCTGACAAAGGAACTTTCGACGTAGGTGATACCGTAAAATTAGCCTATGTCGATCAGACTCATAAAGCCATTGATCCTGAGAAAACAGTTTACCAAGTGATTACAGGTGGAAGCGATTTGATCACGGTGGGAGGTAAGCAGCTCAATGCTCGTGCCTATGTTTCAAGGTTCAACTTTGGAGGCAGCGACCAGGAAAAGAAATGTGGTTACCTTTCAGGAGGAGAAAAAAACAGGCTTCATCTTGCCTTGGCATTAAAAGAAGAAGGAAATGTCTTGCTGTTGGATGAACCTACCAATGATATTGACATCAATACCCTGCGTGCATTGGAAGAAGGTTTGGATAACTTTGCAGGCTGTGCCGTGGTCATTTCCCATGACCGCTGGTTCCTTGACCGTATAGCAACCCATATCCTTGCATTCGAAGGTGACTCAAAAGTAGTTTACTTTGAAGGTGGATTTACCGACTATGAAGAGAACCGCAAAAAACGAATGGGTGATGCCGGTCCTCATCGTGTTAAATACAAGAAACTGGTAAAAGATTAAAATCAGTTTGAAGTTAGAAGAAAGAAGTCCGAAGTGAGTGTTGCTCGCTTCGGACTTTGTTATTATAGACCATCGAGTGATGAACAATATTTTCCAAAAAATTGTATCTTTGAGAAAATGAAAATAATATACCTAAACTCTGACAGATATGAGTTCTCTTAAAGGATTAAGGAAAACAAACATCGGTATTTATGTTGGAATTGCATTTTTTATTATTGCAATGATACGCATCTCAGACAAATTAATAAACAATATCGACATTCGACTATTCGATTGGATCATCTGGATTGCTATGTTTACAGGGGGTTTAATTTTAATAATTGAAGGAATAAGAATAAAAAAATGATGTTGTTAGAAGTTTCAAGTGCCAAATATTTAAGTGATTATAAGATCAGCCTGCTTTTTAATAATGGTGAATCTAAAACAGTTGATTTATCTGATAAATTGATAGGCAAAGTATTTGAACCACTTAAAGATAAAGTTTACTTTCAATCGTTTGTAATCAAATTCAATACGATTGAATGGAGCAATGGCGCTGACTTTGCACCTGAATATTTATATGAAAATGGAATTTAAATGATAATATCTATAACAAAAGCAGAATATATCCATGACTATAAAATCAAGTTTTCATTTTCATATGGAATAGAAAGAATAATTGATTTTAGTGAGTTTCTTACAAATGCAAGAAATCCAATGACTACTAAATATCTTGATGAAAAATTGTTTAGTAATTTTACGATTGAATACGGAGATATAATTTGGAATGATTATGAAATGTGTTTCCCGATTTGGGATTTACACGAAGGAAAAATATAAACCATTTACACGAATACTAAACTTATGAAACTATTACTCCTCTTGGCCGTATGTGCCCTATCCCAGATGGCTATCGCCCAAACAACCCCTTCGAAGGTGGAAGTCCCCGATTGGGCCCTTCCCGGATCTGCTACCCATCAGCAAGTACCGCCTCCTGCAAATTTCCACAGGGATACACGAACCGACAATACACCCATCGGAATATTCAAGGGCCAGAGTGATATAGGGGCTGCAGTGGTGCCCGGTTCCTCCAGTTACAATAAGTCGACCAAGCAGTACACCATTAATTCTGCCGGCTACAATGTTTGGTATACGCGTGATGAATTCCGCTACCTGTGGAAGAAAATGTCCGGTGATGTATCTTTGGCCGCAGATATCAACTTTCCGGATAAAGATGGTTACTTTGACCGTAAGGCTGTACTGGTTATTCGTCAAAGCCTGGAGGATGATTCAAAGGAAGCCATGGTGGCCCTTCACGGCGGAGGTCTGATCCATCTTGCCTATCGACCTGAAAAGGGTGAAAGCATGAAGGAAATGCGCGTAGAGCCCAAAGGCACCCTTCGTCTTGGCATTGAAAAGACGGGTGATGACTTTACCATTTATCTCAGCCAGGCAGGTGAACCGATGAAAATGTACGGTCAGCCAGTGCACTTACACCTTGATGGACCGTTCTACGTTGGTATTGGTTTCTGTTCGCATATTCCAGACAAAGTAGATGCTACTGTTCTTTCAAATGTAGTTCTGGAAAATGCTTCAGGTAAAATGAAATAATTTCAGATACTCATACGATGACTTCAAGTCATCGTATGAGTAAATATATTTCATCTTTAGAACATGAAAATTATCTCTGATCAGACACTCTCCGGGTTAAGCCAAAAGGCAGTACTGTTGCCCCGTAGGAGATTGAACCTCAACTTTCATGAAGAGTTGTCTGATCCGATGAACCGGATGCTCAATGCATTTGAGCCCGGTACATATATTCAGCCGCATAAACATGAGAGCCCCGATAAACGTGAAGTCTTTATCATCTTGCGCGGAAGCCTGGTGGTGGCCATATTTGATGAGTCAGGACAACCCACTGACTTTGTTTTATTGGATCCCCGAAAAGGGACCCATGCCATTGAAATTCCTCCCGGATGTTGGCATTCGATCCTCTCACTTGAAAGTGGGACAGTAGTCTACGAAATAAAAGACGGGCCCTATGTCGTTACTTCGGATAAGAATTTTGCCCCCTGGGCCCCCAAAGAAGGCGATGCCCCCTTCGGAGAATACCTGAACCAGCTAACCCGACAATTTCATGCAATTTAATGCGTGGATGATTTGTTGTATCCAATAATTTTCCGAATATTAATGTTGTCTAAAACCATGGCAGTGTCTATTTAGGCTGGATCTGTCAAGTCATATAATCCCTGCTTTTCTTCTTCTAATTTGAATCAAATGATCAATCCAGTAGGACGGTTGATGGTCATCCACTCTGCATCATGTTTTTCAAACCCATAGATAAAGGGGAATATCTCCCACACCCCTAAACTGGGTTCTAATGGCCTTTATTTGGATTAGGTTAAAAGCCCAAAGATAGGGATTCATCCTTCCTTCTACCGCTTCCCATTTCTATCATCTGATACTTTTCTGATACCTT
>DMFR01000434.1:7034-13526 GCA_003450125.1 Prolixibacteraceae bacterium | reverse complement strand
CAGAAAAGTATCAGAAAGGTATCAGAAAATAAGATAGAATACCCTATCCATCGGGTACAATGACGGTTTAACAACCATCCATAGTAAACAAAAGGACCGCCAAAAATTTTACTTTTAAACGATCCTATGGTTTTCCGATCATTTACACCTTCAAACCTATTTATGTTGCATCCCTATTTATCTGGGAATAACATCAATGATAACAGTTCTGTTGTAAAAACGCTCTTCGGGGAATTTGTTTTCAAAGGGGGATACGTTTTCATCTTCCCCAAAGGCAGTTACTTCTATATCAACATCGTTTTTACCGGCTCTCACTAAAGCGTCTTGAAGAATTTTTGTTACATCGTTGGCCCTGGCTTGAGATAATTTTTGGTTATGGCCTTCCTCTCCGATAATATCGGTATGGCCGTGTATGATAACCTTTGCGCCTTCAGGAATCCTTGGAGTGACATAATCGGTAAGGAATTTCTTGTAAATGTTGATCGATCTCGAATCATCAAATTCAAAAATTACACTAAACCTTAATCCATCTACCAATAATGACTGGGTCCAAAGCGTCATGTGGATGGTCTCTTCCCTGCGAACGGTAGTCCCATTCCTGGTCTGACCAACCATGGTCACCTTGTAATCACCTTGGGGCCGTGACCCTAAAATGTTTTTTCCGGGGATACTTACTTTTTCACGAGAATAAGGTCCAAAATACTGTACCCCACCTGCATCGTCCCTGATCTCCATAGTCCATGACACAAATGCTTTATCTCCACCCTCAACATTGAAAGTAACATAGCTATCAACTGGCGCTTCCTGAACTGTGGAGATTTCTATCGGTTTAAACGGGGTATCCGGACCACTTTCGAACTCAACCAATAAGGCTGGCGAACTGCTTTCGATTGACACCCGGCGGTCACCTTCACGAAGAAACGTTAACTCGAGTATGCCACCAGGCTTTTCCGAAGGAATTTTCGGTTTAAAAGAGCCTTCGATACCGATCCTTTTGGCATCAATTCCAAACACACCGACCATGTATTTCTTTACCGATTCGGCCATTGCCTTACCATCCTCAGGGCCTAACTCTGACGATCCATCCAATTTGACAGTAGTTTCAGGATGTTTGGCCATACGATCGCAAAGGATATTCAGAATATTATAATATACAACCAATTGTTGTTTTGCACGTTCTGCCCTGACCATCAATTCATACTGCTTCAGGTTATCTTCTTTAAAATCTTTTACCTGGTCTTTTTTAAGCAACACATAACGATCGGGTATTTCTGTTGATCCCAAATCGAAAAATACATAGTTGCGTAGCGGGAATGTTTCGCTAACCCTGCGTCCTGCCATAATATTGGCTGGCGAGTTGATCCAAAACTTAACTTCCGGCTCAATTGACTTAGGCCTATACCCAATGGTATAAATGGGAACAATCAGGTCTTTGCTAACAGGATCGCGTTTCAGGTCAAAATAATAGATATCATCATCGCCTTTTCCTCCTTCATAACGATTAGATGTAAAATACCCTGATTTACCATCTTCCAGGAATATAATTCCAAAGTCGTTGGTGAACGAATTAAACGGATATTTCATGGGTATTGCCTTTTGCAGGGTGTCATTTTTATTCAGCGCCACACAAATATCCAGGCCTCCAAAACCTTGATAACCGTCGGAAGCGAAATAGAAATTCCCATCAGCATCCATGTTGGGATACTTTTCAGTGTTAAATGTATTGATATTGGAACCCATATTGATGGGATTGCCCCATTTGTTACCTTCGCGGGGGCAGTAATAGATGTCGGTTTTGCCATATCCGCCGAGCATATCCGAAACAAAGTATAAACGCTTGCCATCGGCTGAAAGGAGAGGATTGGCCACCGAATAAAGATCGCTGTTAAGAAAGAAAGGAATTTCTTTGGTCCATTTACCATCTTTCATGGTTGACATGAAAATCTTATTTCGTTCGATCTCCAGCAATTCCTTGTCTTCGCCTTTGAGGTATTTTTCGACCCGTGTCAGATAGATGGTATCCTGGTTCTTTGAGAAACTTGCAAGTGCATCATGATACTTCTGGTTGATGTTTTTTCCGTCGAGGGGAGCCATCTCCTCGAAATTTATATTGTTAGTATCCTTCTTTGCATAATAAAGGTCTAAGAAATTTGCTCCGGTCCAGCCGTAAATTTTATTATGGCCCGGCGTATTCCTGTTAGTGGAAAATACTACGCCATCTTTGTATAACACTGGACTAAGATCGGCATTTTTAGAGTTGAGCTTGGCAACATTGGTAATCGAAACCGGCTCATCCCAATGATGATCTTCAGTAACAATATCGATAGATTCACTAAAGAATTTTCCCCTTGGATCAGATGGTTTCAACCTGCTGTAGGTATCGAATGCAACTTTTGCCTCATCATAATTTCCGTTGTTTTTTAATATCTGTCCGTAATTCAGATAAAATTCAGGATTGCTGTAGACACCAGTCTCATTTACTTTATCGTATGCCTTCTTGGCTTCTTTATACCAGTTCATTAACCGGTAACATTCTCCCAGCTTGAAGTAAACATCAGGAGAGGGATGTTTTGTTGCCTCAGTTTCATAAAGCTTTGCCGCATTGAAGAAATCCCAGTGTTCGAACAGTCGGTCGGCCTTTGGTGTTTGTGCTATTGTCGCAATGCTGAAAAGTATAGCGATGATTAAAGTATATGTCTTTTTCATATTTGTATGTGTTAATTTAGATTTTAGAAAAATCTTGGGCTTGACATTTTTGTTTTAAAACCACTGATATCAAATCCCAGCATAAACTCGTGGGTGCCACTGTTATATGATCCATTGCGATTTAGGTAATAATCGTAAGAATAACCCAGGCGCAGGAAATTGGTAATTTCCACTTCAATAATACCGACAAGCATATTGTCCGTACCTGTCATATTGATCCTTTTATTAACCCTGTATCCGCCTCCGAGAAATAATTTTTGAAAGAGTATAAATGAAGCCTCAATTTCCCCGACTGCTGGAGCAGCATTCACATATTTCAGCAGGATCGAAGGCCTGAAATCAAGGTCGTGGGTCAACGGGATGACGATTCCTGAAGTAAGGTAATATTGCCTGTAAAACTTCGCATAGTTGGCATCAGGGGCAGTCGCTAAATTGAATCTTGATTGCAGGAGGTGGTTTACGCTTAAGCCCGCGTAGAATCGCTCTTTGTAATAATACAATCCCAGACTGGCATCAGGAACCCAACTCGAAGCAGCATTCGATATGAAGGCCATATCATTATCCTGATCAATATTGATGGCGTTCCAGCCAACCCTGATGTTGTTCATCATCCCGGTAAGGCCAAATGACAATTTGGATTTTTCACCGACCGGAAGATGGTAAGCATACGTCAGACTGATTCCTGTGTTTTTCAAAGGGCCTGCATTGTCGTTATAAACCTGCAAGCCAAGTCCTACATTGGTGTTAGGCAGCGCGCTGTGAAGACTCAATGATTGAGTTACAGGTGCGCCTGGCATATCAATCCATTGGCTGCGGTGGACCATTGTGCCTGATAATAACCCCCGGCTCCCGGCGTAGCCGGGATTTACATAAACCGGGTTAAAGAAATACATGGAGAATCCTGCATCCTGTTGCGCGAAAGCGCCCAGGGAAAGCATTCCAATCAGTATTGTTGAAAAGATTTTTATTTTCATGGTTTCTATTTTTATTTCATTTCTAACTAACATGACTTAATGATTATCTTTTAATAAATACCCAACCGCGTTTTTCTGTATTATCGTAGTTGATGATGTAATAATAAGTGCCGTCGGGCATATCTTCACCTTTCATGTTTTTGCCTGTCCAGACAATGTCTTTGTTGTTATAGTTGATCCCTTTCCAGACCTCGCTGCCCCATCGGTTTATAATCAGGACAGTGTTAACCGGATAATAGTTGAGCACAGGGATGTTCCAATTATCATTCTGTCCATCGCCATTGGGAGAGAAACCATTGAAAAATTCCAATTCCGGTACCGTAAGAACCTGTGTCGCTATATCTGTTCCGCAACCGTTGACAACAGTTAATTTCACCGTGTAGGTTCCTGGTGCTGCATAGACATGAACTGGATTAGCTATAATGGAAGCCTGTCCATCGCCGAAATCCCATGCGTAAGATGTTGCATTTACCGAAGTATTTACAAAAGTATAGGTGTACAATCCTGATTGACTGGATGTAAATACTGCTTTAGGCAATGAGTTTGAAGCAACGATGGTTACCGGGGCTGTTGCAGAACATCCGTTTGCATCGGTGACTCTAACGTTGTAAGTCCCTGCAGTCAATCCGGTTGCTGTGGCTGTTGTCTTTTCAGGCAGCGTATTCCATGAATACGAATAAGGAGCTGTACCGCCTTGCGCTATAGCTGTTGCACTTCCTGTTGCTACTCCTTCGCATAAGATATCGGTCTGAATAGTTGAGACTGTCAACAAAGAAGGCTGGGCTATTGTAACAGGAACACTGGAAGTTAATCCTTTGGCATCCCTCACCGTAACAGTATAGGCACCCGCTGTCAACGAGTTAAAAGTACCTGACACCTGATAAGCACTGTTGTTGAGTTTATATTCATACGGTGAAGTTCCTCCTGATGCTTCAACTTTAATACTTCCTGTATTTCCATTGAAACAAAGAACGTCCACCTTGTCTACTACTATAAGAGCCAATGGATTCAGGCAGAGTCCTATTACACCTGATGCTGTCTGGCAGTTATTGGCATCGGTGATGCTCCATTTATATTCTATTCCGGATTCTATATTTGTAAAGATGCCTGTATTATTGGACACCCCATTTAAGGTATAAATCAAAGGACCTGATCCTCCAAGACCAGTAAGGACAATCGCGACATTTGCTGAGCCTGTAATGGCTTCAGGTTGAGTGATACTTACATTGGCAGTTGCAATACATCCGTTGCTATCTGTTACCCTGACGGTGTAATTACCTGCCGAAAGGTTGTTTACAGTAGCTGTTGTTTGTGCCGGAATTGTATTCCACAGATAGGTATATGGCGCTGTGCCTCCGGTTGGAACGGCCGTTGCACTTCCTGTTGCTCCTCCAAAACACAATACATTCGTTTGGATGGGGTTAACCATCAGGCCTTCCAAAGGTTGATTAATGATCACATCGGCCGTTGCTATACATCCGTTGTTATCCGTTACCGTTACCATGTAGTTACCTGCCTTTAGATTGTTTATTGTAGAAGTAGTCTGTAAAGGAATTGTATTCCACGAATAGCGGTAAGGTGATGAACCTCCTTGTACATTGGCTATGGCGCTGCCAGTTGCATCTCCAAAGCACAACACATCTGTTTTACTGGCGCTAACAACAAGAGCTGCAGCTGGTTGATTAATGCTTACATTGGCCGTTGCCATACATCCGCTATTATCGGTTACCGTGACCATATAGTTGCCTGATGAAAGGTTATTGGCAGTGGCCGTGGTTTGTACCGGAATGGTATTCCATGAATAACTGTATGGCGCTGAACCTCCCTGTGCAAGTGCCGTGGCGCTTGCCGATGAACTTCCGAAGCACTTCACATCGATTTTTGTCGTTGAAACCATTAATCCGGCCAAAGGCTGCTGAATGGAAACATTGGCAGTTGCCATACATCCGCTATTGTCGGTCACTGTAACTATATAATTTCCCGATGAAAGGTTGCTGGCGGTAGCGGTGGTCTGCACTGGAACAGTATTCCATGAATAACTGTATGGCCCTGAACCTCCCTGTGGAAGAGCTGTAGCACTTGCCGATGAGCTACCAAAGCATTTGACATTTACCTGTGTGGTTGATACCATCAATGCTGCCAAAGGCTGCTGAATGGAAACATTGGCTGTTGCCATACATCCGGTATTATCGGTAACAGTAACGATGTAATTGCCTGATGAAAGGTTGTTTGCAGTAGCTGTGGTCTGAACCGGAACAGTATTCCATGAATAACTGTATGGCGCTGAACCTCCCTGTGCAAGTGCCGTGGCGCTTGCCGATGAACTACCGAAACACTTCACATCGATTTTTGTCGTTGAAACCATTAATCCGGCCAAAGGCTGCTGAATGGAAACATTGGCAGTTGCGATACATCCGTTATTATCAGTCACTGTAACTATATAATTGCCTGATGAAAGGTTGTTTGCTGTAGCTGTGGTCTGCACCGGTATAGTATTCCATGAATAACTGTATGGTGCTGAACCTCCCTGTACAAGTGCCGTGGCGCTTGCCGATGAACTTCCGAAACATTTTACATCAACCTTTGTAGTTGAAACCATCAATGCTGCCAATGGCTGCTGAATGGAAACATTGGCAGTTGTCATACATCCGCTATTGTCGGTCACTGTAACAATATAATTTCCCGATGAAAGGTTGCTTGCGGTGGCGGTGGTCTGCACCGGAACGGTATTCCACGAATAACTATATGGTGCTGAACCTCCCTGTACAAGTGCAGTGGCGCTTGCCGATGAACTACCAAAACATTTTACATC
>DMFR01000434.1:6586-6770 GCA_003450125.1 Prolixibacteraceae bacterium | reverse complement strand
CATTGGCTGTTGCCATACATCCGCTATTATCAGTCACTGTAACTATATAATTGCCTGACGAAAGGTTATTGGCTGTTGCAGTGGTCTGCACCGGAATGGTATTCCATGAATAATTGTAGGGCGCTGAACCTCCCTGTGGAAGAGCAGTCGCGCTTGCCGAAGAACTACCAAAACATTTTACATC
>DMFR01000434.1:0-6323 GCA_003450125.1 Prolixibacteraceae bacterium | reverse complement strand
CATTGGCTGTTGCCATACATCCGTTATTATCGGTAACAGTAACGATGTAATTGCCTCCTGACAGGTTATTGGCTGTTGCAGTGGTCTGCACCGGTACTGTATTCCATGAATAACTGTAGGGCGCTGTGCCTCCTACTATGGTGGCTGTTGCACTTCCTGTCGAACTTCCAAAGCATAGAACATCGGTCTTCATTGTGTTGACTATCAGACTTGCTGCCGGTTGATTAATGATTACATTGGATGTAGCAATACATCCACTATTATCAGTTACTGTGACGGTATATGTACCTGCCGAAATATTGTTTGCAGTGGCAGTGGTCTGTATCGGAATAGTATTCCATGAATAACTATATGGCGCTGAACCTCCTATCGGGGTGGCCGTTGCACTTCCTGTTGTACTTCCAAAGCACATTGCATC
The DNA here is from genome assembly GCA_003450125.1 of Prolixibacteraceae bacterium. Lineage (GTDB taxonomy): Bacteria > Bacteroidota > Bacteroidia > Bacteroidales > Prolixibacteraceae > Aquipluma. Next base: position 5,905 of record DMFR01000434.1, on the reverse strand, counting down.
AGTATGTATGGTATTAATTATCAGACTTGATACTGGTTGATTAATGACTACAAGGGACATTGCGGAACATCCGTTATTATCTGTTACCGTAACTGTATATGTACCTGCTGAAAGATTGTTTGCAGTTGAAGTTGTCTTTACAGGAATTGTGTTCCATAAATAGCTATAAGGCGCTGTGCCTCCTACCGGATTAGCTGTTGCACTTCCAGTAGCACTTCCGAAACATAGTGCATCAGCCTGTGTAATTGCTATTGCAAGTGGTATTGGCTGTGTAATTGTCAGGGTTCCATTTACAGGGCCGCAACCGCTAAAATCGGTGATACTGTATGGTTTGTTTAAGCCTGCTAAAACTCCGTTAAATATTCCGGTAGCATTGGTCACTCCATTAAAAGTGTAACTGTATGGAGCTGTTCCCCCATTTGCCACAATGGTCACAGTGGCTGTTCCCCCGTTACAAAGAATTGGAGAAGTAACTGCCGCACTTGTTAAGGCAAGTACTAATGGTTGGGTAACATTTATATTTCCTGTAACAGGTCCGCAACCGCTAAAATCATTGATACTATAAGGTTTGGCCAACCCAGCTGAAACTCCGGTAAATACTCCGGTGGCATTGGTCACTCCGTTAAAAGTATAACTGTATGGAGCTGTTCCCCCATTTGCCACAATGGTTACAGTGGCTGTTCCCCCGTTGCAAAGGATTGGAGAAGTAACTGCGGCACTTGTTAAAGCAAGCACTAATGGTTGGGTAACATTTACATTTCCGGTAACAGGTCCGCAACCGCTAAAATCTGTGATACTGTATGGTTTGTTCAAGCCTGCCAAAACTCCGTTAAATATTCCGGTGGCATTGGTCACTCCGTTAAAAGTATAACTGTATGGAGCTGTTCCCCCATTTGCCACAATGGTTACAGTGGCTGTTCCTCCGTTACAAAGGATTGGAGAAGTTACGGCTGCACTTGTCAAAGCGAGTGCCAGAGGTTGTGAGATAATAACATTGACCGTTGTTATAGATCCGGAGTTGTCTGTTACTGTGACGATGTAATTTCCGGCGGCAAGTCCTGTTGCCGTTGCGGTAGTCTGTATAGGAAGTGTATTCCATGAATAACTATATGGTGTAACTCCTCCTGTGGGGATAGCTGTTGCACTTCCGGTCGGGCTGCCGAAACAACCTGCATCAACCTTTGTTGTACTAACCGTCAGTGGTGGGGGAAGCAACGCAGTCATATCATTGAGGCTAATAGCCCCGGCAGTCGTAAGTCCTCTTCCGTATAAGGTTGAACTGCCATTAAAAATGATAGCCCCGGCACCAAATATGGTTCCCCTGAAAACAGAAGAATTTCCTGCAGTGAATTGTCCGTTTATTTGCCAGTACACATTAGACCATTGGGTTCCATTGGTCAGAATAATGTTAGTGCTGTTGTTTGTTGATAAAGCACCATTTATTTTGATATAAAACTTGGCAGCAGGATCACCTCCTCCGTCCAGAGTTAAATCTCCGCCTAAAACTGCGGCACCTCCGGTGCAGTAAACACCTGGTGAAAGGGTCTGTGTTAAAATAGGCGTTCCTAAAACATTGCCACAAATAAGTGTACTCATATAGCCGTACGCGGCACCCACGTCAATAGCAGCCTGTGCTGAAGTGGGATCGGCCACATGCTTTGTTCCAACCAATACTCCGGGAGGAAATCCGGTGAATGCACCTACATCGGTGCCAACATCGCCTGTTACGGTTGTTGCTCCAACAACATTAAATGCTCCGCCAGCAGTAAAAAAAGCAAAACTTGAAGTTGTACCCAAGTTAGGCGCTACCTGAGCAAATAAAAGGGTTGGTAATAAAATCAGCGCGAGCGCAAAAAAAACATTATGTATAGTTTTTTTCATGATAGAATGTATTAATGAATCCAGATATTAAATATGATGTAAAATTGCAGTGTTCAGGGAATGTAATCCTTATACAATTTTTAAAAAGAATGATATAATTCACACATTTAAAGGGTTAGGAATTGTAAGGGAATTTAAAGGGTTTAGGAATTGTAAGGGAATACTTACTCACTTTGCATTTGATTTAGATTAATTCATAGTAATTTATTGTTATATGGGGCAGTTTATTTATTGAGAATTCCTCACAACTACCTTTTAATAAATACTTAACAGCGTTTTTCTGTATGATCGTAGTTGATGATGTAATAATAAGTACCATCGGGCATATCTTCACCCTTCATGTTTTTCCTGTCCAGACAACATCTTTGTTATTGTAATTGATCCCTTTCCAGTTCTCGCTGCCCCAACGGTTAATAATCAGGAGATAGACTGGTTGTAAAGGCTGCTGTGGGCAATGAATTTACACAAACAATGGTTACTGGCATTGTTGTTGAACTTCCGTTTCTATCAGTGACTCTTACAATATATGTTCCTGCAAACAATCCTGATACAGTTGCTGAAGTCTGCACAGGTGATGATAAGAATACGATTAACTTGATTTCGATATAGTTAACGTTAAAAATAAAACAAGCATTTCTTCAACCGACAATTCTTTTCCTGTCTCAGCCATTGTGACAATTTTATCATTGCCAATACGTGCAAACTTTCCACAGTTCCTAGTCCATTCCCATGCAGCGGTATTGGCGCTTACCTTTTCCCTGTTTTTCACTTGTCATCCTTTTATTTTTTAATTCATTTATACGTAATTTAAACATCCACACATACACGAGCTATATACAAGCAATGTACGAGCTCCGATTATGATATCACCCAGATAACAGGAAATAAGAAAATAAAATAAAGGGAAATAGGAGACCGCTTATCTCAAACTCAGGTGAATGGCATAAAATGTTCTACGTTTCCCATTGTTAAGAATGATCCTTCGAAAATTTCGATGTAAAAGCTTTTTAGCTAACTTTGCGCTCTTTCATAAATTAAGACACATGGCACAGAAACCTTCGATACCAAAAGGGACACGCGATTTTTCACCGGTTGAAATGACTAACCGTAACTATATATTCGATACCATTAAAGGTGTTTTCAGATTGTATGGTTTTCAGCCCATTGAGACCCCTGCGATGGAAAACCTATCAACCTTGATGGGCAAGTACGGTGAGGAGGGTGACAAGCTGTTGTTTAAAATCCTGAATTCAGGTGACTTTGCCGCTGCTCCATCAGAACAAGAATTGCTGGAGAGAAACAGCATCCGGTTAACCAACAAGATTTCTGAAAAAGGACTGCGCTATGACCTTACAGTGCCTTTTGCACGCTACGTGGTGCAATATCGTAATGATATTTCATTTCCCTTTAAACGGTACCAGATTCAGCCTGTATGGCGTGCAGATCGTCCTCAGAAAGGACGTTACCGTGAATTCTATCAGTGTGATGTAGATATTGTAGGCAGTGATTCATTGCTCAACGAAATGGAATTGGTTCAGATCGTTGATGCGGTATTCACTAAATTGAAAATTAATACGGTTGTCAAGATCAACAACCGCAAAATATTGGCAGGAATTGCTGAAGTGATTGGCGAAAAAGATCGCATTGTGGATATTACCGTTGCTATCGATAAGTTGGATAAAATCGGTCTTGAAAAGGTCAATGAAGAATTGCTTGAAAAGGGTATTCCCCAAGCCGCTGTAGATAAACTACAACCCATCCTGCACTTGTCGGGTTCAGTTTCTGAAAAACTAGCTCAATTGGAAACTGCCATTGGTCAATCTGAAAGCGGGGCGAAGGGTATAGCTGAAGTTCGCACCTTGTTTGCCTATTTGGAGCCATTCAACTTAAATACTGAAGTGGAATTGGATCTGACCCTTGCCCGTGGACTGAATTATTATACAGGGGCTATTTTCGAAGTCAAAGCCAAAGATGTGGCCATGGGTAGTATCTGCGGAGGTGGCCGATACGATGACCTTACCGGGATATTTGGTATGCCGGGCGTTTCAGGTGTAGGTATCTCATTCGGGGCTGATCGTATTTATGATGTGTTGACCCAATTGCAATTATTTCCTGCAGCGACTGTTGATTCAACCAAACTGCTGTTTGTAAACCTTGGTGTTGCAGAGGAAGCTTTCTGCCTGTCTATATTGGCTGCTATCCGGCAATCAGGGATCAATGCCGAGATCTTTCCTGATCAGAGTAAAATGAAAAAGCAAATGACCTGGGCCAACAACAAGAACATCCCTTTTGTAGCCATTGTAGGTGAAGAAGAACTGGCACAGGGAAAAATAAACCTGAAGAACATGCTTTCGGGCGATCAACAATTGGTTGATGCACAGGAACTGATAAAAGTCCTTTCAGAATAGATTCTTTTTGTGTTATTTTCTGAAAATTTCAGGAAATGATCCATCTTCTTCGAAAAGAATACCGCTTATCAAAAACCATAGGGGGCGACATCCGTTGTCCCTGAACCAAAGATGTTTAAAGTTTAAGGTTTCAATGTTTAAAGTTGCGTTCCGATCGGAACGCAACTTTAAACATTGAAACTTTAAACTTTACTGTTACACCCAGATCGGCACGTAACTTTAAACTTTAAACCTTGAACTTTAAACTTTTAAATCATGGAAAGAGAAATTCATTATATATCTCCTGAAAATCTGACTTATCCAGTCATAGAACAAATACTGGAACACCATAAAATGTTGGTGCTTTCAGAGGAATCCATAGTGCTGATTCAAAAGAGCAAGGCTTACCTTGACCGTAAAATGAGCCAGACGAACGGGCCTTTGTATGGAATCAATACCGGTTTTGGAGCCCTGTGCAACATAGAAGTATCCAATGACGATCTGAGCAAGTTGCAAGAGAACCTTGTGATTTCCCATGCCTGTAATCTGGGGCCTGAGATACCACAGGATGTTGTTCGTTTAATGCTTTTATTAAAAGCCCATGCACTGGCAAAAGGAAATTCAGCCGTTCAGTTGATTACCGTTCAGCGAATTCTGGATTTATACAACAACGATATATTGTCTGTCGTTTGTGAACAAGGTTCTCTTGGTGCTAGCGGAGACTTGGCACCATTGGCTAAACTGTTTCTACCATTGCTAGGTTTAGGGGAAGTCAATCACCAGGGAATGAAGAAACCAGCATCAGAGGTATTGGTCCAGATGGGGTGGGAGCCTATTCGCCTTCAGGCCAAAGAAGGATTGGCCTTGCTGAATGGGACGCAGTTTATGAGCGCTCATGCCGTTTTTACCTTGCTCAAGTCATTCCGCTTGCTTGATTATGCAGATATCATCGGAGCATTATCGCTTGATAGTTTTGATGGATTGATCGAACCGTTTATGGCCCAGGTCCATGAAATTAGGCCCCATGCAGGGCAAATTAAAACAGCTGCCAACTTCAGGAATTTGCTCCAGGGGAGTGAATTGATTAGCCGAAAAAAGATGCATGTACAGGATCCTTATTCCTTCAGGTGCATTCCACAGGTACATGGCGCTGTAAAAGATGCTGTGAATTATGTAGCAGGTGTGGTAGAAACTGAGATCAATTCGGTAACTGATAATCCCACTGTATTCCCGGATGATGATTTAATTATTTCAGGAGGAAATTTTCATGGTGAGCCTTTGGCCTTGTCATTGGATTTTCTGGCTATTGCTTTATCTGAAATTGGCAGCATATCTGAAAGGCGCACCTATAGGCTGATCTCGGGAGACCATCAACTACCCACATTCCTGGTAGCCAATCCGGGTTTGAATTCCGGGTTTATGATTCCACAATATGCTGCCGCTTCCATTGTCAGTCAGAACAAGCAATTAAGCACACCCGCTTCGGTTGATTCAATACCATCGTCCAATGAACAGGAAGATCATGTGAGCATGGGTGGAAATGCAGCCACCAAGGCACTGAAAGTAGCTACTAATATTTACAGTATTCTGGCCATCGAGTTGTACAATGCCGCACAGGCCATGGAATTCAGAAGGCC
>DMFR01000031.1:25386-25970 GCA_003450125.1 Prolixibacteraceae bacterium | reverse complement strand
ATAAATCTTTCCCAAAGTTTTAATCAATTTTAATCCTGATCACCGAAAAAGAATAAGGAGCCAGTACTGGGTTCACCTTTTTCCCTTTGATGGAAAGTTCCTGTTCTACAGGGCTTAATTGAGTTGGTCTTTCCAAAGAGTTGATGGTCGTAAGGTCATCGCTTTTCAATACAAACATTGATGCTTTTGGATTTACTTTCTTTTTACAATCCAGCATGATGGTTTCTGTTTGAGCCTTATCTGTTGAATTCACCAGTTTCAGAATGATTTCATTGCTATGCTGATCAAAAGCCGCCGAGGCATAGAGTCCATTCTGTCCGGTAAGGGGTTTGTCTTCCAGAAGCAGAGGCAAAACTTGTGTACCCTTGTTGTTGGAGAACATTTTCTGCACATAGTAATTGGTGGTTCCGAATGATCTGAGGTTATCAAACCAGATCAGGTCGGGTGTCCATTGCCATCCATCGACATGGGCAAAAAGGGGTGCGTAGGAACAAAGGTTGACCACATCAGCATTTCGTTCCAGTCCGGTCATAAATGCAGCTTCTGACAAGGCGCATTTCCAGTTGTTCTGGTTGTCGGGACTG
>DMFR01000031.1:9535-25324 GCA_003450125.1 Prolixibacteraceae bacterium | reverse complement strand
GGTATATTTGCTTTGCGCGGCATATTCACCTGCAAATATTTTATAACTATTGCGATCATAATTGTCGTAACGGGTTGCATTCTTTAGAAACCATTCGGGATTTGCATAATAATGCTCGTCCACGATTTCGGCATTGAGTCTTTTCAACTCTTTGGCAGCATATCCAAAGTCCTTACCATCAGGAGAAGGTCCTGTTCCTGATACAATCTTGATGTCAGGATATATTGCTTTAATGGCTTTTGTAAAAGCACTGTACCGTTCAATATACTGAGAGCCCCACTGTTCATTTCCAACACCAATCATCTTCAGGTTGAAGGGACTTGGATGACCCATTTGAACGCGTACTTTTCCCCATTTCGAATCGGCAGCCCCATTGGCAAATTCTATCAGGTCGATAGCATCCTGGATATAGGGATCAAGTTGGTCCATGGGAACCACTTCAGCAGTATTGAACTGGCAGGCCATCCCACAGCTTAAGATAGGAAGTGGTTCTGCTCCAATATCTTCAGCCAGCTGGAAGTATTCGAAGAAGCCCAATCCGAAGGTTTGAAAATAGTCAGGGGTCTGCCGGTTTTTAAATTCCGTATTCCAACGATTGACGATCAGGTGACGATCTTCTAAATTTCCAATGGTTTTCTTCCATTGATAGCGGTTTTCCAAATCACGACCTTCAACAATACAACCTCCGGGAAAACGAAGGAAGCCAGGTTTCAGATCAGAAAGCAATTGTACCAAATCGGCACGTAGTCCTCCCGGGCGGTTCTTCCACGTGTCATCAGGAAATAGGGAGATCATATCCAGATTCATGGAGCCTTGTCCTTCAAACCAGATATTGAGTTTTGCTTTGGGATCAGTGGCCGTAGAAGAGAAACTAACGGTGTATTTCTTCCAGTTTTTTGAATCAGGAGCCAGGTGGGCTGTACCCATTACTTTCCCTGTTGAACTCACCAATTCAGCACGTATTTTTAGAGAACTGTTTTCCATCTGACGGGCTAGTAAGGAGAAATGATAAGTCATTCCCTTTTTAATCCCCATCCCACGAAAACCTTCGTTGGAAAGGCCAAAAGAAGCCTCGCCTTGGTTGATGGTAATTCGTGCATAGCGAGGGTTGGCTGGGTTGGTTTCACTTTGGTTGATGATCAAAACCCCTGTAGTGGTATCCGGTTTCAGGATTTCCCAACCCATGAGAGGCTTAAAGAATTCGAACGAACGGTTCTTCACCAGTTCAGCATATAGACCGCCATCTGCTGCCATGTTGATATCCTCAAAAAAGATTCCCCACATGGTGGGTTGAATGGCAGCTTTGGGCTGATCAACCTTCACCACAATGGGCATAGCAGTCTGGGCAAGTATATTCAATGTACCAAATAATCCGCAAAAGAGAAAGGAAAGGAGTATACTTGCACGTTTCATAGATAAAGGTTTACGCGATAAATTAGACTGATCAATTCTTATTTCATTTTACTGTCAGCAGCATGGGGAAGCTCATACACCCTTACATAGTCCACAAACATCGTATCAGGGAATTGAGTGGTAGCGTCAGGATTTCCAGGCCAACCGCCCCCAACAGCTAAGTTGAGGATGATAAAGAAAGGCAGGTGAAATTCATCCGTACTTTTAACATTATCGGCAATGCTTGCTTCATAATATTTATTCCCATCCAACAACCATTTGATGGAATTGGCATCCCATTCAATACCGTATACATGATATTGGGCCACATTACATGGAGTGGGCTTCCCGGAGCTAACGTGTCCATTGTTATCCCAATGTATAGTTCCAACAGTTTCCTTTGTATTGCTGATATGCTCCATAATATCAATTTCTCCGCATTTGGGCCAACCGGCAGTAGAAACATTCTGGCCAAGCATCCAGAAAGCAGGCCACAATCCCTGACCTACAGGCACTTTCATTCTGGCTTCAATTTTCCCGTACTTGAAATTCTGTAGCCCTTCAGTCTTCATACGTGCCGATGTATAACTCTTTCCGTTGTAGGACTCCTTCTTGGCAATGAACAGGAGATTTCCTTTTTCTATCTTTGAATTATCCGGACGATTCGTATAATACTCCAACTCATTGTTTCCCCAGCCATTTCCTCCAATTTCATAGATCCAATTTGCAGCATTGATACTTTCACTATTGAATTCATCTGACCACACCAGCTTCCCGTTTTGGGCCTTACTTTGAATGCAAACAAAAAGGGAAAGAATTACAAGGTACTTTTTCATAGGGTTTATATTTTTTTAAACACATAGACACATAAGACACATAGAATTTTACCACAGATTACACAGATATTCACAGATTATTCTTAGTTTTTTAATCTGTGTTCATTTGTGTAATCTGTGGTGAATAGTTCCTTCTTCTTTTTGTGTTAGAAACTATGTATTCTATGTGTTTATTTTTCATTGGTTTATAATCTATTGACTCTAATTTCCACTTATTTCTTAATCTTTACTTCTTTTCCTGCATACTGAACAGTCTGAACTTGTTTCGCAGGTTCTATTCCTATTCCGTTCTTAGCTGTTACCCAAACAATCTGGAAGGTACGATCTTTCAGCATTCCAGGGAAATCACCTTTACGATCCTGAATGGTAAGGGTTTTTTCAGCTTCATTCCAATTCATGGTAATGGTTGAATATTTACCCTGCTGGTAGTTGTAAGTGTCGTTTTCATCTTCGTAAAGCACAAAGGTAGCATCAGCACCGGTATAAACACGAAGCTCGATAGGATCGGCCGCTTTTTCGGTAGCATACTGAAGATAAGGTCCCATGGGCACAATTGAACCAGCTTTGATGTAAAGTGGTAAGGTTTCAATTGGAGCTGCTGCATCAATGGTTTGTCCGCCAGGAATTAACTTGCCCGTCCAAAAGTCATACCAGTTGGCTGATTTGGGAAGATATACCTTTCTGACTTTCTTGATATCCTTGGCATTGGGAAGGCTGTACATACGTGCAGTTACAGGATTGACCATGATCGAAGGGCCAAACATGTACTGATCGGGAATGTTTTTAATCCCTTCATCTTGTCTGAAATCAAAGGCCAATGACCGCATGATGGTATATCCTTCGCTGGTTACTTTCCATGAAAGGGAATAGATGTAAGGCATTAAGCGGTAACGCAGATTGTCATAGTTCAGCAAAATTGATTTGGTGGAGGCATCCCAGTTGTTGGAGAATAAAGCCCTTTCACCTTTTCCATGAACCCTGAAAATGGGACTGAAGGTGCCAAACTGAAACCAACGGGTAAACAATTCACGGTTAATGGGGGCTGACCAGTCAGGAGCGTTCCAATGAAAGTGGTAACCACCAATGTCTGAAGTCCAGAATGGAATACCCGAAGCACAGGCATTGATTCCCTGTGGCACCTGGCTTTTAAAAGCCCTCCAGGTACAGCTAATGTCAGAAGACCACAAAGTAGCAGAATTGCGTTGCATTCCTGCAAATGCCTGACGAATCAGGAAGAAGGGACGTTTATTGGGAATGTCTTTACGCCAATGGGTATACAATCCTTCGGAATGCATCAGGGAATAGGTATTCATGTAATCAATGCCCCGGCCGATTGCAAAATGGCTTTTGCGTCTTGCATCCAGATCGTTTCCATTGTCAGGCTCACATTGGTCCACCCACCAGGCATCCCAGTTGTAGCGTCCAATCAAACTGTCATTGGCTTGTTTCCAATACAAATCACGGGCCTGTGGGCTATGGGCATCGTAATAACCGTCCAGGGTATGGGTCATCACATTGTCCCAGCGAATATCGGTCATCCCTCCTGAATGGGCCATCTGGTCATATGTTTTTGTGCCCTTTGCCATTACCGGCCAGATGGAAATCATGGCATGGATATTGGCCTTGTGCAATTCATCGACCATTGCTTTTGGATCAGGGTACCTTTCGGGATACATCACATGAGAACCGATTACATTGGGTTCCCAGTAAAACCAGTCCTGCACAATACAGTCAACCGGTATTTTGTTGTTGCGGTAGTTATCTTTTACAGACAGAACTTCAGCCTGGCTTTTATACCTGTCCTGCGACTGGAACAACCCAAAGGCCCATTTGGGGAACATGGGTGCGTTGCCCGTAGCATTACGAAGCGAGGCGATGATCTGATCGAAATCGGGACCATAGATGAAATAGTAATCCACCATGTTGCCGCTTTCTGAAACAAATTTATATTTGGTATTGGAAGCTTCAGCCCCATAGAAACTGGAAGCCGAATAATTGTCCCAGAACAGACCGTAACCCTTGGTTGATAGCATTACCGGAATGGCGCCTGTCATGTATTTAATGGTCATATCCTGGTTGCGGCCCTTGTAATTGATCGACAAGGTATCTTCAGGATGGCAACCCATTCCGTAAAGAGACTCGTCTGCAGGAGAGTTGAACTGCGAAGTGCAATTGTAAGCCTCTATGCCTGCAATGGTGGCTTCTGCCATTATTTTACCCTGCGCTTCATCTTCACTCAAGATAAGGTTTCCTGCCAGATCATTATATTTTACAGCATTGCTTTGTTTGTTCACTGTTACCTTCAACTTGGCTGTTGCAAGGATAATTTCCTTTTCATTTTCCGTAACAGTAAATGATGGAGTTGTTTTCCATTCATTGGTAATGACCAGCGAAGGTTTATCCAACAATACTGGCAGGGCGGTGTATTTCACTTCAACCATATTGTCAAAGCAGATTTTCACTTTCATCACTCCCTTGTCCAGGAGGCAAGTAATTCCATCATTGTCTTTCTTGAAGGACTTGATGGATGCCTGAACAGATACCGTCAGAACCATCAATGCCAAGGCAATCAGGGTTAGTTTAAGATGTTTCATTGATTAAATTTTACTTTTAATATAAATGTTTGTAGGACGCTTTTAGAATTTTTGTAGCCAACTTTGGGAAAGATCTATAGTTTGTATAAATCTTTCCCAAAGTTTTATACAAAGTTATCATCTTCATTGAATAATACTTCCCCAAAAAGGACAGTATTCATACAACAGATACTCCAACAATGAGCAATATCTTACACTTATAGGCTTAAAGTGAAATTCTCTTACCAACTAGCTTGATCCACTCCCGGGTGATCAGTTCGTGTCCGGCAACTGTTGGATGAACCCCATCCTATATCCAGTAATCCGCAGGAGCCTTTTCACAGGCCTTATCGAAAACTTCCTGTAACCCAATAAAAACAGCATTATACTCGTTGGCCAGTTTCCGGACAACAGCCTGACGTTGGATAATGTCAGATTTATAGGCCTCCCAATTTTCCTGCACTTTTCCAACAGGTAAAATAAATGGCTCGCACAGTACGAAAACGATTTCAGGAAACAGTACCTTAGTCTGTTCAAGCAAAGATCGGTATATTTCTTCATACTTTTCAACAGGTACAATGGGTTCCCTTTTAAAGACCACAGAACTTGCATCATTCACACCTACCAGGATGCTCAATACATTGGGCTTCAGGTCAAGGGTATCTGTCTGCCAGCGTGCAGCCAGATCCGAGACCTTGTTCCCGCTGATGCCTTTGTTGATAAATACAAGTCCCTTTTCTGGGTATTTAGCCCCCCAGCGACTGGCAATGCTAAAGGCATACCCATGCCCCATGATGTGATTAGGATCAGTATTCCGTCCACGGTTACCATCCGTTATGGAGTCACCCTGGAAAAGAATCACCATGCCCTTGCCCGCAGTCTGCTTACGGTTTTTGTGCCCCCTCATTGCCAATGTTTCCATTGGCGCTAACGCAACAGCAGCCAATCCTGTCAGGGCTATACCCCTGATGAATTTACGGCGCGAGTTGTTATCCATATCTTTATTATTTAAATAGAAGTTGTGAGAAATAGAACATTATCGTCATCTGGAATTACAAAAATAAGGTTCTTTTTTATCAGTTTGGATTTATGGTTCATTGCAATGTCAAAGCTGCAACATTTATTTGCAATTTGGAAGTTCTGAGTGAATATACCTTCAATGGTGATTGTGCCTGATGGAAAAGGGTATGAAAAGCCATCATCTGATACCCATCTGATACTCATCTGATACCTTTCTGTAAGGTGAGGTTACAGAAAGGTTACAGATGAGTTACACATGAGTTACAGATGATAGAAATAGGAGGGGGAATGAAAAGGAAGAATGAATGGCAGTCTGACGGCCCTATGTCCCAATTCCCATGCCCGATGCCCATATTCCTCCAGTTGACTTATTAGCTGTTACAAGACAAAAATATTTGTAGTGTACCCAATTTTGTTTCTATAAATGGTAAAAACTATCTTTACCCCATCCACCATTTTTAGAAATTTCATTTTAAAATAGGTTATGTAATAACTGACGGAGTGTAAATTTTAAACAAAAGAATGATTATAAATAAGCTTTGTCCCTGCGGATCCAACCGTAACTTCAATGATTGCTGTGAATTGATTATCAACTCAAAAAGGGAAGCTATTACCTGTCAGGAACTAATGAGGTCACGCTATATAGCTTTCACAATGGCCAATGTCGAATACCTGATGCGAAGCCACCATTCTACAACTAGACCTATAAAGGAGCAGCAACGAATCAAAAAATGGGCCCAATCGGTTCAGTGGCTAGGGCTTGTTATTTTAAATTCTGAGAAGGGTGAGGTAGATGATACAATTGGGTACGTTGAGTTTCGCGCTCTTTACCTGGAAGATGGACAGATGCAGGAAATACATGAAAGGTCACTTTTTAAGCGTGAAAACCATCAATGGGTATACGTTTCCGGAGTCCATTATTAAAATTTAACTTTAGTAAAGTTTTATAGTTTTTATAAAACTTTACCAAAGCTGGAAACCGTTTTCACAAATACAAACTTATCATTCGAGAGCTTCTTTTCTCCATCAAACCGGTAAGCAGCCAGGTATCCATCTTTTGCCACACTGTAATCCAGACAGCAGATATTCTCTCTAAACAGTTGCGGTAGTCCTTGTAACCAGTAATGTCCAAAAAACACAGGTTTCTCTTTGTCCGAATAATAATTCAGGGAATGAAGCCTGGAAGTATTCACAGGCTCTTCCGGTAGATTCTCATTCGGAAGAATGCTTATTTCCCGGTAGGACGTTTTGATAGGATCATTCCACCATTTAATCCGCAGTTCACTTCGTTGATTGTCATCCTTATCTAAAAACAAAACACCTTTGGGCATGGAAACTTCCTTGCCTTTGAGGGTTTCATCCAATGTGCGGTAAAGCTCTGCACCCATTTTTACAGACTCATGAAGGGTGTGTTCATTCAGTCGGTCATTCTTCAGCACTTTTCGAAGGTAAGCAATGTTGTCTTTGTCCCAGCAGGCATGAACAGCCCGGAAACTATCCGATTCGTAATAGAGTGGCAAAGTTTTGAACCATTCCAGGTAGTCTTCGTATTCCTCCTGCCGATTCTGGAACTGCTCAAGGGTTGCGATGTGCTGAAGGATGTTTTTGATCAGGTGCTTTCTCAAATGCCCTCCTTCACGTTCCTCGTAATGAAAACACAAGGCATTGTATTCATGGTTGCCCATCAGGGCAATGGCTTCTCCGTTTTCGACCATGTTGCGGACAATCATCAGTGTTTCCCTGATTTTGGGACCTCGGTCAATATAATCTCCAACGAAAATCACCTTCCTTTTGGGATGACTGTAAATCCCAAATTTGGAAGAATAGCCCATTTTTTCCAATAACTGGGTGAGTTGATCGGCATAGCCGTGGATATCACCAATAAAGTCAATCATATGTTGAGATTTTGATTCCATCATATCAAGATGCTGATTAATCAAAATTACACAAATCTCTACTCATTTTTAGTCTTTTGGCTTCTTATGAAATTCTTTTTCAATAAGAAATCATTGAATGGTTGTAATAAATTACTTATTGATATTTTGAGGCATATAGGTGGGGCCGTCAGAGGATATTTTGTCACCTTTGAGAAAGATACGGTCGATACGCGGATATCGGGCTTTGTACATGGGATCCCATCCATGATAAACAATCCAGTCTTTTCCGCCCTGATCAACAAAAAGGGAATGATGACCGGGACCTTTAACCAGTTGATTCGATTTCAGAATGGTATCCGGCTGTTCGACATATGGGCCCATCGGTTTTGTGCCAATGGCATAACGGACATGGTAAGTACTGTCAGTCCAACCTCCACAACTATACGTAAGGTAGTATTTGTTATTGCGGTGCAGGATAAACGGACCTTCCTGCCAGGCATGGTGGCTGATGATCTGAATGGGTTTACCTTCCACCTGGGTTGGGGTCAGTAACTTGTCTGCATAAATCTGACCCGCAACCAAACCATCTTTGTTTCCACGTTCAATGGTATAGAAAATAGTCATTGTGCTGTCGGTATCAAAAAACACATGTCCGTCAATGGAGGCGTGTGGAATGACCCTCCCGACATTCTTATAAGGTCCCTGAATGCTTTCAGCAATAGCCAGACCAACCCGGTTTCCTGAATTATCCGGCAATCCTTCGGGTGAAGCGCTGTAGTAGAGGTAAAATTTATTCTTTATTTTATAGACCTCAGGCGCCCAGAAATTCTTGTAATTCCAATCAGTTTTTTCACCATTGGCAACTGCGCCACGTACAAATTCCCATTTAATGAGGTCCTTGGAACGATGGATGGGTATAAATCGGCCATCCTCAGCTCCTCCGGTTGCGAAAAGGTAATAATAGCCATTTTCGTACCTCATATAGGGGTCAGCCAGGTATTTTGGGATAATGGGGTTGGTGTAAGTGGTTGAAACAATGTTTGCAGGATGGCTTTTAGAGACTTGATGACAGCCAGAAGTGATCAATACCATTGCCAGATAAAACAGGCCAATAAATTTATTTATTATTTTCATTTTCAAGTAGATAATATATCTTTAATTGCAAATCAGTACGTTATCCTAAAAGATACTTCCTGCCTGATGTCATCAGAGGATGCACCAATCTGTAGATGAACTTCTCCTGGTTCAAGGACAAATTCATTTTTCTCATTCCAGATTGACAGATCGTTGCGGCTCAAAGTGAAATGAACTGTTTGGGTCTCCCCTTTTTTTAGGTGTATCCGCTTAAATGATTTTAATTGCTTTTGTGGTAATTTAAGGGATGCCACTTTTTGCTGTACATACAACTGTACCACTTCATCACCATCGTATCTGCCTGAATTCTGAATGTCAACACTTACCGAAAGGGTATCTCCTCTTTTGATCGAAGGTTGGTCAATTTGCAGGTTTGTATAGTCAAAATTAGTATAACTCAATCCATACCCAAATGCATATAATGGTTTCTTATCAAAATACATGTAGGTACGTCCGTTAAATACCTCATAATCATCAAATGCTGGTAAATCATCGGTCGATTTGTAATAAGTAAGCGGAAGCCGTCCGGCAGGGTTATAATCCCCAAACAACACCTCAGCAATGGCATTTCCACCCTGCTCCCCTGGATACCAGGCATTGACAATGGCCGGTACGTGTTCCTGTATCCAATTAACAGCCAGAGAACTGCCTGCAACAAGCACTACAATTGTCTTGGGATTGGCTTTGTAGATTTCCTGGATAAATTGTTGTTGATCAATAGGAAGTTCCAATGTAGTGCGATCATGCCCCTCCATTTCGATTGACTTATTCATTCCCAAAACTACAATTGCTACATCGTTGCTTTTTGCCATCTGTTTTTCAGCCTTAAATTGATCTTCAGCCTTTTTATCAGGGGTCTTCCAGGACAAGGCGCAATAGGACTTTCCGCTTCTACTTGCATACTCGACTTTTATCTGATAACTTTTACCAGCTTCCAAATCAAAGTTTACCCCCTCGCTTTCGAGTTCACCCCACCAGTTGTCAATAACCAATTTCTCATTGAGGGTTAACCTAAACCCTCCTGTTTTTTTCATCCCTAGCGTATAGTTTCCTGAAACTTTAGGCAATAGAACTCCGGTCAGACGGAATGACATGGGTGCCTTGGGAATCGAGGGATTGGGAGCCTGATTGGCAGGATCGAACAACACATTTTCAACGTTTCCCAATATAGGCGTACCGGCAAGATCCGGATTGGAAAAATACTCGGCTTTCAATCCTTTTTTTCGAACCCCGTCTGTTTCATATTCGTAAAAACCAGATGGAATGATTTCGTGTTGCGCCATTTTTCCTGTCCATGGCAGCGTATGTACTTTTACCTTTTTGCCCACTTTGTTGATAATTCCTTCCAAAGGTGATACAGGATCATTCATCGGAATGCCGCTATAATCTCCCAACTCGCAGTTGGCAGCATTAATTCCAAACACTGCAATTGATTTGATTTTCTGAATATTCAGCGGAAGGATATTGTTGCGGTTTTTTAAGAGGGCGATGGACTGCCTTGCTGTTTCCAGAGCAAGCTGTTGGTGGGCAGGACTTCCTATGACTGATGGGGAGATTAAAGTATAAGGATTTAATGAAGGATCGTCAAACAAACCCAGCCTGAATCGTGCACGCAAAACACGAAAGGCAGAGGTATTAATTTCACTTTCCGTTACTTTGCCCCTTTGGTAAGCTTTGGGCAAATAGTCGTGGAAGATATAACATTCATTGCAGTATCCCGAGCATTCCAAATCCAGGCCTGCCTTCATGGCCATGGCTGCTGCATCCTCCCTTGTAGGGGCATAATTGTGAGGGGTATATAGAAAGCCGGGCGCACCACAATCAGATACAATATATCCGTTAAAACCCCATTCATTCCTTAAAATATCGGTCAACAGCCATTTATTGGCAGTACAAGGAATTCCATTAATCGCGTTGTAGGCTGTCATGATGGATTCTGCCTTTCCTTCTGTAATCAAAGCTTTAAAGGCAGGCAAATAATAGGAACGCAGAGCCCGTTCCGACATGATAGCCTTACATTCAAAACGGTTGTGTTCTTCATTATTTCCGGCAAAATGCTTGGGAGTTGCTACCACTTTTAAATACAGTGGATCATTCCCCTGCAGCCCTTTGACAAAAGACACTCCGATACGTGAAGTGAGGTAGGGATCTTCCCCATAAGTTTCAGGAGTACGCCCCCAACGGGGATCACGCGCCATATTTACGGTAGGAGACCAGAACACCAGCAGGTCGCTATATTTCTCATTTTGATTTTCACCTTGCCCCAATTCATTCCAACGCGCACGGGCTTCATCAGAGATGGTTCCTGAAACCTGATGAATCAATTCCGGATTCCAGGTAGCTGCCAGACCAATGGCCTGTGGAAAAACGGTAAACTTTCCAGGACGGACTACTCCATGTAAAGCTTCATTGCCATGATAATATTTCTTGATCCCCAGACGATCAATGGCCGGTGCCGTTTCACTCAGCATAAGGATCTTTTCTGCAAGGGTCATCTGTGAAAGAAGATTGTTGACCCTGTTCTCTATAGTCGCTTCAGGATTTTCATAGGTATCCTTTACCCCGTTTTTGTTGAAATCGATCCACTGCTTTTGTTGTGCATTCGTATTCAAAGTAAAACACAGAAAAAATGATAATATCTGCAGAAATAATCTCATCCGAAAATAACTTTACTTATTAATTAACTAAACATTTGACCATTCGAATGTAACTCATTCTTTCAAGAGTTTCTCTATTCGAACTAAATTTCAATTGATACCGAACTCCCAATTCCTTAATTCTGAATAAACAGTTTTCTGTTCTCCCTTCTGTCTTTTGTCTGTACATTGACAATGTAAACACCCGACGTGGGCAGATCATTAATCGTATATTCTGTCGTTCCCCGACTCTGATAGGTTTTTATGATGCGCCCATTCATATCGTGCATAGAAACCGACAGCATTTCCTCTTTACTTTTAACTGTCACAGAACTTGAAGCTGGATTGGGCATTAACCTAATCTCTGAATCCATTATTGATGGAGGCAGAAAGCCAATTGATGTAGCTAAATTCTTAAACAGGATAATTGATGTGAAGGGCTTTAGCACGACATTCCCTGAAACAGGCTTCCCTTTTACATCTACATAATTAGCTGGAATGCTGATCATTTTGTCATCCTCTGAAGCATTGTATTCAAACCGGATGAAGTCATCTGGATTGGTCTTTTCAACATTCACCTCCACAAACTCAAAATTGTCGAACCAAACACTCCCATGGAATTCAGGGATTTCAAATTCTATCCTTGAGTTGGCTTCAGTCTTTGTGGGAAAAATCAGGAATTCAAAATCACTGTAATTAATTCCTGGTATAAAGTTTTCTCTTTTGGCAACATCTTCATTCAACCCTCCGTTTTGACGGGCGATCATTCTTATTGAAATAGAAGGGTCACTGCTTCTGGCAGAGAATTTCACTCGATAACCTTTGCCCATTGTCAATGCAATATTATTCGACCTGACAACCATGTATGCACTTGCCTGGCCTGAAGAAGATGCAAAGCTTGCCTTCAGTGAATTGCCTGGATTTCCTTCTCCTTTGGCTAAAGTAATTCTACTGTTATTGTATTTCGATGCAGCAGTCCAATTGCTGATATTGGTTTCGAAGTCTGAATTAAAAAAGTAGTTCAACGATTTTACACCAAGTATCTTGTATTCTTCAACCATAATGGGCGATTGACCTGAATGCTGATCTTTACCAAACTTTGAACGCCAGTTGTCAAGAGTATTTACAACAGTTTCAGATGTTCCATCCACATAGCTGGTCTGAATTACCTGCTTATCATCAAATGGTCTGCAATAAAAATTGTAGTCGAAACCTCCCATTGCAGAAAGGTCCTTGTCAACGGTCTCATAGGAGGCAACCAACTGACCCGGATCCCTGGAAACAAAAACATTGCTGTCAACCTCTGAATTGATTATCGGAAATGTTGGTGCGATGTTATCATGACTCATACGCAACTGAATGCCATTGTCATACACTGTATTTCCTTTGATTTTTATGTAATTCGCGTTGTGTATATAGATTCCGTTATTTCCACATTTATAAACTGAATTCCCCATTATGTCAATATTTGAACTGCGATCGTCAATATATATTCCTTCTGCTGCAACCCCACTCCATCCAGATCCTTCTGGTGCACCAATGGCATTCATCACAATGTTTCCAATCAACTTTCTTGCATAATTTTTAGTGCCGTTTCCCCAGGTGTACAAACCCCCACCATCATCTTTTGTCATGCAATAGTTTGAAATTACATTGTTTTTGATTGTAATGGTATCGCCGTTAAAATTCATTCCAATGTATCCCACGCTGTCAATCGTATTGTGTTCAACCTGTAAATTCGTTCCGCCCAGTTGCACCGCATTGTATTGCCCATCGCCTCCCAGTCCCATTCCGGCAATCATGGCTGTGTTTTTAATGACATTGTTGCGCATTATAAAATTTTTACATCCGTTTTGAATGAAGGCATTGTTGTTGGTATGGTCAATCAGGTTGGATTCAAAAAGTACATTGTTTGAAGCATTCAAATCCACTGCATTTTCTCCTGAATAGATAAAATCATTGTTGCGAATAGTAATCTTGTTACAATTATCGATGTCCATGGTTAATTTGCCTGAGCCATTGAATTCAAGGTTTTCAATTGTGATATAATTTCTCCCGCTTATTTTGAATAAATTATCCTGTTGTGTAGCTTTGGTGACAAGTGTGTTTGGATTCACTTCTGAATATAAACTGAATTTTTTAGTCACTGGGTTATAGTACCATTCACCTTGTTGATCCAATGTTTTGGGGTCATTCTGGATAAAATAACCGAATCCGTCTAAGAATTCATAGTTAACCTTGGTGGTGAACAATAAAGTATTGGCAGTGTGTGCCTGTATGGTTAAGCGGTCTAAAATCCATCGAACTCTTCTGACCACTGCCTCTGCCCCGTTCCAGTCTATTGCTCCGGTAAGCTGGGTATCGGTAATCTGATTGGTTCCTTTATGGCTTTCAAATGAAAGGTAACCCTTGTTGGGTTCTGTTACATTGGGCCATCTTCCCATTTGTTGAGGAACATTATTGATGAAAAAATTGGTTACTTTACTTCCACAATCTGCAGGGACTGATTCCCAAATATTAGTGGATGTCTGGATCCATGTAGTGATGGGTGCAGTTCCTGTTATAACAGGCTTTTTGCCTGAACCAAAGCTTCCGAAATAGATGTTTTTGGGAGCATTTCCCGACCGGTTTAAATAAATCTGACCATTGAAAATATCATTGCATTTAAAAAGTACAGAATCCCCTGGCAGTAGCAAGTTCAATACCGTTTTAAGTTGATCAATACTTTGCCATGCTTTTGTTGCTGATTTTCCATCATTTAAAAGGTCGTTTCCCGAACTGGATGAAAGATAATAATTGGTAGCATTTACATTTGAAATCGTCAATAATAGGACTAAAATAAAGATTGCTTGTTTCATTATAAATCCAGGTATTAAAATAGGTTTCGTTAGTCTGGTTCATTGAAAGCCTTACAATTTGGCTATAGAAATTAAAGATACAAAGATAAAATCTTCAATTTGGTAAAAAAGAAGGTGTCTAAAAAGTAAAATATAAACACGAAGACACAAAGTTACGAAGAAAAATGCATTGAATACTAGAACTTTGTGTCTTAGTGGCTTTGTGTTTAATTTGTTTTTTTGACTTTTAGGACACCCTCTTTAGCTAATAAAAATTACTTAATAAACTTCTGACTCGTTCCGTCACTTAATTTTACGATATAAATGCCTTTACGCAAGCTTGTAACATCAAATTTAACTAGATTTCCATTGGCCGCTTTTTCCATTAACTTTTGTCCAAGGGTATTGTAAATTGCCACTTTCCCATTTTCTGAAGAGAAACAAACGGTTAACTCATTTGAAGAGCCGACTGGGTTTGGATATACGTTAATTGAGTTAGCAGACATTAATTTTGATGCTGAAAGCAGAATGTCTGAATTTTTGGTAAGCATCACGCTGTCGATATGTACCACGATATCAGATTTTCCTAACATGAACTGTAAACTTTGATTGCAATTCACCGCCATATTGCTGAATTTTACATCGAAAGTATAAACAGTTGGCTTGGTGGTAAGATCAAAGGTCCAATCGGAAGTACCATTTGGGGCCATTGAACTGGTAGAAACACCGTATTTTGAATAACCATTATTTGAGTCTTCAAAATCAACATTCATGCTTCTTGGTGCGTCAGCCCATGCTTTAAAAGTAAAGGTATATGGAACGTCTTTGTCTTCATAAGCAACCGCAACCACTTGATTCATCTGCCAATCCCACACATTTTCACCTCCAGCTGCTGGAGAACAAATTGCAACACCATCTACAACTATCGCGTTCCCACTCCATGAAGTTGTTACACCTTCAGTATCAAAAAATCCATTTTTAATGAGACTTAAATCGCCTGGTTTAATCACCTGTCCGCTGATGGTTATCTCGGAAGTTCCCTGAACCCAACTACCATCAATAGCATCAGCTTTAACAGTTACAGTACCATTGGTTCTTGCTGTCAGCAAGCCCGTTTCGCTAATAGTGGCCTGTCCGGTTTCATTGGTTACACTCCATTTTACACGTTGAAAATCTGCATCAACAGGTAGGATCGCAGCGCTCATTTGTAAGGTTCCTTTATTAACTGTAATGGATTTAGAAGAAGCAGCTCCTG
Organism: Prolixibacteraceae bacterium; assembly: GCA_003450125.1. GTDB lineage: Bacteria > Bacteroidota > Bacteroidia > Bacteroidales > Prolixibacteraceae > Aquipluma. The sequence goes on along the minus strand of DMFR01000031.1, from coordinate 9,764 downwards.
TTACCGTGATATCGGTAGCGAAAATTTTCACAGCACCCGGTTCATCAAGATTAATGTCCTGAACAACGATTAACTTTGCTGGTATCCATGCCTTGGAAGAGATCCAAATCCGTGATTTAGGGGTCTCTTTTTTACCTTTAATAACAAAACTGACAAACTGTAAATGTTTGTTCATTGCGTCAACAATGTATTTCATCATAGCCGTTTCATCGGCTGGAGTTCCTTTTAG
>DMFR01000031.1:2697-9374 GCA_003450125.1 Prolixibacteraceae bacterium | reverse complement strand
AGTAGTCGGAAGCAGAAGTAATGTCTCCTTCTGCCAAAACTTCCGTTTCTGATGCTACCTTATTGTCCCAGGTGATGGTGGATTCACTCCATGGATTGGTACATCCATAAACATTAATAAACACATCGGGTATCGCTGTATATCCATCTCCATCTTTAACCGTTCCTTTAAAACTCAAGCCCGCACTCACTAATCCGCCTTTACCAGCAAGTGCTGAAATATCGAATTTTAAATAGGTTTCCCGACTATCCCCATTGGTTTCATCAATTGAAACTCCCAAATCAGTTATGTTGTCTAAATTGGTTGATGGATCTTTCTCGCTTACATAAACGTCTTCTGCAACGGTAATTTTAGTGGTGTCACTTTGGCTGAAAGAGCTAAATGACCCTGCTGTTAACAATACCAGCATTAAACTCAATTTGTTTCTAAGTAAATTTAAATTCATGATTTTAATAATTTAGTTAATAATTAAATGTTAGATAAAATATTATTGTAATCCCAATTGGGAATGATTTAATCATATTGTATATAAATTAACAACCATGAAATTCTATAAACTACTCTAATTACAAAGAAAAAACTACAAGAATTAACACTGAAATGATTATAATTAACAGTACCTCCTTAAAATCAATTTGCTCTTTTCTGAATCTCATGAACCACTTGTTTCGATTATTTTACTTGAGTTTGATGCAGTAAAATTAGGTGGTGCTCAATTAAAAGGCATGTCTGTGAATCTCAAAAACATATTTGTGCGTATCATTTTACGTGAAAATTATCCACTCCTATCGCCTGACTATTCGCATCCAAAGGCTGTAAATATCACTACATTAGTCATATACTTTAATATCATCATTCTGCGGTTCATTCTGATATCATTCCACCATGAGGGCTTCATAAACCCGATCCATTGAGTCACATGGTTCAACAATTGCAGGTTGAACTTTTGATATTTTTTCTGGAAACAGTGCTGTTTACGCAACTGGCTTTAGGTCCTTTGACTGCTCTTTTTACTAGGCAGGCTGCGGATAATGGTCTAGCCTCTTAACCTGTAAAATGATATTGTGTATGCTTTACCGGGAGCCTTCTTACCATACATGGCCTATACTTCTGTCATGGTTTTTTAGTTATAAGAGAGATGATTTCGTTTACGGATATTCGAAGGCCGTTCGAAAGTTATTCGAAAGTCGTTCTATTATACACGAACAACTAATGAATAACTTTCTAATGGCCAATGAATAATTTTACAATAACCTAAATCCAAAACAATGGACTACTAAAATACACTTCCAGTCATTTTACTGATATGGGTGAATCCTATCATGACGGTTTGGACCTCATTACCTTCAATTCTCTTTTATAACGGGTGGAAGAGCGTATTGGAGGGGATCCTGAACCGAGTTCAGGATGACTCGGGATGACGCTCCCATGATGGTTTCGGACAACTTTGGATCGTTGAATGACCTTGTGACAAAACAAAGGGAGACACTGCAGCTGGTTAATTCAAGGCTTTTTTATGCTGTTCCACATATTTGGAAGGAGATTGGCCCATATGGGCGCTAAACATTTTGGAGAAATGGGCCGGCGTTTTAAAACCCACAGCATATGCGGTTTCGGAAACGGTCAAACCCTCATTCAGTAATAACCAGGCGCCCCTGTTTATCCGTACCGAAAAAATAAAATCATTCACGGTTTGATTGGTGATGGCTTTTAACTTTCGGTATAGTTGGGCACGGCTCATTCCTGTTTCATAAGCAAATACCTGAGGGTCAAAATCCGGATTGTCCAGGTGTTGTTCTACGATACCCCTGATTTTATGTATAAACACATCGTCAAGTGAGGTCGCTTGTCCGGGAGGATCTGCAAGGTCTGACAATGAAAACTTTTCGCGCAAAAGCTGACGTGACTTAATGATATTGGAGACTCTTAACAGTAAGTTTTTGGCATTAAATGGTTTCATAATATAATCATCAGCCCCGGCAAATAGTCCTTCGATCTGGTATTCTTCCGTGGAGCGGGCTGTAAGCAAAATAATAGGAATGTGGTTGGTCCGCTCATTATTTCTGATCATCTGGCACATTTCCAGACCATCCATGTCAGGCATCATGATGTCACTTACAATGAGGTCAGGAATATTTTCCATTGCAAGTTCCAGGCCTGTTCTTCCATTGTTTGCTGATAAAATATCAAAATTGCTTTCTAATATATTCGACACAAAGAGTTCCATGTCGTGATTGTCTTCAACGATCAAGATCAAGGGCTTTTCTGTATTTTCACCCGTTTGGGGAAGCTTCCTTTCTGACTGGAACGAACCCATTAAGGAGTGGTCTTCATCCAATGAAAGGATAGGATCTATTTTCTGAACAACGGATTTATTATTTCCCCTTTCCATGACCTCTGCTCCAATGGGTATCCAGACAGTAAAACAACTGCCAATCTGCTCCTCACTTTCAAGCTTTATCTGACCATCGACCAATTCGATCAGTTCTTTAACCAATGCAAGGCCTATCCCTGAACCGCCAGAACGGCTTGCCTGATTGTCAGCCTGATAAAAGCGGTCAAAGATCTTATCCCTCTGTTCGGCAGGTATGCCTATACCATTGTCCTTTACGATCATTTTGACAAGATCTGCCGAAGAATTGATATCATAAAGTTCTTTTTCGCTTTTCCATTTGACAGATCCGCCTACTAAAATAACTGTCTCAACGGATATCTGGCCATGATCAGGAGTAAACTTAAACGCGTTGGACAACAAATTGAACACGATCTTATCGATTAAATCAGGATCAAACCATGTATCAAATGTTTCCTGGTGAAATAATGTTTGAAATTGAATGTTCTTCTGTTTAGCCTTAAAACTAAATGACCCGCTCAGTGACTTTACAAATTGGATAATGTCCCCATTCTTCAGGTAAATATTTAGATATCCGGAGTCCAGTTTTCGTATATCCAGTACTTTGTTGATCATGTGAAGCAACCGGTCAACATTGCGTTTCATCATGGTTAAGTATTGATGGTCGTGTGACCAGTTCAATTCCGACTGACGTTCCAGACAATAGTCCAACGGACCGGATATAAGTGTCAAGGGTGTTCTGAATTCATGAGAGATATTACCAAAGAAGTCCAGTTTCATTTGATCCATTTCATGCATTTTCTCTGCTTTTATCCGTTCTATTTCTATCCTGGTCTTCAAACTATACTGATAAAGCAAGTACGATCGGAATAAATAAATAAGGCTGGCAATGATGATGAAATAGATCAGATAAGCCCATTTGGTTTTCCAAAATGGCGGAAGGATTGTTATGCTTATTTCAGGTCCTTTTTCATTCCAAATGCCATCATTGTTGGATGCTTTGACCCGAAAGACATAGGTCCCCGGGTTCAGATTGGTATAAGTGGCAGACAAATGGGAGGCATCAGTGTAATACCAGTCTTTATCGAACCCTTCCATTTGGTAGGCATACTGGTTTTTTTCAGGAAGCGTATAATTTAAGGCGACAAATTCGAAACTCATGGAGGATTGATCATGCATTAAGGTCATCTGATGAGTCTCTGAAATATTTGTAAACAGAGGGGTTTTATGGGTTTTGGTCGAAACAGCCACTTCTTTGTTGAAGAGTAAAAATCGGGTAATATAGACCGGAGGAATAATTGGATTGTCTTTGATACTGTCGGGATGAAATACATAATAGTCTTCGGTTCGGCGGTTACAATAGAACAAACCATTTTTGTCGGAAAAGACATGCCCACCAAACTCTAATCCATCATTTTCATCATAGTTTCTGGTCAATCCATTATCGGGATTGAATTTGGTAATTCCCTTGTCGGTGAAAAGCCATAAATTCTGATGGCTATCTTCCTTAATATTCAGGATATAATTACTTGCAAAAGAGGGATAGTGGGTGAACCGTACGAAGTTATTGCTTTTAACATTATAACGGTTCAATCCATTTTGCGTACCTATCCAGATGTTCTTTCTGTTATCCTGAAACAGGGATAGAATATACTTATTTGAAATGCTGGAAGTATCAGATAATTGATTGTAATAATTTTCTATTTTATGGGTCAACAAATTGTATCTTGCCAGTCCTTCAAAAGTGCCTATCCATAAATTCGAATCATGATCATACAGGATTCCTGTAATTTGTTGGCAGGGAAGCGATAATGCTCCGGAGGTGGAAAACTCATATTCTTTTTGCCGGAGTACATCACAAATCCTGATATTATCGTTATTAAGCCACATGAATTCATTATTCCCATATACCCGGTTAACAAGAGTTGGCTTAATGGGGTTATTATACAAAGTATTTATAATTTTTCCTGATTTCATGTCAAGAACACCGATTCCATTGTTGGTACCTATCCATAGCTGCTCCTTATTGTTGCCATAAATGGCTTGTATTTCAAAGAACCGGTTGGTCACAGTTTGATCAGGAAGAAAGTGAACGGCCTGCCTTGAATATTCATTATATTTAATCAATCCGTTTTTCAAAGTACCTACCCACAATATATTTTTATCCCTGTTGATGTAGAACTTTTCAATTTTGTAATGATCACTATTAACGGTCCGGTAGTAAGGTGTAAATTTTTCTCGGTTAGAATCATACATACTAAGCCCATGCTCTGTTCCCAGCCAAACAATACCTGTCTTATCGCACATTAGAGGAACGTACATTCCTGAATTGATACCAAATGGCTTTGTTTTATCGTAATCCAACAACTTAAAAGTGTGAGAATAAGGTTCGATGGTTCCCACTCCGGTACGGCTGTACCAAATACGGCCAAATTTATCACAACAGATGCCCATTATGTTGGCATCCTTCTCCGGATCAATGATGGGGACGTATTTTTCTGAAATTATATTAAGTTTTCTGATACCTCCTAAATAGTTTCCTATCCAAAGAACCTGTTGATTGTCTAAGTATAGGGACATCACATTATTATTGCGAATGCTATTCGGGTTGGTGGAATCACTATAAAAATCAGTAAATTGTCCTGTTTTCTTATTGAATTTTTTTAATCCTCCCCACCAGGTACCCAGCCATAAATTGCCCTTATGGTCGTCTATGATGGCATTTATTTCCCTGTCCGGCCTTTGGTCCTGAGTGGTCATTCCCTCGTAATAGTTCACAAAGGTTTCGGTGGCCGGTTCATATTTATGCAGCCCCATAAGCGTCCCTACCCATAGCGTATTTTCCGAATCCTCATATAAAACCTTTGTCTTGTCATGATTTAAGCTTTTCGCATTCTTAGGGTCGTGGTAAAAACGTTTGAACTGTCCGGTGATGGGATCAAATCTATTGAGGCCATTGCCCGTAGCTACCCATAGATAGCCGTTATGGTCTTCGATGATTGAAAAGATTTGGTTGTTGCTGATCGATTGTGGGTTATCATCATGATAACGAAATATAGTAAAGTGATAGCCATCAAATCGGTTAAGGCCCCCACCGTCAGTACCAATCCAGATAAACCCTTTTCTGTCCTGATATAGACAACGAACTGAATTAGAAGACAAGCCATCCATTATATTGAAGTGATGAAACTTCATCTGCTCCTGGGCCTGTACCTGAAAGACAAAAAGTAATGCTATAACGATGCAAATGAATCGCATTATTGATCTGAACTTAGCAGTTTAATTGGGTAAATGACAAAAAAGCCGCAATGGATCATGGTTGTGAGGCAGGTATTATTAAAGCCTGACAACCACGATCCATTGTGATCTGAATATTTAATCCAACACATTAGTTTTGCTCAATCGCACCACCGCTTCCACGGTAAAGTTCAAGTGGAGAGTCAAGGTCAATGGCCACCACAGTTACATTCTGATCCAACTTATTTACAGGCACTGTAATCTGAAGCACTCCAGGTATTTTCATCCATTCAGCACCTCCATTTCGTTTGGAGACCAGTGTCTCATTGGTTCCGATCAATCTTACATTGGTGACTTTATTTTGTATCCCTTTCACTACTATGTCGTCTTTAGGGATGTCCAAAACAAAACAATAGATTGTTTTTCTGTCCTTCGAAATCGTTGTTGGGCCATAAAAATGACCCAAAGGAAGGCCGCGTGTTGTCCCATAAATTGCCTCGGCATGTTTATGTGTCCAACGACCCAATCCTTTCAGACGATCAGTTTGTTCAGGTGTAAAAGTGCCGTCTTCCATAGGGCCGGCATCCAACAAAAGGTTACCACCCATGCTGATGCAATCTGCAAACACCCGGATGATATAATTGACCGATTTCTGGTTGTGGTCCTTCTTTTGATATCCCCAGGAATCATTGATGGTCATGCACAATTCCCATGGACCTTGTGGCCCAAAGATGGGTACTCCCTGCTCGGGGGTTGCATAATCACCATATCCTGCCATTCTTGCATTTAATATCGCATTGGGATTCCAGGTCAACATAGATTGACGCAGTTCTTTCATCTTCCATTGTTCCGTAGTTCTTGTCCAGTCACCATCAAACCACCAAAGGTCAGGGTTTACCAGGTCGAACAGTTCTTTCAACTGGCCGTTACGAAAATCAACAAACTTATTCCATCTTGCCTGGTCTTCAACTCCCGATTTTGGATAATCGAAAGGATCCACCGTAGCATGGGTTTTGTCGTTGGCATTGTACACTGTTGCATAATCCGGATGTGACCAGTCTAAATGTGAAAAATAGATGCCCACCTT
>DMFR01000031.1:2184-2539 GCA_003450125.1 Prolixibacteraceae bacterium | reverse complement strand
GCATAATCCGGATGTGACCAGTCAAGGTGTGAAAAATAGATTCCAACCTTTAATCCTTCACTACGCAGGGCTTTTGCATAAGGCACAATCAAATCGCGGGCAGCAGGAGTCTTCTTTACCACACTCAGATCACTGAGCTTGGTATCCCAAAGAGCAACCCCATCATGATGTTTGGAGGTTAATACTGCATATTTGGCACCGGCTTCTTTGAATAGTTTGGCCCATTGCTGGGGATCGTAATTTTTGGCCGTAAAGCCCTGTAGTTGCTTCATATAATCGTCATACGAAATCTGGTTATTCTTAAACGACCATGATTCGGCTATGCCATTGACTGCATATATACCATAGTGGATAA
>DMFR01000031.1:1077-1984 GCA_003450125.1 Prolixibacteraceae bacterium | reverse complement strand
CTTCAAACCATTCCATCTTTTTAGAGGCAGGCTTTTCTGTTTTTGTTTCCTGTGCAAATAAAGAAAATGCGATAAGGCTCAGGAAGATAAATGTAAAATGTTTCATTGGTTGATTGGTTAAATTTATGTTTAGGTATTAATCGTTCAAATAAATAAATTAGATTGTAAGTGCCGAAAATTAATAAAAGATATTTATATATCATCAAACCCGTTAAACGGGATATCCTCATCCGGATCGTGATCAAATGGCCCTACTCCCGGAGGATTGAACAATCCCCAGCGGTCGATGATGTAATCCCATGGATCAAATCCTGCCACCCAATCAATGAACAACAGGCGGTATTCCTCCAGAAGATCCCTTACAATCTGGAAATATTCCACATGTTCAAAACCGAACATTTCAAGAGAATGGTTTTGAATCATCAATTCATTGGCCGCTTTACGGATAATGGTAGCCGCCTCCATCTTGATATCATACAACTGACCGGCAGTAGCTCCGGCCACCTTAACGGTTAATAACATGGCATCCTCCAGCATAATGCCTTTTACATGCCCCAACATGTCATCCTCATCCGGAATAAGCTGACAGATATGGTCCACCACTTCAAAGATTTCCCTTCCCTTCTGATAGATGGGCAAATCTTTGGGGTCTATTAAATTGTTTTCATATTCTTCTTCGTCGTCAAACATTTTCAAAGTAGGAGTTGGTTCCAAACAAATATATCCATTTATTTAATACAAATAACAAAAAGAACATAACTATCACAGATGAAAAGAGATAATTCAAATGACCACAGATGACAGGAATCACCACAGATAACACAGATGAACACCGATTTTTTCTTTAATAAGCATTTGGTAATCTGTAGGACCTCTGTTCATGTGTATTCATGTGTGTCATCTGTGG
>DMFR01000031.1:660-950 GCA_003450125.1 Prolixibacteraceae bacterium | reverse complement strand
GTATTCATGTGTGTCATCTGTGGTGATTCCTATTAATTATTTGTGTTCATCTGAGTTATCTGTGGTGATTCCTGTTATCTGTTTTCATCTGTGGTTATTCCTATTAAAATTAAAAAACCCATGATTGATTCACAACCATGGGTCAAAAACAGATCAGCTTTTAGGGATAAAACTTTACCCTTTTTCAGCGGCTATAACCTACCACCTCCCTTTTTCAGGTTGGGGATAATGGCATTGATTACCGAGTTGATAAAATTGAGTATTGAGTTATCCTTTTCCGTAGGCGTTAA
>DMFR01000031.1:0-496 GCA_003450125.1 Prolixibacteraceae bacterium | reverse complement strand
TTATCCTTTTCCGTAGGCGTTAAACGTGTCACTACATCAGCCAAACCCAGTAGACTCATCAACAGCACACCCCAGTTCCTGATAAAGAAATTCGGTTCGATAGTCTCACCAACTGTAGCTTCGATAGGCTCACCAACCGATGCTTTAATGGTTGAACTGGTTGAAACCGAGATGCTGCCCTCTGTATTCGTCAAAGGCTCGATCCCAGTGCTCACTGAAGTACCGGCCTCAGGGCCTGTAAAAGGAGTGTTATTCAAACTGATACCCTTCGCAGGAAACAAGGCGATCATTAAAATGATCATTGAAATAATGTTCTTCATAGTGCTAATTTTTAATTTGATGAAGGAAAAGGCATGGAGCATGGGGCGAGGAGCGCTCATACGTGTTCTTTGCCCTTGCTCCTTGTTTCGTGCCCTAAAGCACAATCAGTCCGTTTACAAACTGGCTGTTTGAGATCACAGATCCGTCTGCAGTCTGAAATGAAATGTAGCATTGC
>DMFR01000033.1:3967-5506 GCA_003450125.1 Prolixibacteraceae bacterium | reverse complement strand
GACTAATAGGTAGCTGGGCTAGGGAATAATTCAATTTTAGAATTCAACGATCTGATAACCTCTGAAATACTGAACAACAGCAAAGCATTTTCATCCTTAAAGCTTTTGGTTTTTGCCTATTAAATTTTGCTATATTTGTACCTTTTAAAAAATAAGGCTGTAATATCGTTTTCAATGAGCAATAAATTTCAGGTATACAAACAGTTAGACCTTTCCGCGATCAACAAGGAAGTGTTGAAAAGATGGGGGGACGACGATACATTTCACAAAAGTATTTCAACTCGTGAAGGTCATCCTACCTTTGTGTTTTATGAAGGGCCACCATCGGCCAATGGAATGCCCGGCATTCATCATGTTATGGCACGTGCCATTAAGGATACTTTTTGCCGGTACAAGACCATGAAGGGGTTTCGTGTTCACCGCAAGGCCGGATGGGATACTCATGGACTACCTGTGGAACTGAGCGTTGAAAAATCATTGGGAATTACCAAAGACGACATTGGTAAAAAGATCAGCATCGAAGAATACAATGCTGCCTGCCGTACCGAGGTTATGAAATATACCCGTGAATGGGAAGAACTGACCCGTCAAATGGGGTACTGGGTGAATATGGACGATCCTTACATCACCTACGACAGCCGCTACATGGAGACGGTGTGGTGGTTGCTCAAAAAGCTTTTCGAAAAGGATTTACTCTACAAGGGATATAGCATTCAGCCCTATTCACCGGCTGCAGGCACGGGATTAAGTTCGCATGAACTGAATCAACCGGGTTGTTACCGCGATGTGAAAGATACTACTGCCATTGCACAGTTTAAAGCCATCAGGAATGAAAAGTCTGAATTCTTATTTGAAAACGTAGAGACTGATTTGTATTTCCTGGCATGGACCACTACGCCCTGGACATTGCCCTCCAACACGGCTTTGTGTGTAGGACCGAAGATAACGTATGTAAAAGTTCGCTCTTTCAATCCTTATACAGGTCTGCCCGTTACATTGATACTGGCCAAGAATCTGCTATCGGCTCATTTTGATCCAAAGAGTGAAGAACTTCCCTTGGAAGATTATGCGCAAGGGGACAAGAAAATACCTTACCGCGTGTTGGGTGAATACACTGGAACTGAGCTTCAGGGGGTTAATTACGAACAGCTGATCAATTGGGTAAAACCGATTGGGGATGCCTTCCGTGTAATCACAGGAGATTTTGTAACCACTGAAGATGGAACAGGAATTGTACATATCGCTCCAACATTTGGGGCAGATGATGATCGTGTGGCCAAGCAGAATGGAATAGCCCCATTGATTGTGAATGATCTGGAAGGCAAGCGTCAGCCGTTGGTTGACCGTAACGGTCGTTTCTTTTTGGTGGAGAACATGGACCCCCGGTTTGTGGCCGATCAGGTTAATCTGAAGACCTATTCAGAGTTTGCAGGTCGCTACGTGAAGAACGAATACGACGATACCCTCACCGAAGAGGATGCCACGGTGGATGTGGATATTTCGGTAATGCTTAAAAAAGAAAATAAAGCCTTCAACCAC
>DMFR01000033.1:257-3861 GCA_003450125.1 Prolixibacteraceae bacterium | reverse complement strand
AAGCCGGTACTTTACTATCCGCTGGATTCATGGTTCATCAAAACGACGGCTGTCAAGGAAAAGATGATGGCCCTCAATACGACCATCAACTGGAAACCTGCATCTACAGGAACAGGCAGGTTTGGAAACTGGTTGGAGAACCTCGTGGACTGGAACCTGAGCCGTTCACGCTATTGGGGAACCCCTCTTCCGATCTGGAGAACGGAAGATGGCTCTGAAGTCAAGTGCATCGGTTCGGTAGAAGATTTGATGAAAGAAATTGATGCCGCAGTTGCTGCTGGTGTCATGGAGAAAAATATATTCGAAGGGTTTGAAGTTGGCAACCATTCAAAGGAAAATTACGAGAAGATTGATCTTCATCGACCCTTTGTAGATGATATCTTTTTGGTATCGAAAAGTGGGAAAAAGATGTTCAGAGAGCCTGACCTGATTGACGTATGGTTTGATTCAGGAGCTATGCCTTATGCTCAAAGGCATTTCCCATTCGAGCACAAAGAGAAGTTCAATGAGGTATTCCCGGCAGATTTTATCGCCGAGGGAGTAGATCAGACGCGTGGATGGTTCTTTACCCTTCATGCGATTGCTACCATGATTGACGAATCGGTGGCCTTTAAGAATATCATTTCAAACGGGCTTGTTCTGGATAAGAATGGCAATAAAATGTCCAAACGTTTGGGAAATGCGGTAGAGCCTTTTGCTGCCATCGAAGAACATGGGTCTGATCCGCTGCGATGGTACATGCTGACCAACTCACAGCCTTGGGACAACTTGAAGTTCGATATCAGCGGGGTGGATGAGGTGAAACGCAAGTTTTTTGGTACGCTGTACAATACTTATAACTTTTTTGCCATGTATGCCAATATCGACGGCTTTACCTATGCAGAAGAGGAAATACCGGTAGCCGACCGCTCTGAACTGGATCGATGGATCATCTCCTTGCTCAACTCATTGGTGAAAGAAGTGGCCGAATGTTATGAAACGTATGAGCCTACCCGTGCAGGACGTGCCATTTCAGAATTTGTGGGAGAAAACCTTAGTAACTGGTTTGTCCGCCTAAGTCGTCGTCGTTATTGGGGTGGATCGTATGATAAGGACAAGGTGTCAGCCTACCAGACACTTTATACCTGTTTGAATACGGTTGCTAAACTGTCGGCTCCAATGGCGCCATTCTATGCAGATTTGCTCTATACCGACCTGAATAAGATAGCAGGCAAGGAAAAGGATCAGAGTGTTCACCTGGCTGATTTTCCAGTAGCAGATGATTCTCTCATTGACCGTGATTTGGAAGACCGGATGGCCATTGCCCAAAAGGCTTCTTCCATGATTCTAAGCCTTCGCCGCAAGGAAAAGCTGAAAGTTCGTCAGCCTTTGGCAAGGATTATGATCCCTGTTTTAAACAATGGCTTTCAGGAGAAGTTTGATGCCGTGAAGAGCATCATTCTTTCCGAAGTTAACGTGAAAGAAGTTGAATATCTGAATGATGCAGCTGGTATTATCAGTAAAAAGATAAAAGCCAACTTTAAGACCCTCGGTCCAAAATACGGCAAACTGATGAAGCAGATTGCCGCAGAGGTTACAGGCTTCACCCAGGAAGATATCAGTCGACTGGAACGCTCAGGAAGCTATGATCTGACGATCAATGGGGAACCTATCGCCTTGAGTCTTGAAGATGTTGAAATACAGACTGAGGATGTACCCGGATGGTTGGTGGCCAGTGAAGGCGGATTAACCATTGCACTCGACATCAATCTGACGGAAGAACTGAAACAGGAAGGAATTGCAAGAGAATTTATCAACAAGATACAGAATATTCGCAAGGACAGTGATTTTGAAGTCACTGACCGTATCGTATTGAAAATTCAAAAGAACGAAAGATTCAATCTGGCAGTTGAGAATTATCGGGATTACATCAGCAATCAAACCCTTGCAAGTGAACTTGTTATGGTTGATGTGATCAGTCAGGCAACTGCTCATACAGTTGAAATTGACACTGATCTGGAAGCGGTTCTTGTGGTTGAAAAACATTCTTGATAAGGATCATCTAATTGCATGATTGATTGAGTACTTGAATTGAAAATATTTTCATACTTTTATACTATGAGAAGTACATTAGATTACATTTGCACTGCTCTAAATTAAAGTTTTAAAGCCATGACTGAAAAAAATAGATATTCGGATGAAGAGTTGGTAGAATTTAAATTGCTAATTCTCGATAAACTCGAAAAAGCTCAGAAGGACTATGTGATGTACAAAAGTTCCATTACCCAGAGCGACGGAAATGATACCCAGGACACTTCGCCTACATTTAAGGTGTTGGAAGAAGGGGCTGCTACCTTGTCAAAGGAAGAAGCAGGCAAACTGGCCCAGCGTCAACAAAAGTTTATCCAGTATTTGCAGGCTGCCCTGGTACGCATTGAAAACAAGACTTATGGCATTTGCCGCGAAACCGGTAAACTGATTTCCAAGGAACGTTTACGGGCTGTACCACATGCGACCCTGAGCATTGATGCGAAAAACAATCAAAAGTAGAATTGTTGAAATAACATACGAAATGATTGGAAGAGCAATACTTCCAATCATTTTTTTATAACAGTTAACCATGTCAAAATTACAAAAGTCAGCACTCATAGTTTTCTTGGTCCTGCTGGTTGATCAAATCCTCAAGATCTGGATCAAGACACACATGGCTATTGGCGATGAAATTCCTGTAATCGGCAGATGGTTCATCATCCACTTTGTCGAAAACAATGGAATGGCCTTTGGCTTCGAATTTGGGGGCGAATACGGGAAGATATTCCTGAGCCTGTTTCGGGTAGCTGCCGTGTTCGGAATTGGATATTACATCCTCAAACTGGTCAAAAGGGACATTCCAATGGGGTTCATTGCCTGCACTTCGCTCATCTTTGCAGGAGCCATTGGCAATATCATTGACAGTGCATTTTATGGGCTCATCTTTAGTGACAGCTATGGTCAGGTAGCCACTCTATTTCCTCCGGAAGGCGGTTACGCCACTTTCCTGCATGGTAGGGTGGTGGATATGTTCTATTTTCCCATCGTTTCGGGGATCTATCCTACCTGGGTACCTTTCTTGGGAGGCAGCGACTTTCAGTTCTTCCGTCCGGTGTTCAATGTAGCCGATTCATCCATATCAGTAGGTATCTTTGCCATTATCATCTTCTACCGCAAGGAGTTCAGCGAGCTTACCTCAAAAGATCATACACCTTTGGATGAAGATACGACTCCTACAGAAGAGCCATTCATCACCCCGGAAAAGGAATCTAACGATATTTGATAATTTTACTTGTAAAATACCGCTGAATTCTGTAAACTTGCACTCCGAAAAAACGTTCTGCCCTTAGTTTTGTATTGAATGATCAACCTGAATAAAAGATAAAAACCAATCTCTATATTTCAGGGCCTATAGCTCAGTTGGTTAGAGCGCACGCCTGATAAGCGTGAGGTCGGTAGTTCGAATCTACCTAGGCCCACCAACGGAATTGATTGAGAGTTGAGGCCGGCGAAACGGTAAATTCGCTGCTCTGGATTCTCAATCTTCAATCCTCGCCAGGCCGACCGATCCAAAGGGGCTGTAGCTCAGCTGGGA
>DMFR01000033.1:0-251 GCA_003450125.1 Prolixibacteraceae bacterium | reverse complement strand
AGAGCACCTGACTCATAATCAGGGAGTCACTGGTTCAAGCCCAGTTGGGCCCACTTCAAAATCAAGCACTTACACATGAATTTGTGTAGGTGTTTTTTGTTTTAGGCCAGGGGTTGAGAAGATATTACATCAACGAACCTAAACGGAAAGATTAATTTTTAAAAATTCTTTAAGAATTAAAGAACATATATTTGATCTGATTGTTTGGAGGATTAAATATACACCTTTTTGAAAATTACTGATTTATTGGG
>DMFR01000161.1:14749-19008 GCA_003450125.1 Prolixibacteraceae bacterium | reverse complement strand
CAGAAATGAAATTTACATATTTTCTACAGGTCGTTGTCGTCGTCATTCTCCTCATTCAAGAGAAAGGCTGGTAAGAGTATGTATTCAAGCAATACAAAAGCCTTTCTCTTTCACAAGGAGAAGGGCTTTTTTTTAAAAATATAAATTATTCAAGCAAAATAGATATGCAAAAACAATTGAGATCAGCCGCAACAACCGAAGGACGACGCATGGCAGGAGCCCGGAGTCTTTGGCGGGCCAATGGGATGAAAGAAGAGCATTTTGGACGGCCTGTAATTGCTATTGTGAATTCCTTTACACAGTTTGTTCCCGGACATGCCCATTTGCATAACATTGGCCAGTTTGTCAAAAGAATTATCGAACAAAAGGGCTGTTTTGCCGCAGAGTTTAATACCATTGCCATTGATGATGGAATTGCAATGGGTCATGATGGAATGTTGTATTCTCTCCCCTCGCGTGATGTGATAGCTGACAGTGTGGAATACATGATTAATGGGCACAAGGTGGATGCGATGGTTTGCATCTCAAACTGCGATAAGATCACACCGGGGATGATGATGGCAGCCATGCGGTTAAACATTCCGACCATCTTTGTATCGGGTGGGCCTATGGAAGCCGGCGAGGTAGATGGCAAGATGCTGGATTTGGTGGATGCGATGGTCATGTCAGCCGATGCTTCAGTGTCAGATGAAAAGATTGCCAAGGTGGAACAAAATGCTTGTCCTACCTGTGGATCTTGCTCCGGAATGTTTACAGCCAATTCAATGAACTGTTTGGCAGAAGCATTGGGACTTGCACTTCCGGGTAACGGAACTATCCTGGCTACCCATGCCAACCGGAGACTGTTGTTCGAAGAGGCAGCCTCCCGCATTGTTGAAAACACTTATGACTATTATAAAAACGGAAACGAAAAGGTATTACCGCGTAATATAGCCACCAGGCAAGCTTTCCAAAATGCCATGAAGCTTGACATTGCCATGGGGGGATCAACCAATACCGTATTGCATATCCTGGCCATTGCCTCAGAGGGAGGTGTTGATTTCACCATGAAAGACATCGACGAACTTTCCAGGGTAACTCCCAATCTTTGCAAGGTAGCCCCAAGTGGGGATTATCATATTCAGGATGTGAACCGTGCCGGTGGTATCCTTGGTATCCTTGCAGAACTGGCACGCGCTCAAATGCTCGATACATCGACTTTTAGGGTGGATGGAAATACATTGGGCGAAGCCATTGCCAAATATGATATCATTTCACCTACTGTGACTGAAGACGCCCTGCGAAGGTATAAATCGGCGCCAGGTGGAGGACGTAACCTGGTGATGGGTTCTCAGGAAAATTATTACAAGGAACTGGATACCGACCGGGTAAATGGTTGCACAAGAGATTATGAACACGCCTACAACAAAGACGGCGGACTGGCTGTTCTTTACGGCAATATCGCCATTGATGGATGTATTGTAAAAACAGCGGGTGTAGATCCATCAGTATACCGATTCAAGGGTACAGCCAGGGTATTTGAGTCCCAGGATGATGCCTGCAACGGAATTCTAGATGAAAGAGTACAGGCAGGTGATGTCGTGGTAATCCGTTATGAAGGCCCCAAGGGAGGTCCTGGAATGCAGGAGATGTTATATCCAACGTCCTATATCAAGTCAATGCAATTGGGCAAATCCTGCGCCTTGATCACTGACGGGCGCTTTTCAGGAGGAACTTCCGGATTGTCAATCGGGCATATTTCTCCGGAGGCAGCAGCAGGGGGAGCAATTGGCCTTATCAGGGAAAATGATCTGATTGAAATCAGCATCCCTGACCGGAAAATAAACCTTTTGGTGAGCGATGAAGAATTGGCCCGGCGCAGGACTGAAGAATTACAAAAAGGGAATGAGGCCTTTATACCAACAGGCCGTAACAGACATATTAGCAAAGCATTAAAGGCTTATTCAAGTATGGTTACATCGGCTGACAAAGGAGCAGTTCGGATGATATAAAAAGTGAAAAGATGAATGATTGACTATTTATTCATTGACTATTTACCATTTGCCCTACGAACAAATAGTAAATTGTTTAATGGTCAATCGTTCATGAATTTTTTAATTTGAAAAATAAATAAAACGAACAATACTATGGCAACAACAAGAGTAAGCGGCTCACAAGCTGTAATCTTATCACTTCTGGAAGAGGGGGTAGATACCATTTTTGGGTATCCCGGGGGCGCAATCATGCCCATCTATGATGCATTGTATGATTTCGACCAACAGGTTACTCATTACCTGACCCGTCATGAACAAGGGGCAATACATGCCGCTGAAGGTTATGCCGGGGTAACCGGAAGAGCAGGGGTTTGTTTTGCAACTTCAGGGCCTGGAGCGACAAACCTGATTACAGGTTTAGCCGATGCCCAGATTGATTCTATTCCCCTGGTTTGTATCACCGGACAGGTGGCTTCTCCACTGCTTGGAACCGATGCCTTCCAGGAATCAGATGTGATCAGTATTACCTTACCGGTAACCAAATGGAACTTCCAGGTTACGAGTGCTGAAGAAATTCCTGAAGCCATTGCAAAAGCTTTCCACATTGCTACAACAGGCAGGCCTGGACCTGTTTTACTTGATATTTCAAAAGATGCACAGTTTGGAATGTTCGATTTTGAATATAAAAAATGCACAAAGATCAGAAGCTATTTGCCTGAATTTCCTGTTGATCCATTCCAGGTAAAAGCAGCAGCAGCCCTTATTAATGAAGCTAAGAAACCATTGTTGCTCTTCGGGCATGGAGTTATATTGGGTCATGCGGAAAATGAATTGAAAGAATTTATAGAAAAAACAGGCATCCCCGCAGCATGGACTTTATTGGGGCTTTCAGCACTTCCTACAGATCATCGGCTCAATGTCGGGATGCTTGGAATGCATGGCAATTACGGCCCTAATATAAAAACCAATGAAGCTGACCTGATTATCTCGGTAGGAATGCGTTTTGACGACCGTGTAACCGGAAAGGTAGCTGCCTATGCCCGTCAGGCCAAAATAATCCATCTGGAAATCGATCCTGCAGAAATCCATAAAATCATTAAAGCCGATATTCCTATCTTGGGAAGTGCCAAAAAATCGCTTAGAATGTTGATTGGAAATGTCAATCCAAATGCCCATGAAGCGTGGTTGCAGGAATTCCGTGATTGTGATCAGATTGAAATCAGCAAAGTCATTACCAAAGACATACATCCCACACAACCAGGTTTAACAATGGGCGAAGTGATCAGGATTGCATCGGAAAAGACCCACCACAATGCTATTTTAGTGACTGATGTGGGACAACACCAGATGATCGCATCCCGCTATTTTAAATTCAATCAAACCAGAAGCAATATCACTTCTGGCGGATTAGGAACGATGGGATTTGCAGTTCCGGCAGCCATGGGTGCTAAAATTGGTCAGCCTGATCGGGTTGTATTTGCGGTTGCTGGAGATGGCGGATTTCAAATGACCATACAGGAACTTGGAACCATTGCACAATATGAACTGGATATAAAGATCATTGTGCTGAACAATAACTTCCTAGGGATGGTAAGGCAGTGGCAGCAATTGTTTTTTGAAAAGCGCTATTCCTTTACTGAAATGAAAAACCCTGATTTTGTTGGAATAGCCAAAGCGTACGGACTTGCATCCCAAAAAGTGACCTCACGCGACCAACTGGAAGATGCAGTACAGGCAATGCTTGACCATAAGGGGCCTTTTGTCCTGGAAGTAGTTGTAGAAAAGGAAGACAATGTTTTTCCAATGATACCAACCGGAGCATCTATCTCTGATATTTTGCTCGAACCCTAAATGTTAAAAGTTTAAGGTTTCAAGTACGGCATTTCTCAACATTCAATAAAAAAAACAAAACTGAAATGAAACAAGAATATATTATCACCATTTTTTCTGAGGACAGCATAGGTTTGCTCAGTAGGATCACCATCATTTTCACCCGTAGGAAGATCAACATTGACAGTTTGACGGTATCAGCTTCAGCGATCCCGGGAATCTTCAAGTTTACCATTGTCATTAAAGAAACCCCTGATCGGGTGCATAAAGTGGTTGGCCAGCTCGAAAAGGTAGTGGATGTCATCAAGGCCTATTTCAATACCAACAATGAGATGATTTACCAGGAAATCGCCTTGTATAAAGTACCTATTGAAGAACTTTTTGAATCTGATAAAATTGAAAATATAGTTCGCAATTCAGGTGCACGTATCCTTGAGATCACCCGTGAATATGTGG
>DMFR01000161.1:14300-14567 GCA_003450125.1 Prolixibacteraceae bacterium | reverse complement strand
TGTGGTCATCGAAAAAACAGGACATACTCACGAAACGCAACAACTTTTTGATGAACTGAACATCTTTGGGGTAACTCAGTTCAACCGCTCAGGCAGGGTGGCTATCACACGCAGCAGTATTGAAAAGCTATCGGAATTCTTAAAAGAACGCGATTCACTGCTTGAACAAATTGATTAAAACATTGACCGTTGGACAATTTACTATTTACAATTTGTCACCGATTCAGGAGGATAAATTGTCAATAGTAATATCGTGTAACAGCTAAT
>DMFR01000161.1:11353-14134 GCA_003450125.1 Prolixibacteraceae bacterium | reverse complement strand
AGTAATATCGTGTAACAGCTAATGTAATGACTTAGGCTTCGATCATGTAAAGTTTGGTTTGACTAGCAACTGTCTCAATTACGGAATTACGGAGAGTACGGAGAGTACGTATTTTGATTACAGGGCTTATTTAAGGTTTGTTTGAAGTTAAAATATATAGTCTCCGTAATTCCGTAATCTCCGTAATTCAAGTCACTGCCAAAGCTGAAGTTTTCGTGTCCCAGGTTCAAACCAGCCTATTAACCAAAGTTAAAATCATTAGTAAATGTATTCATATTTCTATTGTCTTGTCACGTGTATTCTACACATAAGGCTATGACTCATTATCTGTTACACGACAGTAAATAGTTAAATAGTAAATTTCTTCGTTTGTTAAATTTTACAAAAAAGGAAGTAAAAAAGGCCTTAATTCGATGAATTTGGAACAAATTTTGTATTTGATGTCCGAAAAAAAGATAAGGCTATGAAAAAATTAGTAATATTCTTAGCTTTTGTCATTTCGGCCAACATTGCGTTCGCTCAGATAAATGACAAAAATGCTTCACTTTCCAGGAAGGAAAAACGGAAAGCCAAAATTGAGAAGCAATATCAATCGGTAAAAGACATGATTGAGAACAAAGACTTTGTTCTGGAGGCTAATTTCCTGCAAGACAGATACGGAAGACGGTATCCGGTGAACAACGGAATTAACTTTGTTTCCGTCGATTCAACGGAAGCAGTTATTCAGGTTGGATCAAATACCAGGATCGGGGCCAATGGCGTTGGTGGTGTAACTGCGAAGGGTAAAATTACCAGTTGGAAACTGACGGAGAATAAAAGGAAAAATTCGTTTGGGTTACGAATCAATGTGATGACTCCCATCGGCTTTTATGATGTGTTCTTTTCCATTTTACCTTCAGGGCAAGCCACTGCTCAATTAACCGGTTTGAGGTCGGGGAGTCTGACCTTTGATGGAAACATAGTTCCAATAGAAAATTCAACTGTATACGAGGGTCAATCATTATAAGAATTTAATCAAATGCAGGAATTTAATCAAGGCGAGGTAGGATAATGACTTCGCCTTTTTTTTATACTTTTATAGCTTCCGAAATTCAATAGAATGATGAAGCCATCTTCAGAACAGCTTCCGGTATACAGCCTTCATAATTTCAGTTCTCCGGAACGAAAAAGCCAGGAGTTTCAGGTTGAAGTGTTCGATACCAAACGGCATTTCAGCGTGAAATATCCACATAGGCATGACTTTTTTGAAGTGCTTTATTTGGCCAAAGGTTCTGGCTACCATGTAATTGATAACAACAAGTATGAAATCAAACCTCCATGTGTGTTTTTCATGTCTCCGGGGCAGGCACATAAGCTGGAGTTTTCGCAGGATATCGAAGGATTCATCTTTATCTTTACTGCCGATTTCTATCTCCTGAACCGAAGTGATCAAAACAGCCTGATTGAATTTCCATTCTTCTACACCGTCCAACAGGATAATCCCCCCTTGCAACTTGAAAGCGAACAGGATGTTTTGTTCGTCGAACGATTATTTCTCCAGGGAATTGTTGAACTGAAAAGAGGTTCTTATTCAATTGACATGCTCCGCTCGGTTCTTGATCTGTTGCTTACCACTTGTTCTTCACGTTACAAAATCTCAGATAATACCATCAGCAAAGGCAAAGGACAAATATTGGTCAAACGGTTTTACCAGTTGATAGAAGGAAATTATTTGAAAAACTGGCCGCTCAGCCAATATGCATCTTTGCTTGGGGTATCGCCCAATCACCTGACTCAAACGATCAAGCAATTTACCGGGAAGACCTCCAGTCAGGTCATTATGCTGAAACAAATACTGGAAATAAAACGATTGTTGATTCATACCAATTTGAATGTCTCAGAAATTGCCGCCAAGCTTAACTTCGACGATCAATCCTATTTCTCCAAGTTTTTCAAGCGGGAAACACAATTGACGCCGATGCAATACCGTACACAGTCCATGGGTTTGTAATTAAAATTACGTTGACAGAACAGGCCTAAACATTTGGTTCAGAATATTGTTTTGGAAACTTTACATGGATAAAAATATTTAATCCATGAAAAATACCTAAAATACTGCTTTTTGTACACTGCTTTTTGGTGAATAATCCATTGCTTTGTATAAGAAAAGTTTTAAACGGATTATACACTTTAAAATATACTAAAAATGGCAAATTATTTCAACTCATTACCCCTTCGTCTGCAATTGGCACAGTTAGGAACTTGTGAATTTATGGACAGTTCTGAATTCTCAGATGGAGTAAAAAAGCTGGAAGGCAAGAAAATAGTCATCATTGGCTGCGGAGCCCAGGGATTGAACCAGGGACTGAACATGCGCGATTCGGGCCTGGATATTTCCTATACCTTGCGACCTGAAGCCATCAAAGAAAAGCGTCAGTCCTATAAAAATGCCACTGACAATGGCTTTAAAGTGGGTACCTATGAAGAAATGATTCCATCGGCTGATTTGGTGATCAACCTCACTCCCGACAAGCAGCATACAGGTGTGATCAATGCAGTGATGCCACTGATTAAAAAAGGCGCTACCCTATCCTATTCTCATGGGTTCAACATCGTGGAGGAAGGAATGCAGATTCGCAAGGACATTACCGTTATCATGGTTGCTCCAAAGTCACCGGGGTCTGAAGTTCGTGAAGAATATAAACGTGGCTTCGGAGTTCCTACTTTAATTGCAGTACATCCTGACAACGATCCCAATGGAGAAGGGTTCGAAATTGCCAAAGCTTATGCCGCAGCAACAGG
>DMFR01000161.1:2250-11229 GCA_003450125.1 Prolixibacteraceae bacterium | reverse complement strand
AGCTTATGCCGCAGCAACAGGAGGCCACAAGGCAGGGGTGCTTAGTTCATCTTTTGTTGCCGAAGTAAAATCAGATTTAATGGGCGAACAAACCATCCTGTGCGGTATCTTACAAACAGGATCAATCTTGTCGTTCAACAAAATGATCGAAAAGAGAATTGATCCAGGATATGCTTCTAAACTGGTTCAATACGGTTGGGAAGTTATTACCGAAGCCTTGAAGCATGGCGGGATCACCAATATGATGGATCGCCTTTCAAACCCTGCCAAGATCAAGGCATTTGAGCTGTCAGAAGAATTAAAACGAATCATGCGCCCATTGTTCTGGAAACACATGGATGATATCATGTCGGGCCACTTCTCCAAAACCATGATGGAAGACTGGGTCAATGACGATAAAAATTTATTGAAATGGAGAGCCGAGACCGGGGAAACAGCCTTTGAAAAGACGCCTGCCAGCACGATTGAAATCAGTGAACAGGAATATTTCGACAATGGGGTATTGATGATTGCCTTTGTAAAATCAGGTGTTGAACTGGCCTTTGAGACCATGACTGAAGCCGGTATCAAAGAAGAATCAGCCTATTACGAATCGCTGCATGAAGTGCCCCTGATTGCCAATACCATTGCTCGCAAAAAGCTGTTTGAAATGAACCGTGTCATTTCGGATACTGCTGAATATGGCTGCTACCTGTTTGATCATGCCTGCAAGCCCTTATTGGCTGATTTCATGTCAAGAATTGACGCCAATGTCATTGGGAAACCTTATGGGGCCGGTAAAGGCAATGGTGTTGACAACAAGCAACTGATCAGTGTGAACGAGATTATCCGTTACCATGAAATTGAATTAATAGGCGAAGAGTTACGCGAGGAAATGACTGCCATGAAGTCGATTGTATAAGGAAACCTACTCTTCTGAAAATAGATAAAATGCCTCGTAGAAATATGGGGCATTTTTTGTTGTAGATTGCGAAACTCAACCAATATAAACTATAATTAAAATTTCAAATCTTCATAATGCCCTCCAATAGCAAAAATTCGTATTGAATGATCATCAAATTTATAAATTAACCGATCATATTGAGATAGCTTTCTTGACCAATAACCTGCCAATTCATATTTGAGCGACTCAGGTTTCCCAAGGCCAATTTCAGGATTTTCCCTTTGCATTTCTTTTAATATTCGACATAGATTTTTATGAAGAACCTTATCTTTTATCCTCCAGTCTTCATATATATTCCATGTATTGCCTTCAAATATTATTGATCGCATCAAGTTGTTCCTGAGTTGGTTTATAGCCATTGTCCTTTTCAAAGGTAACCAATGATTCAGCAATCTGACTCATTAATGATTTGTTTCTGAGAACATACAAAGTTTCCTGTTCACGCTCCCAATCTTCCGCACTTATCACTATAAAATCCTTTCCTGAACGACGGTTTATCCTGATTACCTGATGCTCTTCAATCGCTTTATCCACAACACCCTTAATGTTTGCTCTAAATTTATTTACAGATAGTTCAAGCATGATTCCATTATTTAATTTCAACAAATGTACTGCATTTTGGTACATCTAACAAACTAATCCAATTCTTTGTTATAGAGAGATTGTGATATCAGTGATTGATCAACACATGTAATTCTCTTACAATTTCCTCATTTCCACCAACACTTCTTCAATCTTTCTAATAGCTGTTGCCTGGGTGCAGGAAAAATTATTCAGCATGAAGCAATAGGAAAGCCGCCTTTGACTGTCAGTGGTCAGATAGCCTGCAAAGCAGCGTACACGGGTCATTGAGCCACTTTTGGCACGCAGGCATTGATTGGGAAAGTTCTCCTCATTTAAAACAGTTAAAGTCCCCTCTCCTGCTCCTGCCAACGATTCATAGAAATCGGATGCATAATTACTTTTTGTTTTCATATAATTCAGGATATTGGTCATTTGGATGGCAGTCATGGCATTGAACCGCGACAATCCACTCCCATCATTCATAAAAAAACCAGTCATATCCAATCCTTTACCTTTCCAGAAATCCACTATGAATTTACAGCCCTCCCTGGTGGTTCCCAATCCTGAACTTTTAAAAGCCAATTGTTTCAGAAAATGTTCTGCAAACAGGTTGACACTCTCATGATTGGTTACCTTAATAATATCCCTTAAAACAGGTGACTGATTAACCGATAGCACTGTCCAGGGGGCTTCAAGGCTTTTAGCCTTCTTAAACTTGTTGGTTCCAGTAATCTGGATGCCATTTTTTAATAATTTTTTCCTAAATTCACTGGCCAAAAGTGCTGAAGGATCTGGCATTGATGCCTTGACTACAAAGTCGCTCTTATTCTTAGGGATAGTTCCCCGGATTACCCTGTGGGAGTCCATCGGACTTCCAAAAACATAAGCCTGATCGCTGTTAATATCCGATGAAAGCGTTTCATTCTGAAGGTCAAGTCCAGGAATTTCAGGACTGATCTTCCCCATTTGGGTAGGCACCCCGGCTTCTTTTGCAGAGCTTAAATGAATTTCATACAGGTTGTCATATACACTGATTCCTGAAGCCCCGGCACCGTAATAATTGCCGATATCCTCCCAAATCCAGGTATCCGGGATCATCTGCGATTCATAAATGGTGGCATCCAGCACGAGGTTTCCCTTAATTACCCTGATGTTTTTATTCTGGATTTCACGGATCCAATCGTCCATAAAATGATTGTTTTCAGGAAAATAAGACGATCCCAAAGTGGGATCTCCCCCACCGATGATTTGCAGATCGCCAAAAAGGGTATCCTGTTTGATCACCCCCGATGCGGCCAAGGTCGTTTGAAACCTAAAGTCAGGACCCAAAACTTCAAGGGCAGTTGCTGTTGTTACCAGTTTAAGGATCGAAGCCGGAACAAGGCTTTGCTGAGGTTCAGATTTAATCAGCACTTCACCCGTTCGGTAGTCGTTAACTGCCATACAAACACTGGCCGTTGACAATCCGGAAACCGTTTGCCAAAGGGCGATCGTTTGCTCAACTGAGCTGACCGGATTCTGTGCCGTACCAGATCTTGCCCCGATAAAAAAAAGAGCAATACATAAAACTTTTACAACAATATTTTGTTTACTCATTAGTTTTGTTTTGTGAGTGTAAGATAATCAGTTTTAAGCAAATTGAGAAATAATAAAACAAGGTTGAAATTACAGACCCAGTTGGTTAATTTAAAGTTATGGATGAACTGTTTTAAATCTTTTATCATCGGCTTTTACTATATTTGTCATTCATTAAAATAGCTTTCAAAATCAATATCTTAGAAGGTAAAAATAATTCATTTAAGTCTAATTATAACACATATCACAATGCTTATTGAAAAAGTAGTAGGTAGAGAAATTCTGGATTCACGTGGTAATCCAACTGTTGAAGTAGAGGTAACCCTCGAATGTGGTGTAATGGGCCGTGCTGCTGTTCCATCAGGTGCATCAACGGGTGAAAACGAAGCTATTGAATTGCGCGATGGTGACAAAGGCCGTTACCTGGGCAAAGGGGTCCTGAAAGCGGTTGCCAATGTGAACACGGTCATTGCCAAAGAAATTGTAGGCATGGACGCTTCAAAACAGACAGCCATCGACAAGAAATTGATTGCCCTTGATGGTACAAAAACCAAATCCAAACTGGGTGCCAACGCCATGTTGGGCGTTTCACTGGCCGTTGCCAGGGCTGCTGCTGCATGTCTGGAAATGCCGCTTTACCGTTACATCGGGGGTACCAACGCCAAGACCCTGCCCGTTCCGATGATGAACATCATCAATGGCGGCTCGCACTCTGATGCCCCTATTGCTTTTCAGGAATTCATGATCCGCCCCATCGGCGCTACTTCCTTCCGCGAAGGCCTGCGTATGGGTGCTGAAGTATTCCATCACCTGAAAAAAGTGCTTCATGATCGTGGTTTAAGCACTGCTGTTGGTGACGAAGGGGGTTTCGCCCCTAAACTGGACGGAACGGAAGATGCCTTGAACAGCATCATCAAAGCCATTAAAAACGCTGGATACAAACCAGGCCGTGCCGAAGAAAAGGGCGATATTTCAATTGCCTTAGACTGTGCCGCTTCTGAATTCTACGAAAACGGTGTCTATGACTACTCAAAATTCGAAGGCGCAAAGGGTGCAAAAAGAACTTCAACTCAACAGGTTGAATTCCTTGCAGGACTGGTAGCCAATTTCCCCATTGACTCTATCGAAGATGGAATGCATGAAGGTGATTGGAATGGCTGGGTTGAACTGACCAAGAAATTGGGCGACAAAGTCCAACTGGTGGGTGATGATTTATTTGTAACCAATGTTGAATACCTGAAAAAAGGGATTGAACTGGGTGCAGCCAACTCTATTTTGATTAAAGTAAACCAGATCGGTACTTTAACCGAAACCCTCGATGCCATTGAAATGGCTCACCGTGCCGGTTACACATCCGTTACTTCACACCGTTCAGGTGAAACGGAAGATTCAACCATTGCTGACATCGCTGTTGCTACCAACGCCGGACAAATCAAAACAGGTTCATTGAGCCGTTCTGACCGTATGGCCAAATACAACCAATTACTTCGCATCGAAGAAGAATTGGGCGCTTCAGCCATCTACGGATTCAAAAAGCCAGTAAAGAAATAAGCTGTAAAGCTATCTGCATAAGCCGGTCTCTTGAAAAGGGGCCGGCTTTTTTTTGTGTTATAATCTCCCACATCCATTTTCTAATATTATTCGAAAGTTGTTCATTGGCTATTCGAAGGTAGTTCGAATGTTATTCGAGTATAATCGAACTATCTTCGAACTACCTTCGAACTACCTTCGAACTATCTTCGAATAACGTTAGAGAATATCATTACCATGCACCCTGAAAAATACCTGACAGAAGCAGGTTCAATTTCATTTTAAACGTCAAAAGGTAAGGCATAAGGGTATCATTAAGATTGTATCTTTGCAGACCCAATTTAAAAAAATGTACAGTAAAGACGAAACGAAAATCCTGCGGAAAGAATTCTGGATAGTATTTGCCAGGCGATGTGAGATTGTCCCTGAATTAAGGTTCAAGAAGAAAAAATGGGTGCTGTACGATACCGGCCTTAGGGGAATAGACCTGAAATTTGAAGTCACCCGCAAGGAAGCCCTGGTGATGATTGAAATCAACAGCCATGAAGAAAGCCGCCGATTGCAGGTATTTGAAACCATGCAGAAATACCGTTTGCTGCTGGAAGATGGATTTACAACTCCCCTGACCTGGGATCATTGCTTTGTCAGGGAAAGTGGTCAGGAAGTTTGCCGCATCTATACTTCACTTCCAAATGTCGATTTCCACCAACAGATGCAATGGCCAACAATCTTCAATTTCTTCATTGACAACATGCTCATCCTTGAGAACAACCTGATGGATATCAAGGATGGGCTGGATGCGGAACTCTTTTAAATACAAATATATAAAGTAAAAAAGGAATTCACCACAGATTACACAAATGAACTCAGATTAAAAAAAAATGAAGAATAATCTGTGTCTATCTGTGTAATCTGTGGTGAATTCCTTTTTTGCTTTGTGTGTTTAAAACCTACCCGGTAATCTTGGCAGGAAGTCCCTTTACCAGTACCGGTTTTTCATTTTGCTTCTTAGGCATGAACATGTCCTTATAAGTCAATCCAAGCTTTTCCTTCATTTCCAATGAGTAGTCGATGGTGCCCAGATCGGGACTGGTATTGTTGGTTCCGAAGGTAAACTTTACGCCTGCTTCCTTGGCCTTGCGGAGTATCTTTTCTGAAGGAATTTTAAAGCGTGAATTGATTTCAAGGGCCACATGATTGTCGGCCAAGACCTTTACAAAACGGTCAATACGGGCATCTGTCCATAGTTCGTCATATTTGGCGGCAATAGAGGCAGGAAGGTAAGTCGGGTTGACATGTATGTCGATGGGTTCCTTCGATACCACGCTTTCAATTTTGCTCACCAGCTCATCCATGAATTGCTGCTCATCATCTACAAAGGCTTCTGCTGGAATCCATAGGCGCATACGTCTTCCCTTGTGATCGGTCCAGGTCATACCATCGGTAAAGATGTAATCAAATTTGGCAACCGCCTCAGGAGAGAACAAAGTAACCCATTCGCGGCCTTCAGCTTGCATGCCTCGGAATATTGGTTTCTTCTGCACGGTATCCATGTAGGCGCTCAACGACTTGTCGTCAGTTACAGGAAACTTCAGCCCGCAATTGGGAGCAATGCCATAGTTAATACCCAGCTTGGTAGAGTTCTCACATGCCTGATCAATGGTCAGCCCCCCTTTCAGGTGTACATGGAAATCAATCAGGGGAAAATTATCCAGCATCATCTTGGTAACCTTGTCATCCCATTCTTTGGTAACCAACAAAGGGAACTTTTCAGCCCTTGGAAGAGGTTTTACCTGTATGCTTTTAAAATATACCTTGCTCAATTCATCGTGACACTGAAGGGCAATACGTCCGTTAGAGAAGACTTTCATCTTGTCATTCTTTGGACGGTAGGGATCGTCAGGCTGGATGTAATCAACCACCTTTGTACCGTTCACAAACACCTCGCAACGGTTTTCAACCACCCTAAACATCAGCTCAAACCATTCGTTGTCTTTTACTGTGGGATAATACACATTGCGGATACCGTAAAGGCTGCCTGTTTTCTTCAATTCCTGGAAGTCTCCCTCCCGTTCGTAGGAGTTGTTGATCTGAACTTCATATCCTCGCAACAGGGGGCCGTATGGCTGTTCCTGGGTATGGAATACAATTCCTGAATTGCTGTTGGGTTCAGTTTTAACCATCGCCTTCAATTCGAAATTACGGAAAACACCCTTTTTCAGATCACCCGTATAAAACAAATGACTGATGGGGCCATTGGCAACCAGAAGGCCATCTTCCACTTTAAATGATTCAGGATGTTCGTTGGCTTTCCAACCGGTCAAATCTTTACCGTTGAAGAGCTCTGTATATTCAGCTTCCTTATTCTGGCAGGAGAACAGTAAAAAGGAACTGTACAGTAAGATGAAAATAATTTGAATTTTATTCATGATTTAATAGTTTGGTTGTAGATCTGAAACAAAGGTAAAAATCTATTCGTTAGGTACGTCAATAAATTAATCCGACAGTTTCTTGTCTATAAATTTAATGATAATCTGGTTCATTTTTCATATTTTTGAAAAAACTTAAATCCAGACTCATGAAGTTACCTGTTATATGTATCCTATTGCTTGTCTTAACTGGAATTTCCCCATTGCAGGCACAGCCAACTGCTGTCAAAGGGCCTACTGCACGCCAGATTATTGCACAGATTCAGAAAAACGTCACCTGTCCCTGGAGCCAGGAAACGGTTGATACCTTCAAGGCGGGCAACCCGGATGATGTGGTTACCGGGATTGCAACCTGCATGTTTGCCAATATGGAAACCCTCCGTAAGGCAGTGGCCAACAAGTGCAATTTGATCATCGCCCATGAGCCTGTCTTTTACAATCATCTGGATAAAACCGACTTCCTGGCAAACGACCCTGTATACCAGAAAAAGAGTGAATACATCAAACAACACGGGCTGATTATTTTCAGGTTTCATGACCACTTGCACCAAACCGTTCCGGATGGAATATACATGGGCATGGTAGAAAAGCTGGGCTGGAAAGCCAACCAGGTGGACAAGTCGATGTTTTACTTTAAATTCGATGATCAGACCGTAGGCGCCTTTGCCCAAAAGTTGCAGGATCAGTTAAAGGGAAGCCAGTTGCGCATTGTAGGTGATCCGAAGATGCATTTTACCAACGTGGCCCTGTCGGTTGGAGCCCCAGGATCACAATCACACCTCAACTTCCTGAATAGTAACAACACGGAACTGTTGGTAGCCGGTGAAGGTCAGGAATGGGAAACCTACGAGTATGTGCTTGACGCTTCAATGATGGGCATGAAAAAAGCAGCCATCTTCACCGGGCACATTCCTTCTGAACAGGCTGGTATGGAGTACTGCGCAAAGTGGTTAAAAACTTTTATCAAGGACCTACCGGTGATCTATATTGAAAACGGACCTGCCTACCAATCTGTTCAACAAATATCAAAGCCATGATCAAGGCCATCATTTTCGATATGGATGGGGTGCTTGTTGACAGCGAACCCTTTAATGTGGAAATTGAAAGGCGGCAATTCGAATTGAACCATTTATCCATTACAGAGGAAGAACACCATCAATACATGGGAGTTGCATCTGATGTCATGTGGCGGAAAATTGCCCTGGGGCATTCATTGCCCATTGAAATTGAAACATTGATTGATCAGAACAGAACCGAGAGTATCCTTTTTTTCACTGAGGTAAATCACATTCCGGTAATGCCCGGGCTGGTTGACCTTCTGGAACAACTTACCAAGAAAAACTATCCGATGGCTGTTGCCTCTTCTTCTTTTCCTGAAATCATTGAATTGATTCTTCAAAGGACAGGACTTCGCAAATATTTCCAGGTTGTAGTCAGCAGCCAGGAAGCTGGCAAGAGCAAGCCGGAACCCGATGTATTTTTACTGGCCGCCCAACGACTGGGAGTCAATCCTCAAGATTGCCTGGTCATAGAAGACTCGGCAAACGGCATCAAGGCTGCCCATGCAGCAGGCATAAGATGTATTGCTTTTCAAGGGCCGGGTGCCAATCCTGACCACCAGAAAGAAGCCGATACTGTGGTAAAAAGCTTTGACCAACTCTCCCTGTTGTTCTGAGAATACAAATTGCAGATTACTCTAAAAGTACCCTTAGTTAAACATGGAATCCCTTACAAGCAATCCTACAGTTCCGACATTCCGACAACTCCGACAATTGAGGGAATTGTCGGAATGTCGGAAGTCGAAAATACAGGCGCGTTACTGCCAATACATATAATGAAAGATGCTTGTTGTAACTACTTATAAATAAGCTTTTAATAATTTATTCTTACTGCTGTTTTTCATCTTTCGAATGGTCTTTTCCTTGATCTGCCTTACCC
>DMFR01000161.1:1829-2091 GCA_003450125.1 Prolixibacteraceae bacterium | reverse complement strand
TTTCCTTGATCTGCCTTACCCTCTCAGTAGTTAAATCCAATTCGACACTAATTTCCTGAAGCGAAAGCTGTCGGTGTCCACATAAACCATAGAAATAGCGGATGACATCGGATTCACGTTCTGCCAGGGTAGCCAACCACCGTTCGATTTCCAAATACAGGGACGATTTCATTAAACCGCGGTCAGGGCTTGGCGAGTCTTCATTAAATATCACATCATACAACTGGGTTCCTTCTTCATCATGAATGGGGGCATCCACCGA
>DMFR01000161.1:1368-1619 GCA_003450125.1 Prolixibacteraceae bacterium | reverse complement strand
TCATGAATGGGGGCATCCACCGACATGCTATGGGTAGATAGCTTCAGGACATCCTCTATAATATCAGAGGAAGTATCTAGTTCTAAAGCCACTTCATCAGAGGAGGGGTCATATTGATATTCCTGCTCAAGCCTATTGTAGGTTTTGTTGATCTTGGTAATTAAGCCGATTTTATTTAAAGGCAATCGTACAATGCGTGAATGCTCGGCCAATGACTGAAGGATGGATTGACGGATCCACCATACGGCGTA
>DMFR01000161.1:0-1280 GCA_003450125.1 Prolixibacteraceae bacterium | reverse complement strand
CGGATCCACCATACGGCGTAGGAAATAAATTTAAACCCACGTGTTTCATCAAATAGCTGGGCTGCTTTAATCAATCCCATATTTCCTTCATTGATCAGATCAGGTAAAGCAACCCCCTGATGCTGGTACTGTTTTGCCACCGAAACAACAAATCTCAAATTGGCTTTGATCAGTCGTTCCAAGGCATCTTTATCGCCTTTTTTGATTCTTCTGGCCAGTTCGACTTCTTCCTCAGCCTTAATTAAATCATAACGTCCAATTTCATGCAGGTACTTGTCAAGCGATATCGCATCTCTATTGGTAACCTGTTGTGCAATTTTAAGTTGTCTCATCTCTTTAAATTTAAATTAGGAAGGTTTATACTAAATTGATTTCTTAACTGAATGAGCCGGAGAGCAATCTCCATGCAGATTTGGGGGTTAAGGATGAATCGGTTTTTATTAATACTTACTTAATAATTCTTCATTTCGTTCTTTGTTTCCATCCAGTTTCCCGTTGCCTGTAGCCATGTTTAATCGGATTACAAAGTCATTTAATACATTCATGTAGTTAATAAATGCATCATAGGGACTATTGTATGGATTAAAATCAATCGGACCATTGGCTGAAGAAAAATGGTTGGTATTCATGTAATAGAAATGATCGCTGGTTTGCAAATATTGCCAGTCTTTGATCAGTCCGGGGTCCCTGCAATGATCCACCAACCGATTAAGGCAATAGAGTTGTTCAAATGCTTCTTGCTGAAGTTCATTCCCCAAACAAGACGACACGTTCCAATCGTTATCCGCCCAAGAATTCGAAAAAGGAACATTTATTGTTGAGATGGCTGGATAATGCGCTACAATCTCAGAAGGGGTCATAAATCCAATGTCTGATTTTTCAAACACAGCGGAAGGCAATAATCGCAGAAAATTAAAAATTCCACTTTCCTTTCGTTGGTGTTCACCAAATGTTTCATAATCCATAAACAGGTTCACGATATTCTCCTCCTTAGGAATTTTATTTAACCAGGAAACAAACTTTTTAGCAGTTAAGGGCCAACCCGCCCAATCATGGTTGGAAAACCAGGAAGCGATATCATCGCTTAACGGGTGATTTTTCAACAAAACAGCAAACTGCGGGTTAATTGCATTGCTGTATAAATAATTGGGGCTTCTCCATTGCAGTATATGGCCCGGACTATTGGACAAAGCGGCTTTGTATCCCATTTCTGCCAGCCTTGCCCCGATCTCGTCCGAATAGATTAATCCGGTATTGGCAAACACCGTGGGAGCGGTTCC
>DMFR01000162.1:12641-13860 GCA_003450125.1 Prolixibacteraceae bacterium | reverse complement strand
ATCCGCATTCTATTTTTCTTTTTTTACAATTAAAAAATACGACATTATTTAGTTTCTATTACTTAATTCGTGGAATTCGTGGAATTCGTTTAAATTCGTGAAATTCGTATTTCATTAGAAATAATTGGGTCGGTTATATTTCCTTCTGCCGTTATCCAGTTCATACCCAATGACAAATTCATAGGTTCCCACCTGGTATTTACGGATATCTGAAATCACGGCATAATCGGAGGCATAGCCAATCCTCATTTTGTTTTTAAAGGTATATTGGGCTGAAAAACAGACTGAGCCGGTGGTTCTTAAATTAATCCCCACTTGAAGATTGATGGGCAGATACGCTATAGTTGCCAAATCAAGGTAAATTGGTTTCCCTATCGTACCCACCACCAGAAGATTTGGACGAAGATGAACTCCATTGACCAAACTAAAAATATAACTACCACTTAGATAGGCCGTTTTAGGATTATAAATAGAAGCGCTGAAGTTGTTCCTGTTTACTTTAAAAGAATTATTAATGACCTGCGGTACTGAGATACTGATAAAATAATCTTCATTAAAAAAAACGGCTCCAGCCCCAAAAGTCGTCATATTGTAAAACCTGACATCCGGATTGAATTCAGGATCAGGAATATGATCCGGGTATAATTGATAATTAGAAAGATTATTGTCGTAGTTCAATATTCCTGCCCTCAACCCAAAACGCAAATAATTATACATATCGAGACGTACCTGAAAGGAATAATCCCCGGACAATGAAAGCCTTTTCTCCAGCCCTGTATTGAGGCGCTGAATGCTCAAACCTACACCACTGTGCTGGTCTTTGACGGGTGTAAAATAGCCTGCATACTGAGAAAGAGGCGCCCCGTTAATTCCCACCCAGTTTGTCCTGGTCGATACCATCAACCCGGATTTATCCCACATCCCAACAAAAGCCGGATTCAACACCTGCATGTTCGTGATGTACTGCAACGACCATGGATATTCCTGCCCCTTAGCTTGCTCCCCTATAGCAAGGCCTAAAAGCATCATCAAAACCACCTTATAGATTAACCTACGAATCAATTTTTTATGAATTACACTAAATACCAATTACACGAATTTACACGAATTACACGAATTGGTACTCAGCAGGCGTGAATAATGATTTCTCTTAATCTTCCTTCACATCATCAACCCCTCCCACTTTCTTATTTCTCATTTCTTATTCCTTATTCCTTAT
>DMFR01000162.1:3298-12497 GCA_003450125.1 Prolixibacteraceae bacterium | reverse complement strand
CTTATTCCTTATTCCTTATTCCTTGTTTCTTATTTCTTATTTTCTCCCCTTCTTCCTTTTCTCCCCTTCTCATTTTCTCCCCTACCTTCTCCAAACTTTAGGCACTTCTTAATAGGAAACAAACACGAAACTCTTCATCACTTCCCCATTTCCCAGATCCAGCACATAGTAATAAGTTCCGGGGGCGACCAATTCACTCCTGACATTTGACGGACCTCTATCGGGCTTTCCATTCCACCAGGCATTCTCCAAAGTTTTCCATACTTCAAGATTGCCGTAGTTTGCCTTGTCATAAATCTTGTTGCCGAACTGGTCAAAAATATAGATTTTAGCGTTGGGATAATGATTGATGCAGTAAATCTGGTAGAAATCGTGAATACCGTCTCCATTGGGAGAGAAGGCATTGGGAACAAACAAATCGCAGTCACGACCGTAATCCAGGTATTCCGGAATACCATCAAAATCAATATCATCGTTGCTGTAATCACCATCTCCATTCAGGTCTTCATACTGGGTCAGGTAAGTATCATTATCATCATTTTCATCCCGCCAGTCATGCAATCCGTCACCATCCGTATCCTGCATGGCGGCATTGCTTCTTATCGCGTTTGTGGAAACACCACAGTCGTTAACATCCATATCATAGCCATCATCTAATCCATCGCCATCCGAGTCTTTACCCTTGGCCACATGATCAGGTCTTCCATCATGGTTCGCATCATGTCCTTCAATATAATCGGGAACCTTGTCATTGTCTGAATCCGGATCCAGAAAGTCAGGAATTCCATCGCCATCAGTGTCTACAGGGTGAATCTCATAACCCGATTGCCTCAAATCATAGGCATCGTTCACGCCATTGCTATCGGCATCATGAATTACAGGCGGCCTGTAACCTGCCGTACTTTGTGCTTCAATATTGTCCACAATACCATCGCCATCAGAGTCAATATCCAGGTAATTGGGCAATCCGTCACCATCGGTATCGGTTGTTCGCCAATCCTGTCCGGGAAGAACTTCGTAAATATTCAAAATGCCATCTCCGTCTGCATCTGGGTCATCTGCATCTGCAATTCCGTCATGATCTATATCGGAAATAATATGAAGAATAACCTTTGCCGTAATTCCGGGTATGTTGTTTTTATCAAAAAGCGCATACACGAACGTATCGACTCCTGAAAAGAGTGGGTCACCCGCATAAATAAATGTACCATCCGTGTTTAGTATTAAGCTGCCATGCAAGGGTGGAACAACCGGGTTGACATCTACGAAAAGAAGGTCATGTTCAGGGTCCGTATCATTCAACACCACGTTTCCATAGACCACACAAGAAGATGTGATCGTATCGTTAACGGCAACAGGTGGGTAGTTTGGTGCCGGTATCCTGATCGTTTTTGATCGGGTACAATTGTTTGCATCGGTTACCGTCACGGTATAACTGCCTTTTGTAAGATTGGTGATCACTTTGGTCGTATCGCCATTGTCCCAACGATAGCTATACTTCCCCGTTCCTCCTGTCACCTTCAGATAGATAGCGCCGTTGCTTTGCGATTTCAAATTAATCTCAGTGATGGAGTCGGTCGAAATAGTAATCTCCAAAGGTTGACCAATGCTAACACTCACCAGTTTATCCACATCGTAAGAATCGCAACCGGTAGCGGTATTTTTGATCGTCATGTTATTGTAATTCCCCGCAAATGCTGGCGCAGAACCTTTGCCGCCTGTGATCTTTACATCAGGGAATTCCCCTCCTTCATACTTGATCGTATAAAGACCGTCGGACACATTGGTAACTGTAAAGTTGATGGTTCCCTGCTCACCGAAACATTTACTGTCCATTGCTGTCACCGTTAGGGCTGGTGCAGGTGGAATGGCCGGAACTACAATAGTACCTTTTGAGATACAATTGGTCACCGTATCTGTTACAGTAATGGTATAAGTAGCTGTTTTCAAACCTGCAAATACGGTCGAAGCCTGAGGTGTGCCATTATTGATTGCATATTTGTATTTGAATCCTTTGGGGCTGGCGACGACCACCGTCCCATCCATATTGTTACAGGTCGGGGGAATGGTAACTTTTGCAACAGGTACCGCTGGAATTGCATGGATGGTCAGCGTAACCGGCGTACGGGTAGCGCTTACACAAAGATCCTTCGATGCCTGGGCATAATAAGTCTTGATAGTTGCTGTACTGAGCGTTGGGACTACCTTGTTTCCACCCGTAGGCTTATCCCACCAGGTAATTGTAGTGCCCGGTTCAGCCGTAATGGCTACATTGGCATCGAGCGGCAAAAGCGGACTACCGGCACAATCAGCAAGGTCACCAGAACTCACAGGTGCATCAGGTGTCAGTGCAGGTATTACTGTTAACGTGGTTGATGCAGAAACGCAAAAATCGGCATTGGTAACTCCAACTTCATAAATACCCGGGTTCAAAGAAGGAAATATTCCGGTCGTATTACTTACTTTTCCTACCACCGGATTAATTCCTTTAAGGATAAAAGTAATACCGGCAGCCGGTGTTGGTGAAGTTACCGTAATTGTTCCGGTTAAAATAGTGCAGTCAGGCTGTACTGATACAAAGGCTTCAGGGGCAGCCGGCGCTCCCGGTACTGGATCTATGGTCAGCAGGGTTGACGCAGAAACACAGCCTGTACCCATTTCCTTTACGGTTACAGGATAACTGCCGGCAAACAAACCTGCAAATACCGGACTGCTCTGGAAGGTGATCCCGTCAACACTATATTGGTAGGCTGCACCCAACGGTGAAGTTACTTCAAGTGTTCCGCTTGCAAGGATACAATCAGGCTTATCTGTTAAAATAACTATGGGGGCACCCGGTACACTCAATGCAGGATTTATAGTTAATGTGGTTGGTTCAGAAACACAACCAGTAGCCGTTTCCTTTACAGTTACAGGATAATTTCCAGAAGGCAAGCCTGTAAATACAGGACTGCTCTGGAAGATAGTCCCATCAACGCTATATTGGTAGTCCGTACCCAATGGTGCGCTTACTTCGATGGTTCCTACTGACAGAACACAATCAGGCTGGGCTGATACCCTTGCAACAGGGGTGGCAGGCGCTCCCAGGGCACGAACGATCGTTAGGGTCGATCCTACCGAAACACAGCCGGAGCCCGTTTCCTTTACAGTTACAGCATAACTGCCCGCATATAAACCTGCAAATACTGGACTGCTCTGGAAACTGGTCCCATTAATACTATATTGGTAGACTGCACCCAATGGCACCCTTACTTCGATTGTGCCGCTTGCAAGGAAACAGTCAGGCTGATCGGTCACTTCTGCTTCAGGGACAACTGGTACGCTCAATGCAGGATTTATAGTGAGTGTGGTGGGCGCTGAAACACAACCGGTGGCCTTTTCTTTTACCGTTACCGGATAACTGCCCGAAAGCAAACCTGCAAATACCGGACTGCTCTGGAAGGTAGTC
Organism: Prolixibacteraceae bacterium; assembly: GCA_003450125.1. Classification (GTDB taxonomy): domain Bacteria; phylum Bacteroidota; class Bacteroidia; order Bacteroidales; family Prolixibacteraceae; genus Aquipluma. The sequence goes on along the minus strand of DMFR01000162.1, from coordinate 9,049 downwards.
CCGTTTACGCTATATTGGAAAGCTATACCCAATGGCTCCGTTACTTCAATGGTTCCCAGGGAAACGACGCAGTCAGGCTGGACATTGACCTTTGCTGCTGGGGCTGCTGGGGCACCCGGAGCAGGATCTATCGTTAAGGTGATTGCTGCTGAAACACAACCGGTGGCCCTTACCTTAAGGGTTACGGGATAATTGCCGGCAAACAACCCTGTAAATACAGGACTGTCCTGATAGGTGATCCCGTCAACACTATATTGGTAGGCCGTACCCAATGGCGCAGTTACTTCAATTGATCCCAGGGAAAGAACACAGTCAGGTTGACCTGTCACCCTGGCTTCCGGAGCCGGTATAACAGGAACAGGATTCAACGTTAATGTGGTAGGCGCTGAGACACAACCGGTGGACGTTTCCTTTACTGTTACCGGATAACTGCCGGCTAGCAAACCCTTAAATACAGGACTGCTCTGAAAGTTGATCCCGTCAACACTATATTGGTAGGCTGCACCCAATGGAAGGGTTACTTCAATGGTTCCGCTTGCAAGGATACAATCAGGCTGATCTGTTACCCCTGCCATAGGGGCAGCCGGGGCGCCCGGAGCCGCATCTATAGTTAGGAGGGTGGGCGATGAAACACAACCGGTGGCCGTTTCCTTTACTGTTACCGGATAACTGCCGGCAGGCAAACCTGCAAATACAGGATTGCTCTGGAAGGTGGTCCCGTCAACACTATATTGGTAGGCTGCACCCAACGGTGAAGTTACTTCAAGTGTTCCCAAGGGAACAACACAATCTGGCAGATCGGTTACACTTGCTTCAGGGGCTGCCGGTGCACCAGGAGCAGGATTGATAGTTAAGGTAGTTGGCCCTGAAACACAATTGGTGGCCGTTTCCTTTACGGTCACCGGATAACTGCCGGCTGGCAATCCCTTAAATACAGGACTGCTCTGGAAGGTGGTCCCGTTAATGCTATATTGGTAGGCTGTTCCCAATGGAAAACTCACTTGAATGGTCCCCAGGGAAATAACACAATCAGGCTGGACTGTCACCCCGGCATTGGGAGCAGCCGGCGCTCCCGGAGCAGGATTGATAATTAAGGTAGTTGGCCCTGAAACACAACTGGTGGCCGTTTCCTTTACGGTCACCGGATAACTTCCGGCTAGCAATCCCTTAAATAGAGGACTACTCTGGAATTTGACCCCATCAATACTATATTGGTAGGCTGCACCCAGTGGCAGGGTTACTTCAATGGTTCCCAGAGAAAGCACACAATCGGGCTGGGCTTTCACACGGGCTGCAGGAGCAGCCAATGCGCCAGGGACAGGCATAATCGTTACAGGGGTTGGTACAGACACGCAGCCACCGGCATTGGTGAAACCAACCTCATAGTCCCCAGGGTTCAACGGGGAAAATATTCCGGTTGTATTACTTTGGGCTGCTGCCACCGGATTTATTCCGGTAAGGGTATAAGTAATACCTGCTGCCGGCAAGGGTTTCATAACTGCAATAATACCTGTGGCAAGGGTACAATCTGGCTGCTTTACCTTGACCGTGGGAGAGGCTGGTCCTCCGGGTACCGAATCGAGTTTAATTGCAACAGGATCTGAGATACAATCCGTAATCACCCTTTTAACCCTTAACTGGTAAATTCCAGGATTCAGTCCTGCCTGAAAGGACGAGGCAACCCAGGTAAGGCCATTGTCATAACTATAAAGGAAACCCGAACCCGATTTTGGTTCTGTAATCACAATTGTTCCCGTGGGAATTTTACAAGTTGGAAGGATGCGTGAAGCTTGTACAATCTGAGGAATGGCAGAACCTACTATCACAGATACACCATTTGCTGTAATACACCCCTTCACATTTATCCTCAGGTTATTGTAAGTCCCAACCGGTAGATCAACCTTGGCTTTTCCTCCTGAAACGGCCACTGTGTCTAACTGGCCGCCATCATACGAAATAGTATATTTCCCATCCGGGACACGGGTAAAGTCAAATTGAAGACTTCCATCTGCACCATGGCAGTCACTTGGTATCCCTATCGCGGCCAAAGTCATTGGTTGAGCATTGGGTACAATGACGGTTTGGCTTTTCGTGCCACAGCCATCCATCACTTCCACCTTATAAGTTCCCGGCATCAATCCCGTTGCAACGCGCGTGGGCTGCTTCATTGAATCATCCCACTGGAAGTAGACCGCACTGCCCACTGCATTGGTGTAAGTCACCGAAGCCGTTCCATCATTCCCGTCAACACAGGTTGGAGCCGTGGAGCTGGTTGCCAGGATTAAACCTACCGGATCACTAATGGTAATAGGTTCAGATTCACCATGCAACCCATTACTATCAAATACACTAAAAATGCAGGGACTATTGGAAGTCCTGAGGCGAAAGACATTATCAGGATCAGAAGATTCGTGTTTAGCTACATCACCTCCAGTATAGGAGTATGTATAAGGTCCCTGTCCACCTGAAGGAGTCAATGTAACTACCGCCTGACCGCCGCTGCATATCATATCCTTTATAAAGGCCACCACTTCAAAATCCTGATGATCCGCGATATATATATCTTTCGATCCCTGGCATCCTTCATCATCCATCACATCATAGGTGTGCCAGCCCACACTCACATTATCAAAATCGCCAATTCCTGAATAGCCTTTCCCAGACCCCCCGGATGCAGTCACCGTCACTTTGGTAGTCCCCCCATAAACGGCCACTGCATCGGCTTTTACGGTCACTGTTACCGGATCATGGACCACTACCGGCATATCATATTCATCGGCACAAACACCGGCATCGGGCGTAAACTTGTAGGTAAAGGTCCCTCCATATTGGGTATTGATCACTGAGGAGGGCGACCATGTGCCTTTAATGCCATTGGTCGATAAGTCGGGCAAGGTCACCTCACTACCCGCACACAATGGACCAACAGGATCAAATTGGGGGACTTTTTTCTGATCAATTGACACTACCACTGTCGCATTGTCGGCACATTGCCCTGGATTGGGGATAAAAGTATAGAATGAACTTCCCGATTTACTGGTGACAATAGCTGGAGGCAGCCAGGTACCCGTAAATCCTTCCATGGAAGTCAATGGCAAGGCAGGAGCGACATCATTCAGACAAAAAGTGGTGTTAAACTTGAAATGTGATGGCCATAAGGGGGTAATGGTAACTTCCAGTGTGGCCTTTTCAGCACACCCCCCGGGATCTTCCGGAGTAAATACATAAGTAAACGGACCAATTATATCCGTGGAAATGACCGATGGGCTCCAGGTACCAAATATACCAGACGAAGATACATTGGGTAAAGGCTTCACGAGGCTGCCCTGGCAGGTCGTAATGGGAACAAAGGCGGGTTGAATGGTTTTGGAAACTTTCACCTCTATGTTGATGGACTTTGCACACTGACCCGGATCGGGAGTAAAGGTGTAAGTCTTTACCCCTTCCACATCGGTGGAAATGACCGCGGGGTCCCAAACCCCTGTATAGCCTTTAAAATCGGAAGGTGGCAGCAGGGGAGCTATACTATTCAGGCACAATTCACCAATGGATGCAAACGAAGGAATATACTGCTCTTCAAATTTAACCTCAATGGAGTCTAAAACAAAGCACCCACTTGAATTGGTCCCCTGGATATAATAAGTACCGTCTTTATTAATCGTCTTGGCATTGGTTAATTCGACCTTGGCATCCCTGTCCACATAATATTTGTAGACCAGATCCGGATCGCTCCCCTGGGTAATCAAGGGGTCAGTGAGGTCAATGGTCAGCGGAAGGCAAACCGAGGCGGGATCGTTCGTAACCAGTGTAGGAAGTTCTTTAAAGGTGACCGTCAAGCTGGAAACGGCCGGCTTACAGGTGGGTGAATTTCCTTTTCCCTCGGCCGTTAGGGTGAGTAGGATGCTTCCTTTTATCCGGTCGCCTGCTCCCAGGTGGTAAGTGGTCTGTACAGCAACCGGGTCTTCAAAACTCCCATCTCCCGAGCTGGTCCAAAGGATACTGCCCGCGTTTGATACTGTAGAAGAGGTCAGTTCTATCGTTGTACTTGAACAAATTGATAAGGAATTACCTGCAAATGCCAGCGGAAGATCAAATACTTCTACTGATCCCTGTTCGATGGTATCACAATTGTAAACTGAAATTTGAATCACTTTCAACTGATAAGTCCCGGCAGTTTTCCATTGGATGGTGGCTTCATTTCCATAGGTGGGGAACCCATCAGCGTCCTTACCCGTAAATTCCTGACCACCTTCATTGTCCAGAGGAACCTTGACGTCTGACGAATTGGTCAGCAGCCAGGTATAAGTTGATCCCTGCTCCCCTTCCACCCGGTAATGCCTGATCGACCCTACACATACCTTGTCGATGACATAGTCTTCCCCGACTGCCTGTAAAGCAGCAATCAGTAATATCATCGCGTATAGATATTTGAACATTTTTATCATCTTTTCAATTTCAATCCCAGCCTTGCACAAATCAGACTGTAATTAACCCATTTTTCTTCTTTGTTCCTTATTTCTTGTTCTTTATTTCTTATTTCTGGTTCCTTTGTTCTTGTTCCTTTGTTCTTATGGCTCTATAATGTTTCGTATGGGAAATAATCTTTCTAATTAGAAAAACCATCACCTTCCTTTTTAAACCTTAGTAACTGTTCAACAACTACCAGAGTCCAACCTTATTCACCTTATTCTATTAAATATAAGGTGAATAAGGTTGAAGGAAAGGGTATTCCTTTAGTTACTAAGGTTGAAGAAGGAAGATAAGGTTTTCCCCATAATATTTTCATTTTATTCATCTGTCTATAATTTTTAAACACATAGGCACATAGGACACATAGTAAAAACACATAGTTTTAAATTGTTCTTTCTTTTTAATTATTCTATGTGTTCTTTCTATGTGTTCTTTCTATGTGTCTATGTGTTTATTTTTCATTTTGTTTTTAATCATCCTCCTGTGTGTCAAAATAATATTGTCATGGACGTTTCATATTCCTTATTTCTTAATGACCACTTCTCACTTCCCCTACGGCTCCCACTGATAGATCTTCCCTATCACCGGCTTTGGGTTCACCACCACCATGACCGAATTCGAATCATCAGAATTGGATTCGAACATATCCTTCACCTCTGTAATCCAGTATACCGTCGTACTCTTGGGATTGACCTTCAGTTGATAATTGGGGTCTGTAATCCCTTTCACCGTTTCAATGGTAGTTCCGTCCGTATAGCTGAATTCCCAGGGCCCTGAACCCGTTAACACGACTTCAAGCGTGGTCGGTTCATCAATACACGTCATCATCAGGTCAGGTGAAACAATGACCGCTGTTGGCTTGGCCTCAATCACTTTAATGATTCCAATTTTCAAATTCATCGTACAACCAGCCACATTGACTGCCCTCACTTTAAAGAAGAAGGTCCCCGGTTCCAGCCATTTCACATTCACCAATGGCCCGGCATTGTCTCCTACAAATTCAGCATAACTGGAAGGCATCGGGTCACCATCCACTATGGCAAAATTGACCGTCGAATCCTTGTACAATTCCCAGGTATAAGTATCATAGCCTTTTTGTTCTACTTCCAATGGAGCGATCTGTCCCTTGAACACGACCGTCTGGGCCTTGGCAGGAGCCAAAGCCAGCAGCAAGAGCAGCAGCGCTGCCATTACCAATCGTTCTATGTACAAAAGATCCCTCATTTTAATTCTTCAAAGTTTTAATTTCCAGGTCTTATTTAACGCTGTCAGGTCTTCGAC
>DMFR01000162.1:1751-3096 GCA_003450125.1 Prolixibacteraceae bacterium | reverse complement strand
GTCGAAGACCTGACAGCGTTAAAAAACACCTTCTTCATATCTCCAGCCATTTGTCAATTTTTTCAACTTCCATCTTCTCATTGTGCAGCAGCTTAAACTCTGCCTGGCTATCAAACCACCCCATTACCTTCTCACGATGAAGTTTGGTGGGCTTTATCGATATACAGGTCAAATAACTCGTCCAGGGATACTCTATTGGATGGCTGCAAAATCCATGATGGACGGGATTGTTATGAATATACAATACCATTCGTTTAAAGTAGCGTTCATTGTCAATGTGTTTACGGTTAAAGCGACGTTCAAACAAACCTCCATGTCGGGTATAACGTTGGTTGTAATATTTAGCGTAAGCATTGAATAAATGTGAAAAATGAAGATGCGGCTTTGGGATCTTGACGTTGATGGGTAGATTGACGGGTTGTTTGACGCTACCAGGTGCTGCGCACGCTGGCAGGTCTATAGTTTCCCATTTATGGTCGTCAAACCAGGTCTCACCCTGGTGGTCGCGATCTGTAATAGAATACTTATACCTCACATTTTCTTTGATCCTTACCAATAAATGAAAATGATTGGGCATCAGCACCCAGGCAAAAAGATCCGCTACCGGCAGAACATACTTATCCATCAAGCTCAGAAAACTGTGGTAGTTCTCCGTTGCACGAAAAAGATTTTCCCCGTTGATACCACAATTATAGATGTGGTAAAAATGTCCGCTTATCAATTCTTCTTCATTCATATTCAACTTTCATTTCAAGTTTGACCATTAGTTGACGATTGTTTGACGCTGCCAGGTGCTGCGCACGCTGACAGGTTCCCACTTCTTCCAACCTGTCAGCGTACGAAGTACCTGGCAGCGTTAAACAACGACCTTTAAAAAAACGCCCCCCTTAATAACCCCCTTCAAAACTATTGTAATTCTCTTGCACCCGGCCCAACTTCTAAACTTTCCCCTAGGATGCTGTTTTAAACTTTTAATTTCCTTAGATCCCCCGCAGGCCGAGGGCTTTCCCCCGGCCAGTTCAATGGTTTGCGTGTATTGAACCTGCGGATTCTGATCTTTACTTCATGGGCTCTTTCTCCTTGTCATGGTTAGCTGATCTCCTCAAAGGGAGCTCCATTATTTAATTGCGATGGTCGGTTAGTACTTCCCAATCTGCTGTTATGTATGTGGACGGCTTAAAACTCGGCCAGTACGCGGTGCTTGATTGTAACAACCCCTTTCAATAGCAGGAGTTAATCACATATCCTTTCCCCGCGACTTTCCGCATCGTATTCTCCCGTTGCCGGGCATCCATTGCGTTAGGTATAGGGGATACCTTCTCATACCTTTCTGATACCTTTCTGA
>DMFR01000162.1:0-1646 GCA_003450125.1 Prolixibacteraceae bacterium | reverse complement strand
TCTGATACCTTTCTGTAAGGTGAGGTTACAGAAAGGTTACAGATGAGTTACAGATGAGTTACAGATGATAGGACTCGGGTAGGTTCCGTACACTGGCTTTTAGTATCTGGTTCCTTTTCTCACCCTCTCCCTTTCTCATCTTCTCCTTTTCTCACCTTTCAATTTGTCAAGTCCTATTTAACCACCAGGGGTAGGCCAATCATCAGGATTTAATTAAAAAAGTCCTCATGAACAAATGTACATTCATTTTCCTCCATTAAACCTGACCATTTATCGCTCCCTTGATACGGTTACTTTTCACTTCTTCCTCCAATCCCCATCCTTTCTCCGGCCAGCCTTGCGGCCAACCGGAAAAAGTAGGGGGAGTCATGAAAAAGCAATTTCATTCCAAATTATATCCTTAGTTTTTAGGAACAAAACTTGGTAAAAGAACGCCAGGACCACTATTATCAATGACGTCAGGACGAGCTGTAATAGTATGAACACCTTTATCGTTATAATCTGGGCCAGCTGCAGCACAAGTTGGAGTAGCACTGGCAGCATTAATTGTTGAGTTATCCAAATCCCATTGATTAGTAAAGTCTTTTCCATCAACAGAAAGAGTAAATTTATTATCAAGTATTGATTCCCATTTGTAGTTATGAATAACAACCTTTACAAAAACAGACACACCAGTAGAAGTATTTGCTATAGCTGTTGTTAAAGGTTTTACTCCTTGAATAGTTGCACCATCAACTTGCAATGGAAAAGTTTCAATCACATTAGTACCCGCCTTTGCATCACCCAAAGTAGGGTACCAACTAACATCTGCTTTTTGGTCTTTACCAGCTGCAGTAGATAAACTACCAGCATCGATTGTGAAGGTGGGTAACCAACTTGTAACAAAATTTGCAGAAACAACTTCATAATAAAGCGTATTTGTACCATAATCCATAAGAACCTTATTAGTAGCAATATCATATGCAGCACTGCGTACTACGTCAACGCAGAAGGGAGCATCAGTACCGAACGCCAGAGATGCATCAGAACCATCGATACTAGCTATATCAACCGTAAACGCTGGCTTAGGATCGATTTCAAATACTTGAAGGTTATTAGAACAAGAACCGTTCGCCAATACAGAAACAAAGGTTGAAAATCTACCTGCCGTATTGTCTATGGCCGTTGCATGATAAAGAGTCTTTGCCAAGATTTCAGGTGTCCAGGTAATTTTCATATTTATTGGTCCAGTAGGATCTTTGTATAATGGATCTGTATAAATTAATTGACTAGGGGCAACGGTCAATACATTGGTCAGGTCAGCTACTGGAATAGCTGGAGCAACTGCAGTAGTTAGAAAATTAGTATTTTGGGTAGCCCACCAGGTATAGCCTGTAGGAGCCGTAGTCCCAGCAGCAGTCAAAGCAGGAATATTGTTAATTAACACTGCGTAATCATACGGAACCCCTGCCCTTGGGTGTAAAGCGTCTGTTGTACAGCCTACAGGTAAAGGTAATGGTGCCACAGTACTGGGCACTGTTAATACCTGTCCCCATGCACTTGAACTACCAGCTAAAATAGCCAGTATAAAACACGCGTCTTATACACATCTCCGAGCCCACGAGACTAGGCATGATCTCGTATGCCGTCTTCTGCTTGAAAAAAAC
>DMFR01000319.1:9100-10461 GCA_003450125.1 Prolixibacteraceae bacterium | reverse complement strand
ACAGGCAACTTGTACCCAACCAGAACCTTCTTTGAATGAACCCTGAGAGAATGTAAGGAAGATTGTATAAACAGGATTTAAAGGAATACTAGCTTGTGCTGAAGTGAAACTTTACTGATCAAATTTAAGGTTAAAAATCACCACTTCCGGCCTGTTTCCAGATCTTACGGGTGGCCCCCATGAACCGTAACCCGAAGATACATAAAAATTGGTAGTTCCAACTTTGCGTAATCCCCAGCTGAGTTCATATACGGCTTGGGTAATGTAATTAAAGGGCCACATTTGTCCGTTATGGGTATGTCCTGATAAATGAAGATCCACTTTGGCGTCAGAGGCTTCCTTTAGATTAACCGGTTGATGGTTCATCACGATGATTGGCTTCAGAGTATCAATTCCTGCCATCAGTTGGTTCAGCGATTTGAGTGTATTCGGACCTCTTGAGCCTGCACGGTCAATACGGCCTACTAACTGGATGCCGTTGGGCAAAGTAATTGTTTCATCCAATAGCATCCTGATATTGATACTTCGAAGATAAGGCAGGGTTTTATTGATTCCTCCAATGAATTCATGGTTTCCGGTAATGGCATAAACCCCCATGGGTGTTTTGATTTCCTGGATGTGTCGGCCAAGATTCTTTCGAAGTACCGGGGCGATGTCCCCATCCACCAGGTCACCGCAAAGCAACACCAGATCAGGCTTTTGTTGTTGAATAAGTTCCAGCAGGTGTTTCTCGCGCCTTTCGCCGATCAATGCACCAAGATGGAGGTCCGAGGCCATCAGTATTTTCACTTCCTGTGGACCTGAAACTTTCTTATGAATGGTCAATGGGATAACTTTTACATTGGTCCACAGGGCATTGATATACCCTCCGGCCACCACCAAAGCCGCCAATGAAAAGACGATGATACCCAGGCGGAATCTCATAAGTGGTGTAAACGGTGGCAGAAAATGAAAGAAATAATTGAGTATCCTTACCACATCAATCAGAACAAGAGCTATAAACAGATACAGCATAAAAGCCATCCAGAAAGCCCCAATCCGGTAGATCCATTCGCTAAAAACAGAGGTGGCGGTGCGTTCAAGTACATTGCCCACAATAAACATCGAGACCACTACCCAGAAAATGGCGATATACCACCTTTTCATCGGCTGACTCAAGGCAAAAGCCTGAAGCCCGCGGGCAAACAGGTAATAATTGACCGAGCCATATATAAATAGAACGATGCTGAAGAAAATCAAAAAGCCAGTGCTGCGCATATAGGATCAAGGTTATTGCGTTTTCTTATATAATATAAAATTACCTTATTTCAATAACTTGACAAAATAAACAACTAACCAATTTCACTTACCCCTTGCGTATT
>DMFR01000319.1:312-9046 GCA_003450125.1 Prolixibacteraceae bacterium | reverse complement strand
CACTTACCCCTTGCGTATTTTGAGTATTGAAAGACTTTCATTTAGATTAATTATTCCTCTTCTTCTTCTTCAATCTCAATCACTTCCTGATTATTCATGAATTCACTGGAAAAACGTTCCAGCCATTTGGTCAGATCATTGGCAAATAAGATCTTTTGGGCTTTGGGCATACTTTCTGAAAACCGGTCAATTTGAAGATAATTAATGCTCTTGATGACCGACTCTGCATCATCGATGGCAAACAGATTGACGCTGCTGAGGTTCAGGGCATATAAGGAATAAATGAGGTTCAATCGTTTTGGAGTGCCGATCACCACATCAGAACCCATGTAAATCTTGTCCTTTTGGTCATCAATCTTCTGATCTTCGCATGCTGTGTTTACCCGCAGGTCAGTATATTGGCCCAGCCGATCAAATTCAGCCTTCATTGACGCTGCCCTTTCCTTGTCGGGAACCATAATAACTGCCCTCGGAACATCTGCCAGAGAACTTTTCAGTCGTTGTAGAACACTTATAACGATGGTAGTGGTCTTCCCCGCTCCTTTTCCGGCAATGCACAAAAGGTCATGACCGCTCTTAATTCGGGGAATACAAACACTTTCAAGTTCGGTAGATTCGGTAAACCCAATTTCTGTCAAAACTTCCACCAAAGGACTATCCAATTTCTCTTTAATCATCTATATATAAAATTTAATCAAGCACAAAACGGTAAGTAATGGTCCCCACCTGGAACGCAGGGGCATTATTATCGGTATTAAATTTAGCCGAAAGGGCAGCCTTTTTAGCCGCAGCAATCAATTCAGGATTGGCGGTATTGGAACCTCTGACTCCAGGCTCTGCTTTGGTCACTGTTCCGTTTTTATCCACTGTTACCTGGACAACTACAATTCCTTCTTCATTTCCCGGGTAATTGGGTTTGGGCAACGAAAGGCCGTTGCGTCCGTCGAGACTGTAGGAAGTTCCATTTCCAGTTCCTCCACCCGGGCCATATTTATTAACATTGGCAGATCCTCCAGGACTACCTTGATTGCCCGGACCAAAGGTTACCCCCTGGCCGGTACTTTTCGAATTAGGATCCCCTTTCCCATTGCCATCGCCTTTTCCTATGCCAGCACCAGTTCCATTTCCCGTGCCGCCAAATGCATTTTTTGCCCTGTTATTGATCTCACCCACTTTCCGCTGTTCTGCCATTGCCAGCGCCGCTTTCTGCGCCGCTTCCTTTTCCTGGCGGGCTATTTCAGCCTTTTGAAGCCTTTCTGCTTCCACCTGCTGTTGTTTCTCCAGAAGCTCTTCCTTGCGCTTTTCTTTCAGGATTTTATCTTCTTCCCGGTCCTTGGCCTTTTGAATCTCTATTTTCTTTTTAGCTGTTTCCAGGGCCACTGTCTTTTCCATATCCTGGGTCACCAGCTCTTCCTTTTCAACCGGAGAGGCTATTTTTCTGGCAGGAGGCGGCGGTGTTTTGGTTACCGCCTGTTTTTCTTCCTGGTTCTTTGCCGGACCAGACTCTCCCGGAGCAGGTTCTTCTGTTCCAATGCCGGTTTCCGAATCCCCAAAGTTGACAAGAATACCTTCTTCCCCGGGTAAGGGTAGCGGGGTAAAAAAGCCAAAAAACAGCAAGAACAGCAAGATCACCGTATGGGTGACAATGGTACCGATGAAAGCGATTCTATGTTCTGAAATATAATTCATTATTCTTCTTCTGGAGATGTAGCAAGAATCAGTTTAATTTGGTTGCGTTTGGCAATATTCATGATATTCACTACTTGCTCAATCGGCACCGTCTTATCGGCATGAAGGGCAATGTAGGTATCTTCATTGGTCTTGATCACTTTTTGTAAAAAAGGCTCAATCTCAGAAAAGGCCACTTTTTTAAGATCGCCATTTTCATTGATATAAAATTTCAGATCAGCAGTTATTGAGATGGTTGTAATGGCCTTTGCAACCGTCTGATTATTGCTTTGAGGCAATAGAAGCTTGAGGGCATTGGGAGCCACCTGTGTTGATGTAATCATAAAAAATAACAACAAAAGGAAAACGATATCAGTCATCGAAGCCATACTAAAACTTACCTCCACCTTATTTCGACGTTTTAAAGCCATGATATCTTTATTTTGCTGGTTCGTTCAACATATCCATAAACTCGCTGGTTGCAATTTCCATTTTAAAGACCACATTTTCAACATTGGCAACCAACAGGTTGTATGCAAAATAAGCGGTAATCCCTACAATTAAGCCGGCAACGGTGGTAACCATGGCCTGGTAAATACCTGATGACAACAAAGTGATGTTGATATTGTTTCCTGCATTGGCCATATCATAAAAAGCGGAAATCATACCGGTTACTGTACCCAGGAAACCCAACATAGGTGCTCCGCCGGCAACGCTGGCCAACACCGGAAGTCCTTTTTCCAATTTTGAAACCTCCAGGTTTCCTACAATTTCAATAGCAGTGGTCACATCTGCCATGGGTCGTCCAATGCGTGAAATACCCTTTTCGATCATCCGTGAGGTTGGGCTGTTTTCACTTCTGCACAAGGCATAAGCGGATTCAACTTTCCCATCAAGAATATATTCTTTGACCCGATCCATCATTCGTGAATCGACCTTTCTTGCTTTATTGATGGCAATGTATCGGTCAACGAAAATGAATACTGCCACAAAGGATAACAGGACAATGGGGATCATTATGGGTCCGCCTTTTATGGCCAGATCGATGAATCCTAATTTTACCCCCTCGGGTTGGACCGCCTTGGCTGCAACTTTTACGCCCTCGGTCAAGTTTTGACTAGCCTGTAAGATGATAAAATTCAACATATGCAACTTGTTTTAAGGTCAATTTTATAAGAAAACGAGACATACCATATAATAGTATGTTTCGCAAAAATACAATTTTTAGGCCAAAAATAGCTGAATCTATTTATTTACTGGTTTTTGCCTTGCTGATTTGGATTTGAAAAGATGTTTCACCTTTTGCCAAAGCTCCTGAAAATCGTTAAAATCTTCGCGGTACGACACCCCTACCCCCTGGGTATAGGGAGAAGTTTCGTAGATGATGTTATTGTTGGCATGATTATAGGCCTTTAACTGCAGTTTGCCGTTCCGCGTAAGTTTAACATTCACATCTGCATCGCCCACAAGTCCGTTGTTGTTGGCATTGATCTTTTGAGAGGAATTGTTGGCAATGTTTCCGTTGATCGTTACCCTGTTATTGAACATTTGGGTACTAAGGGCCAGTTCGACTTCATCATTGGAGATCTGGTCTCCTGGCCGGTAATTAACCCCTACATCAAAATCCTTACTGAGCTGAGAGAGCCAATTGCTAAACTGGTTGGACAGCAATTCGCTGGCCGTTGAAGCCGTCGAACCAACCAGACGGTTGTTGGCTTCTGCGGTATAAAACTTACCCAGCACCAGAAGCGACAACATCTGCTTGTTCATGTCTTCTTCTGTACTGACAAACTGTTTTATCCCATTTTTAATCCTGTCTTCTGCTGAAGGTAATTCAATATCAAATTTGATATCCGGGTTACTGAGGTTTCTCGAAAGTGCAATTTTACACAATACTGGTATGCGTTGATTGTCGATGTCTTTGTATTCATCCACAAAAAGTTCTTTCAGCGATGCTTTCAGCCGGTAAATGGCATTGAGGTCGATGACTGCGTTGTTTGGATCTCCATTCCACTGTATGGTGCCGCCCTGCTGGATTTCGAATTTCTTATTGATCACATTTTGGAGGGTGAAAAGATAATCCCCTTCTTCAAAGGTATATTCGCCAAACATGGTGATATTGGAATTGTTATCAATGTTGATCTGCATATTTTCGGATGAACCATGGGCCCGTATCACATCACCGATCTTCGAATTATAAATTAGCTGGGCCTTGGCCTCGGGGGTAATCTCAACATTGAATTTCATCACTAAAGTGGACTTGCTTTCCGGATCCTTCTTCGGCAGACCAGGGACCTGGAATCCGTGCTTCACGAAAGTGAGAAAATCGTATTGCTGGGCCTCGTCTTCATATTCGAGGTAAATATTCATGTCCGTTCCTTTTTCGGTCCGTACAGCCCCATCAATCAACAGGTTTGGGTCTTTCCCGGTAATCCGTACCATGCCGCTTCCAAAAGCTTTTCCGTAAAACTGCTCATTGATCGCCGGGGTGGTATTGAAAGCCATGATCTTATTGGATTTGATGGACAGATCATAGATGAATTTTGAAAAGCTACGGTGCTGAATGGTTCCGTTAAAGATGCCCGTGTTTTTATAATCATCCACTATCCTCATCTGCGGAAATATAATTTTATCTCCAACAAACTTAACCGAATCGTTCATGGTATAGTTGACCTGTAAATCGGTAAGCATCAAACCGGCATTGGCGGCATACAAGGCCCCATCGTGCTGAATATGGTCAAGATGCCCGTAAACGTGTACTTTACCTGTTGCATCACCATGAAAATGAGCAAAACTGCTCCCCAGCAAGGGTTGAAGAATCAACAATGAAAAATGGTTGAAATTGGTTTTGACCGACAGGCTGTCTTTAGCTGGATTATAAATTCCGTAAGCCTGCAACGTTGTTTTTTCATCCGAATGAACCAGCAATTCGGCATTAATTTCTTCAGCATCGCTGTCCCAGCGGCTCTGTACAGAAGCATTGCCGATGGTTTGCCCCAACAAGCTTACCCCGTCAATTTTCAGATCTGCCAGAAACAAGGCCCTGTGATAAATGTCAAAAATAGAAAAGGTGCCGTTCAATGTGCCTAATAGTTCAAGATCGCCCGCAATAAAGGTGTTCAGTGGGTTAAGATCAATCTGGTTAAAATGAATGTTCAGTTTATCATCCTTATTTTTATCAATCGAGCCATCCACCATAATGGACTGACCATGGTTCGACAATTCAAGCTTATTCACCTTTACAAGGGTAGAATCCAGGGTAATCAAGGCCGAATTGATCTGCCATAAACTGTCGGCCAGTAAAATCCGTGAAGGTTTGATAGAAACTTCTATGTGCGGGCTATCCTTTTGACTGAAAAACTTCGTACTGGTATTCAAAGATCCGCTATAAGAAACCGAACCAAAATTATTCCATGCCAGCTTCGATTCCAGCACATCCTTTCCCGCGGCTGAATTCAGGGAAAGATTGTATATTTTGAACTGTTCGCCAATGGAAATATCTTCCACCTTGTTTCGGATATTCAATTTTGAATCACTGTCAACACTGAAGCTAAACTTATGAAACCTGGTGGAATGATATTGAATATCGGGAAAGGTAGCGTTGACAGTGAGTAAATTCTTATCTGAGTTGATACTCCCGTCGATTGCTGCGGTATTCAACATTAATTCTGGCATCAATACTTTGGTAAAACGATTTCCATCTTTAAGTACGACCTTAAAGTCAAAATTATTCTGTATTTTCTCTGTTGGGAATGTCAAGCCTGCCGAAGGAAGAAAATGGGAAATAACCTGTTTGACCGAATTGTGCAGATTGTGCAATTCATATTGGCCACGAATATCGGCATCCAGGAAATCGGATCTTAGCTGTAAAACAGGTTCATTGTCGTAAAAAGTTTTCAAGTCGAAATTATCAAACGAAACCGCCCCGTTCTCATTGATGTAAGCCCCTTTGCTAAAATGGATAAGACCGTTGATATTATCGATGTTGCTTCCCGTAAAATTGGCATTCAAGGCAAAAGAGATGGCTGAATGCTGGTAGCTATGATCCAGATTAATGGCCCGAAGGTTGGCATTTTCCAAAAGCATCTGGAAATTAAACTCAGGAACGGGGACATTGAGGTCGAACTTTCCGTCAAATCTCAGTTTCAAATTGGGATCATCCACCACCATGAATCCATCAAATTTCTTATTCAGGATATCACCGTTCATTTGAATGTTTTTGTATTGATAGTTGTTGACAAAAATACTATCGATTTTGCCTGAAACCTGGGCTGAAAAATCGTGTGTCTGCTGATTCAAGAGCCCTTGAATATCGCCATTAAAAGTAACACCGTCAAGCAATGTCGTCTGGGCCAGATCACCGATCTTAAAATTAACGGTCCTCAACTTGCCGTTGATTTTCAGCTTTTTATCCTTGGTCGGGATAAACGACAAATCGGTCTTTAGGATGCCCCACTTGGATTTAAAGGTTCCAAAAGCTACAAAATCACTAAAGAAGCCTGTGAAATTCCCATTGTATTCGATAATTCCGGCATCCATAAGTTGCGATGGAACAGTCAATTGTTGAAGGGGAAAATTATCCGGAAGCTTCACATGGCTCAGATCTTTGAAATCGGCAAACGACTGCTTCAGATCAATGTGCATATAGGTGTTGGCAAAATCGGGCAGCCCGCTCAGGTATAAATCAAAAGCCAGTTGGGTGTTGCTTCCCATGCTAAGTAAAATGTTCTTCCCTTTCAGGTCGGCAAGGGTTCCCGATACCTGTCCTGACACATCAATATCTTCATCCATACCTTTGAGCAGAGGGACAATCATGCCCACATCCTTGAGGCTGATCTTTGATTTTTTCAGATCCATGCTCACCTTCATCTTTTTCAAATCAAATGCAGTCCCCGGTTTCTTTTTATCGACTTTGACATTTAGTTCTGTAATCTCCGAATTGGTGGTAAGGGCATGCAGATTCATCAGGTTGATAGAATCGGGTGTTGCAATAAAACGTGCAGAAAAATTCTCTAGCCTAAAATCCTTGTGATCATTCAATTGGAACTGGGTGATTAGAAAGGCTATTTTATCATAGTGAAGTTCCAAATCCGAAACCCCCAGGTTAATGTTCCTCAGGTCGATCCGTTGATGGCCGGTACTGTCCCGATAGCCATAACTTACCGAGGCATTGTTGAACTCAAAGCGCTTCATGTCAAAATTGAACTGAAGGCTGTCTGCTGTCTGAATGGTATCTTTTTTGGCAAATAAATCAACTAAAAACTGGTAATTGGCAACCCCTGCGGAATCGGAATCAATGGTCAGAATGGTATTGTCCAATGTCAGATGATCAATTTGGGCAGTTCGTTTCTCAATACTGAACGATTCAATGCCTGCCTCCAGTTCATGAACAAACAAAAGCGAATCGTTCTTCTGATCCTTTACCAGTACATCTTCCAGAATCACCTTGTTAAAAAAAGAGATGGAAACCCCCTTTATGGTAACCGATGTATGGTATTTCTCAGAAAAATGTTTTGTCAGTTTATTGACCAAATAGGTCTGTACCACCGGACTTTGAAGTACGAACCAGGAACCGATGAGCAGGATGAATACCGTGCCCAAAACCGACAATCCTATTTTGAGTGATTTTTTGATAATTTTGTCCCTTGAATTATTAAGCAAAATAATAAAAAATACGCTGATAAAAACCAGTCCGTTGAATAAATTAACGCTTCGCCGGACTTTTTATTGACAACGATGAACAAAGAAAAAAACATACTGATTTTAGGCATAGAATCCTCCTGTGATGATACGTCAGCCTCTGTAATAAAAAACGGATTCCTGTTGTCCAATATCATTGCAGGACAGAAGGTTCACGAATCCTATGGAGGAGTGGTTCCCGAACTGGCCAGCCGTGCCCACCAGCAAAACATTATCCCGGTCGTTGACCAGGCCATCAAACAAGCGGGGGTAACTACCGCAGATATTACGGCCATTGCATTTACCCGCGGCCCGGGCCTTTTGGGCTCTCTACTCGTAGGCACTTCATTTGCCAAGGGGTTCTCCCTGGCAATGGGCATCCCAATGATAGAAATCAACCACCTTCAGGCCCATGTGCTGGCCCACTTTATCCAGGAATACGACCAGCCTTATGATCCGCCTACCTTTCCATTTCTGTGCCTTTTGGTCTCCGGGGGAAATTCCCAGATCATCAAAGTTAACGATTATTTGGACATGGAAGTCATTGGTCAAACCATTGATGATGCCGCAGGTGAAGCCTTTGACAAATGTGCCAAGGTGATGGGACTTCCCTACCCCGGCGGCCCCTTTGTGGATAAGCTGGCCAAGGAAGGCAATCCCGATGCCTTTCAGTTTGCCAAACCCAGGGTGGCAAATTTCGATTACAGTTTTAGTGGACTAAAGACCAGCTTCCTGTATTTCCTTCGTGACAGGCTGAAAGAAAATGAAAACTTTATTGAAGAGCGAAAAGCTGATTTGTGTGCCTCCCTTCAAAAGACCATCATTGACATTTTACTGGACAAGCTGATCAAGGCGGCCAAAGAAACGGGCATCAGGGAAATTACCGTTGCCGGAGGTGTTTCTGCCAATTCAGGATTGAGAAATGCATTGATGGAAATGGCTGTAAAGTACCGTTGGAAAATGCACATCCCCAAGTTTGCATTCACCACTGACAATGCCGCCATGATTGCCATGACCGGTCATTTCAAATATCTGAAAGGTGAGTTTATCGGCATGGATGCCGTACCTTTTGCAAGGATGGACATCAGGGTATAATATTTACTAAGAGTTTCACTTGAAGTGAAACTCTTAGTAAACTTCTTTCATTTCAAAAGTTCATTGATTGGCTTTCTTTTTCCTGACTTCATCTCCTTTAGCGAAGCACTAATTTCATTGTAGACTTCGTTTTTTACAATTTTAACAATTGTATCCTCCTTAGCCATTTCAGTAATCAGGCCGAAAAGATATTTCCCCTTCTTTGTGCGGGTATCTATTTTTATTATAAGTGTTTCCATAAACTATCTATTTTGAAACAATGCTATAAAATCAAGAGAATATCACCAAGAGT
>DMFR01000319.1:0-193 GCA_003450125.1 Prolixibacteraceae bacterium | reverse complement strand
CACCAAGAGTTGTTCAATTCTAAAAAAGGAAAAAGTCTTTTGTGCAGGATGAAAAATTATTGGTAATTCCATCACCTGAACGTGAACATTGCAAAAGGGGACCAACGACCATAAACCTTCGAATCCGTATTTTCAATGTATACATTTCCTTGCCTACAGGTTGCCCCCTTGTTGCCTGTTTGTGTGTACCTTG
>DMFR01000047.1:407-2998 GCA_003450125.1 Prolixibacteraceae bacterium | reverse complement strand
GTGTAATCTGTGGTGAAATTCTTCTTCATTTAATCTGTGGTCTCGTTCTCTGCCAATAGTTCTGTAAACAGTGCCATTACATCCGTATTGGGGGCCTGTCCCTTGGTATGCCTGAAATAATCGGCAAAAAGCTCTTCCATGCTTTTGCTTAAATCGATGCTCTTTCTACTATCCGAAGATACACCGACGGCATTTTTCACCTCCGGAATAATGGTCACAATCCCTTCGTGCGCACAAGCCAATTGTTTCCTTTCATGGGCCGTGAGATAGGTTTCAGTAACCATCGTAAGCTCACACAAACAATCGGGATTGTCTGCCAGCCATTGAAGGGCTTCTTCTATCCCCTCTGCCCGTTTGCGAAGCAGCTTTTTACCTTTGGTCAGCTCAAGATCCCGAACATGAGCCTTCTTCCCTGGCTGGGCATCAATCATCAGTACATATTTTTTCTGATTGGCTTCTGCAAAACTGTATGACAATGGACTTCCACTGTAGTAAACTGGACAGGGAACTGAATCTACTTTGTGCATCCGGTGCAAATGCCCCACAGCCGTATATTGAACCTGGGTTGGAATGTTGGCAGAATATATCATTTGTGCACCGCCGACATGTAGAATTGGCTTTTCATCCGCAGGCTCTTCGGGGATCTCACCCCCTTTTTTAATCACAAAAAGATGGGTAAGAAGTACATTTACCCCCTTTTCATCACAATAGGCAGTTGCCAATTCTTTCCATTTTTCCTCCAGAACAGTTCTCAGTTCCTCTTCACTGTCTTCCTTCCCCAGGTAAGTCTTCAGTCTGAATTCATTGGCATAAGGGGTTAACAAAAGGCGTAAGGGAACCTCCATTCCAGGAATCTGAAGTTCCAGAAAGCCTTCTTCACTATGCAGCACTTTCAAACCTGATTCCAGTTCAAAGGCAGGGACAACAGAATTGGGGTAACCGGCAAAGATGATTCCACATTCGCGTGCCAGCGGATCAGGCGCCTCAATACGGTCAGGCGAATCGTGGTTCCCAGCAATGGCAATAACAGGCCGCTTCCCATTTCTGGTCAATCGCTTTAAGGTTTTATAGAACAATTCCACTGCCTCTGTTGGAGGATTGAAAGTGTCATACAAATCGCCTGCGACAAGGATCGCATCGACCTGTTCAAGCTCTGCAATATCGCAGATCTCCTGCAGTACCTGTTGCTGTTCTTCAATCCTTGAAAAGTCTTCAAGCCGTTTCCCAAGATGCCAATCCGAAGTATGTAGAAGTTTCATTACTGATTTATAATTTGCACTTTAATTCAGAACCAATTTGCGGCTGTCCATCTGACCGGGTTTAATGGCAGATAGGATATAAATTCCTTTGGGCAATCCTTTTGTGGAGAAGGTTGATTCCTCATTAACCGCATTTTTGGAAAAGATTATCATTCCCTTGTTATCAGTAAGGCGAAGTGTCACATCCTGATAATTCAACAAGGCGATCTTGAAGATTCCTGAACCAGTAGGATTGGGAAATACCTTTTCAAAAATCGAAGGACTCTTCTCTTGTTTCATTTCAGGAGCCATGCCCGTTGTAAAGGAAGGATCCACCAGTTCTGGATGTGCCTTTTGAAAGGCCAGCAATCCACCTCCAAAATCATTCAGATTCCCATTGGCATCCACGGCATTGGAAGTCCAGGGCATCAAACCTTTCCATCCATGGTTATAGGTAGCAAGAAACATCTCTGTTGGTGGTACTACCAGGGTAGGAGTCGCCCCATCGTCGAAAACTCCCTTTGCCGGATTTTCCCCTATCACACAAGGGCGGTCATTGATCCCATAATCTGCCGGTGTTTTATTCACTGCAAAATTACCAAACCATTTTACACACCAGCCATAAAAATGCGGGGAATAGAAATCGAGTCTTGCATTATCATTGTTGTATTGGGCTTTTAGGCTGGCATCACTCCAGTAATTGCCTTCGTATTTTGGACTGTTCCATTTGATTGCCGCACTACCGAGGGTTACAAGCACCTGGCTGTTTTCATGGATAGCTGAGGCAACCCTGGCTACAAAATACTGTAAACGGTTCCATGCGATCTGACCATCAGCGGCATCCTGGTTGACCCATTCAATTTCATTGCAAACATCCACCGCCCACAAATAGGGATTGTCATTGTACCTTTTGACAAATGGAACCGCATAGTTATCGGCAAATGAAGCCACCTTGTCATTGCTCAGCACTATGTTTCTCCACCTTTGATAGGTAGCATTGCTGTTTTTGAAATGGTCGAAAGAGATCAAAGTGGCTTTGATGTATATTTTATTCTTTTTTGCCAGTATAAACATATCATCCAGGTTCGACCAGAATGCATTGGTAGCGCCCGTTACTGTTCCATCGGTTGAAATGGTCAATCCCACTAAACCATTGCAGCTGATCCATATTCTGGTAGAATTCCCACCAGCAGCTTTGATCCGCTTAAACTCAGCATCCCACCAGGCGCTTTGATAATTTCCACCAAAGTCGTTCCAGTTGTTCCATGGAGTGTTGGCCCCATTCATGAAAATTTCTTTGTCTTCCACCATGAATTTATTCCCTGTGACCGTAATGCGCTGGGCTGTTGACCA
>DMFR01000047.1:0-269 GCA_003450125.1 Prolixibacteraceae bacterium | reverse complement strand
TTTCTTTGCCTTCCACCATGAATTTGTTCCCTGTGACTGTAATGCGTTGAGCCGTTGATCCCAAGGGAAGTAAGCTTACTAAAATGATGGCCAGAATAATAAATGTCTTCATTACGATTTATATCAGTTGGTTTAAGTTAGACGAAGGTAATGATTTTAACCTGTACTACGAAAAACATTCTGGATCAAATGAGGGTCTGCAAAGCCAGTTCTAAGAGATATTTTGGTGCGTTTTTATTGTTGCTATGTGTGCATCTTCTGTGCTTCTT
>DMFR01000455.1:11545-11698 GCA_003450125.1 Prolixibacteraceae bacterium | reverse complement strand
ACGAAGGTAGGACCCGGGTAGGAAGAAAGTGTTAAATAAATGGTGTGCAGAAAGTGTTTTTGCAAGAGTCAGCAAAAGTGAAAATGGCCAGGGAACAAGGTAAAGACCTTGCTGCTCGCCGGAAAAGGGATCAGGCAAGGAACTTTTGATAAA
>DMFR01000455.1:3378-11394 GCA_003450125.1 Prolixibacteraceae bacterium | reverse complement strand
CAGGCAAGGAACTTTTGATAAATGTAGGGAAATATTTCTTTGAGGGAATCGTTTGGCGAAGCTTTTATGTCAATCCTTAAAAGATGGTTATTTCATAGTTAAAACATTGCCTATGATATGCAGGAATTATTATTTGCCGTCTTCTTTAGCAGACGGTCGAAGGGAAGACAAAATTAATGGCTTTAGCCACAGGTCGATTGGGTTAATGCCCTGCTGCATATCTCTTTGCATGACCGTCAGCTAAAGCTGACGGCAAAGAATATCCGTTCTCTAAAGTATCCGTCCAAGGTTTTCGAACCACTTTTGGTAATCGTTCATCGAGCAATGAATGATTTCAAGGGCTTCCTCGACGCCGTAAATGTGGGATATTTCAGTATTGCTGGGTCTGCCGGGCATATCTTTGTATGTAAGGAAATAATGTTTCAGGCGTTCAACCACAATATCCGGCAGGTCAGACAGGTCTTTGTATTCGCTGTACACCACGTCATTGGTCAATACGGCGATAATTTTATCGTCCGCTTCATTGCCGTCAATCATACGGAAACCGCCAATGGGACGGGCATCGACCAGGATATCGCCATGCGCGATTGTTTTTTCGGTTAACACACAGACATCAATGGGGTCGCCATCACCTTTAATGCCCGTTTTACCTGTTTTATCCATACAATATTGGCCAACCTGTTCGCCGCAATAGGTCTGGGGAATAAATCCGTAAAGGGCAGGCACTACATTGGAATACTTTTGAGGTCTATCAATCTTGAGAAAGCCACTTTCCTTGTCAATTTCATATTTGACCGTATCGGTGGGCACCACTTCGATAAAAGTGGTTACATTTTCCGGTGCATCTTTGCCGATAAAAACGCCATGCCAGGGGTGAGATTTATAACGAAGGCCCATTAAACGGCCTATTGGATCTGATAATCTGTCTGCCATAATTAGATTTAAAGTCTTTACGAAGATAAACCTTTATTACGACAAAAAGTTTATGTTTTTGACAGGAATTCAAAATTATTGGCTGCTGGTTATTGGCTACTGGCAACTGGTTACTAGCTTGCAGCCAGTTGCCAGTTGCCGCTTTAATAGGCTGAAACGCTAACTTCACCTGAATCTACGCATAATTCAGGCATACCTCCCGCAGGTGGGGAAGTGAGATCGAATCCATGAATTGATTTAACTTCATCGATGAACCATCTGGTAAAAGCATCGCTGCCTTCTGCAAATCTCCTGAATGCAGCTTCAGGTTCATTTCCTTCAAGGGTGACGATTGCCATATCACCTTGAGGCGTTTGTTGAAAGAATACGCGTTCGCGCACTCCCAGTTTTTCCCTATTGGCTTTAAACTCATTTAATCTTTCACCCTTCAGGGTATCCAAAAACCTATGCCAGTGGTCTGTCTGGCCCGGCAGGATTGGAACTGCCATTGCAATTAACTTATTCATAGTTTACTGTTTTTGTTTTCCTACTCATTAGGCTTTTCGGTTGCGCCTTGTTTATTAAAGTGGGTTCTACTCCACTTGAAATATGAATTAGTGCGATACAGTTGCATCAACACCTGAAATCTCATAGTGAACCGGAGTTATTTTGGGATTAACCTCATCCACGCCAAGCTTATATAAAATGGGCATAAGGACTTTCCCAAACCGATCGAATGCTTCGCGTGATTCCCAGACATCAAAAATCAAACAATTATTATCCCGAAAAGAACAGATATGGTGGACAAGTCCTGCAGGGGAAGGATGACCTGCTCTACGAATCTCATCCCACACCTGGTCATACTGCCTTTCAGTCATGCCGGGAAAATTGAATTGAATCAGTTGCTTTTTCATCTTCGTTTAATTTTAGATTACCTACTCGTATGGCTTTTCGGTTACGCCCTGTTTTTGGAGTGGTTCCCAGTCTCCACTTTGAATTAAAATAAGAATACCGCAAAGTGAATAATTAGTGATTGACCTGACTCTCCACGCCTGAATATTCAAAATACACAGGGGTGATGGTCGGTTGTACCTGCCGTACGCCCACTTTGTTGAAAATGGGCTGGATGATTTTACTAAAATTCTCGAAAGCTTCACGTGATTCCCATACGCCAATTACCTGCATGCCGTTATCCTGAATAGTAGATACATGGTAGATACGTCCTGGGATTTCTGAATGACCCGTTTTACGCAGTTCATCCATTACCTGGTCATACTGTTGGACAGACATGCCAGTGAAATTAAATTGAACAAGCTGTTTTTTCATTTTCTCTGATTTTAGTTGACCTACTCATATGGCTTTTCGGCGGCGCCCTGTTTTTTAAAGTGGGTTCTAGGCTCCACTGTTGGCAGTAAAAGATGGATAAGGGTAAAGGCTTGTTAATCAAGCTAAGGTTTGACGTTTTTAGGGGTTACGTTGTGCACTTTTACATTTTTACGCAATAGCTCCTTGCAAGTTACTCTATAAAGGAGTTTGTTGTCCAATTAATAAAAAGAAAAAAGGTGCTCTTTTTGGAGGCACCTTTTTTAAGTTATTTTGGTAGACGAATCAGGTCCAGTGATAAAGACCATCGATGAGCCTGGCTTGTTTTTCTTCAGAAGAAAGATTCAGATATTTCTGCACTTCAGCTTCGTAAGCACGTTGCTTTTGCAACTCCGATTCTTTCAATTTCGTTCCATAAATACGTTCCACTTTGTCATAAAGGAATATATTGGCTACCATTGGAAACAATTCGAGCAACAACTCTTCCTTCTCATTGGAAGCAAGTTTTACATTTTCTCCATATTGGGGGAAAGATTGATTGACCTGTTTTTCGTATTTGGCCGTATTGTAAGGCACCTCTTCACGTGTACCCGCAATTTTCTCCCTGAAATCGGGATCAACTGGTACTGGAGTCTTGCCATAAGATCCTTTCACCAGATTGACAAACTGAATAGAATTGTTGGTATAAAAAGGATTGCCACGATTTTCGTCAATCACACAGTTGACCGCCTGAGCACCTACAATCTGACTGGTAGGGGTAACCAGGGGAGGACATCCTGCTGCTAAACGAACGGTAGGAATGACTTGAAGTACACGGGGCAGCAGTTCTTCCTGCTTTAACTGCTTCAGTTGTGCTAACATGTTGGTATACATCCCACCAGGCACTTCAGCAAATTTAACCTTCTCATCAGGATCTGGGAAGTTGAAATATTTCTCAATTTTTCCACAGACGTCCATTAAACCAGATTCATCATTGGCTATTGCAAATTCAATGGCCTCATTGAAATAGTTGTCAATATGGGCAGGTAAACGATCTTTGGTGATGTCAAATTCAATGGGATATACTTTATAGCTGTCCACATCAGCCATTTCAAGGCGGATATCTTTCAGTATCTTATTGATTCGAACAACAGCATCCAGGTTCACCCCTGTTTCAATTCCCAGCTTGGTACAAAGAATCTGAACCAATTCAAAGGAAGGGGCAGCAGGCCCTCCGGCAAAGTTTAAAATGGCTGTATCGAGGATATCCACGCCATTCATAATTGCAGTTAATGCAGAAGCTAAACCAAAACCGGGGGTGCAATGGGTATGGAAGTCGATTGGAATCTTCACATTTTCTTTAAAAGCTTTAATGATTTTCCCCGCTTTCAGTGGTGGGATCAATCCGGCCATGTCTTTAAGGGTAATCATATCGGCTCCCATGGCTTCCAGTTCCTTGGCCATGTTGACAAAATAGTCGATGGAAAAGATAGCTTTGGGTAGGGGCTTGCCTTTTAAACGGGCTTTCAGCCTTTCTTTTTTGGTAAACTTAGGATCAACGGTATAACAGGTCACACAATCGGCCAGGCCACCATTTTCTTTTACGTATTTGATGGTTGATTTGATATTGCTCGTATCATTCAAGGCGTCAAAAATTCGCATAATGGAAATGCCCGACTGAACGGCATTGCGGTTAAAACCTTCAATGACCTCTTCGGGATAAGGGTTGTATCCAAAAAGGTTACGTCCACGTGATAAAGCGGTCAAATGGGAAATTGTCCCTATTTCCTTTTTGATTTTTTCCAGTCTCTCCCAAGGATCTTCATTTAGATAACGCATAATAGAGTCAGGTACGGCCCCGCCCCAAACTTCAAGTGCATAAAAGCCTGCCTCTTTATAGATTGGCAGCACACGTTCGATCTGTTCCTGTTTCATGCGGGTTGCAAAAAGAGATTGTTGACCATCTCTTAAAGTAACATCCCTTATTAAAAGTTTTCTAGTCATTGGATATTCTATTTAATTTCTTTGCAAAATTGGGAAATATTATTGAATAATCGAAGATCTATTTCATCTGTTCGAAATTTTTATAATCTTAATTTAACATCCCTAAACACATCATTAACAGATACTTTCAGGATTTACAGACACTTTTTATGTTTTAAAATATGTTTACAATGCTAATGCGTTAATTATCTGCCGTTTGCTATATATATTTATCTTTTCAGACAAGTTAAAGATCATTTTTGATCAAGAGAAGTAGTATTTAGATGATTGATATTTTACGACGTACAATATTTCATTATGAAAGCAGTTAGAAATATATCGAAAGACAAAAAAAGTAGTTTTGCAACGGCTTACTATATCCCCGTTATATTAATTTGTACTTTTGCAGCGCTGGTTATGTCTTGGGGTTATGGATGCAATTTTTCAGATTGACAGCGATGTAAGTTCAATTACCAGTGGTTAAAATAATTTATGAACATTAAAAATAGATGTCTATGATTTTCCTATTAGCGGCTCCGGCAGAAATGTCCTATCTGGATCTTATTATGAAAGGCGGAGTGTTGTTGATTCCGTTGTTTCTGTTATCCTTTATTGCCATTTTTATATTTTTTGACCGGTATTTTTACATGAAAGGTCAAAAGAGGTTGGATCCTACATTTTATGAAAAACTTAATGAACTGATAAAAGCTGGCAATATTGATACCGCATTGGCATTGTGCGTGTCAGCCAATTGTTCTGAGTCCCTGATTCTGATGAAAGGGATACAAAATTTGGGAAGGCCGATACGGGATATTTATGACCAGATGGAAATGGAAGGCAAATTGGAAGTTTATAAATATGAAGGGAACATGTACTTTCTGGGAGTTATTGCCGGGGTGGCGCCCATGTTAGGGTTTATCGGTACGATTCTAGGAGTCATTAAGATTTTTTATAACATTTCACTGGCAGATAATATCAGTATTTCATTGATTTCAGGAGGTTTGTATGAAAAACTGATCACCTCTGGGATTGGCTTAACGATTGGTATTATCGCCTATATTGGCTACCATTATTTAAATAACAGGGTGAATAAGCTGGTACAGAACTGGGAATTTCGATCAGTCAGGTTCATTGATTTAATTAATAACAAGACGGTATGAACTTTAGAAGTGCGAAGAAGCAGGAATTTGAAATATTTTCAAATTCATTCAGTGACATCATGTTTTTCCTGATGTTGTTTTTTCTGATTGTTTCCACCATGGTCACTCCAGGAGCCATCAAGCTAGCTCTTCCTCAAGCCAATAAGTCACCGGCTATTGACAAACAGACAGACAAGCTTTCCATTTCAATTACCAAAGATTTAAAATATTACGTCAACGACAAGGAAATTCCATTTTCGCAAATTGAGCCTGAATTGCTAAAATTCAAACAGGGCAAGAATGATGCATTTGTCATTGTCAGGTGTGATAACTCAATTGAAGTACAATCAATGGTTGATGTGGTGCAACTAGGCAACAAGGTAGGCGTAAAAATGGTTTTGGCAACGACCAAGAAAGATTCCTCCGTAAATTAGGATCGTGGAACAGATGGAACTGGCGACTGATTACTAGCAGCTTGCCAGAAGCCAGTAGCCAGAAGGATAACAAGATGATTATTAATCCGATCTGTATCCCTGTAACAAACTGATTGATTGTTTCTTTACCAAATTGTTAAGCCAATTGCAAAAAGAGGTTTCAATTCAAAATACCGTTTACCTTTGTATACGCATTAAAAAAAAACATTAATCCAAAAAAATACAATCATGAAAGTAACCGTTGTTGGTGCCGGGAATGTAGGAGCTACCTGTGCACAAATCGTAGCTGAAAAAAACATTGTCAGCGAAGTTGTTTTGCTGGACATCAAAGAAGGATTGTCAGAAGGAAAAGCATTGGACTTGTGGCAGACTGCCCCCATTAATTTTTATGACACCCGTTTGGTAGGGGCTACCAATGACTACTCAAAATCAGCAGGTTCTGATGTTGTTGTAATTACTTCAGGGGTTCCCCGCAAACCAGGGATGAGCCGTGATGATTTGATTTCAATCAATGCAGGCATCGTGAAAAGCGTTACGGAAAACGTGATCAAACATTCACCCAATGCCATCATCATCATTGTTTCGAACCCATTGGACGTCATGACTTACGTAGCTTATGCGGTTTCGAAAACTTCAAAAAACAAGGTATTGGGTATGGCCGGAATCCTGGACACTGCCCGTTATCGCGCTTTCCTGGCTGAAGCTTTGGATGTTTCACCACGTGACATTCAGGCTTTGTTGATGGGCGGACATGGCGACACCATGGTTCCACTACCCCGTTATACTACAGTTGCCGGTATTCCTGTAACTGAATTATTGGACAAGGCAACTCTGGATAAAATCATTGACCGTACCAAAAAAGGCGGCGGTGAGTTAGTTAACCTGATGGGAACTTCAGCCTGGTATGCACCGGGTTCAGCTGCTGCCCAAATGGTAGAAGCCATTGTAATGGATCAGAAACGTGTTTTCCCATGCTGCGTAAAACTGGAAGGTGAATATGGTTTGAATGACATTTTCGTAGGTGTTCCAGTCAAACTGGGCAAAAACGGAGTTGAAAAAGTTATTGAAGTACAATTAACCGCCGACGAACAGGCTTTGTTGGTTGAATCAGCCGGTGCAGTTAAAGAAATCATGGACGTAGTTGACGCGATGAATATTCTTTAGGTTTTTTGAATAAAAACAAACAATAAGCTCTATATTTGAAGCTCCTGTAGAAATACAGGAGCTTTTTTCATTATGACTAAACGACCAAGCTAAAACCATAAATAAATCGATGATTGAAATTCCTCTTCAAATAATAGAACTAGAAAAAGACAACTATCATATCCTTGTAGAAGGTGAGTTCCAGGACAAGACCCTCTCCAGCTGGATTATTGATACTGGTGCTTCTAAATCCGTGATGGACTCGAATCAAAGGGCCTATTATGAAATATTAGATTCGGACAATGAAGATGACTACCACAGCGCGGGCATCAACCAAGGTATGATGGATACATCGGTGGGTAAACTATTTTTTCTAAAGTTTGGCGATTTGGAAATTAACAACCAAAAAGTGGCCTTGATTGATCTGGAACATGTCAACGAAATCTATGGGAAATATACCCCCTGCCGTATCGCAGGGCTTCTGGGGGGAGATATCTTGATGCAATACAAATGCCGGATTGACTATCAAAGCAAAACAATTCGTTTTCAATTTCCATAGGACCCCTGGCTGTAAAAAAGCTGCATTATTTATTTGAAAAATAATTCTATATTTGATGCCTGAAAAAGATAACTGATGGTTTTCAAGAAGTACATATCGAAGCATATTCTATTGCGGCTGTGCCTGCTCATCGCATTGATCAGCTCAGCGGCAGTGTTTGATATGTACCATACCAGCAGTCAAAAACTAGCCGATTCGCTCTCCAGAGTTCCTTTAAGGAAAGATATGGATGGCTGCAAAATGTTTTTCTGCAACCAGGTCAATACTTACAATCTTAAAACACCCGCAGGCGAATTTTCAGTTCGCTTCCGATTGGCCTATACCCAGGATAAATTTCTGGTAAAACATTACAATTTACGGACATTTCAGTTAATGAAGGCAGAGTCATTGCATTCATTTTTTCCTGTCATCTGTTCGTTTCATTCCTTGCCTTTTAACCGGGTGCTGTATTCCAGTCCCGATGACATACCTCCACTTTCATAGATATTTCCCACTGTTTTATAGGTAGTAGCGTGCGAACTGATGAATGTTCCATGCCCTGTGG
>DMFR01000455.1:0-3309 GCA_003450125.1 Prolixibacteraceae bacterium | reverse complement strand
ATGAATGTTCCATGCCCTGTGGGAAAAGTCCTATTTGCCGGATTAAAAGATTCAAAATAATATTTACTAACAACAAATTAAATTATTAGCAAATGCAAAACAAAGGTGCAGTAAGAATGTTTGCCATTCTCCTTGGCTTGATTTGCGTTTATCAGCTCATGTTTACCTTTAAGGCACATCAGGTTGAGAAAGCAGCAAAAATTCATGCAAAGGGAGACAAACATAAAGAGCAGGCCTACCTGGATTCGATGCAAACCGAGGTAGTGTACAATTTATTGGGAATCCGAAAATACACGTTCAAGGAAGTAAAAGCGCTTGAACTGGGTCTTGGTCTTGACTTACAAGGCGGAATGAACGTGACCCTTGAAGTTTCGGTGGTTGATGTGATTAAATCATTGTCCAATAACAGCAAGGATTCAACGTTCACGGCAGCCATCCAAATGGCCAAGAAAAAACAGTTAAGCAGCCAGGAAGACTTCGTAACGCTTTTCGGAAAATCTTTTGAAGAAATAGCTCCCAATGCCAAACTGGCTTCCATTTTCAATACCATTGAATTAAAAGATCAGATCAAATACAATTCGTCCAACGACGATGTGTTGAAAGTCCTGAAGAAGGAAACAAAGGTCGCCATTGATAATTCATTCGAGATCATCCGTACCAGGATTGACCGTTTCGGTGTTGCACAGCCCAACATACAGCAAATGCAAACTGCAGGCCGTATTTTAGTAGAACTTCCCGGAGTAGATGATCCAAAGCGTGTTCGCAAATTGTTGCAGGGAACTGCCAATTTGGAATTTTGGGAAAC
This sequence comes from Prolixibacteraceae bacterium, assembly GCA_003450125.1. Lineage (GTDB taxonomy): Bacteria > Bacteroidota > Bacteroidia > Bacteroidales > Prolixibacteraceae > Aquipluma. Next base: position 2,504 of record DMFR01000455.1, on the reverse strand, counting down.
CTATGACAACAGCGAAGTATATCCTTATTTGGCACAGGCCAACCAAAAAATAGCTGAAATACTTGCCCTTAAAACTAAAGGTTCAACTAGCCCATCAGATACAACAGCTGCCAAAAAGGCAACTGCCGATAATGCCAACAGCTTGCTCAAAGAAATGGAAGGCAAGGCAAAAACAGATTCTGCCGGTGTGACCAAAAAGGGTGATACCGCCAAACAGTTCCCCTTGTTCGCGGTTCTGCAACCCAGTGCTACCCCTCAAGGTCAATTATATCCCGGAGCTGCTGTAGGAACCTCTCATTTTAAAGACACCGCTACTGTAAATGCCTACCTGAAAATGGACCAGATCAGAGCCTTAATGCCTCGCAACCTGATGTTCAGATGGACTGCAAAAGCTATTGACAAGGACGAAAAATACTTCCGTTTGATTGCCATTAAAGTGACTGGCCGCGACGGACGCGCACCACTTGAAGGGGATGTCATTGTAGATGCCCGTCAGGATTATGCCGATATGGGCAGCCGTCCAGAAGTGAGCATGACCATGAACTCTCAAGGTGCTAAAGTATGGGCCCGGTTAACCAAAGATAATGTTGGAAAATCCATCGCCATTGTTTTGGATGGTTATGTGCGTTCTTATCCAAATGTAAACGGAGAAATTACCGGAGGTCGATCATCAATTACAGGGTTGGAATCGGTTGAAGAAGCAAAGGATTTGGCAAACATTCTGAAATCAGGAAAGATGCCTGCACCGGCTACCATCATCGCTGAAGATATTGTTGGTCCATCTTTGGGTCAAGAAGCAATCTCAAGTGGGATGTGGTCGTTCGTAATTGCCTTCATGCTTGTTTTAAGCTATATGCTTATATTCTACAGTTACAAAGCCGGGGGAGCTGCAAACATAGCTCTGATCGTGAACGTGTTCTTCCAGATAGGGGTTCTTGCTTCCCTTGGGGCTGTTTTAACTTTACCGGGGATCGCAGGTATTGTTCTAACCATGGGGATGGCTGTTGATGCGAATGTTTTGATTTATGAGCGTATCGAGGAAGAGATCATGGCTGGCAAGTCGATTAGATTGGCAGTCAGTGATGGATATAAAGCTGCTTATTCCGCTATTATTGACGGACACGTTACTGTCTTATTAACTGGTATCGTTTTATATATTTTTGGATCCGGTCCTATCAGAGGTTTTGCCACCACATTGATTATTGGCGATTTATTCTCATTGTTTACTGCAATCTTTATTTCCCGGTTAATCTTTGAACGACAATTAAACAAGAACAAGGACATTACCTTTACCACAAGTTATTCAAAAAACTGGTTACGCTACATAAAATTTCCTTTCATCGAAAGAAGAAAAATCTTCTATGTACTTTCCGGAATAATGATTACGGCCTCACTGATTTCATTCGCAGTTCGTGGATTTGATAAAGGGATTGACTTTAAAGGTGGACGTACCTATGTTGTACGTTTTGACAAAGACGTAAGAGTTGACGACATCAAAAATGCATTGACTCCGGTTTTCAATTCAACTCCTGATGTTAAGACGTACGGAGACAACAACCAGGTGCGTATCACAACTGGGTATAAAATTGAAGAGACCAGCACTGATGTTGACACCCAAGTGGAAGAGTTACTTTTTGAAGGACTAAAAAAAGGCGGATTTGTCGGTGATATTTCTGTAGATACATTTAGCAAAGTGAATTTAAAAAGCCAGCAGAAAGTGGGTCCGACTATTTCGGATAAGCTTACCCGGGATGCTGTTTTGGCCGTGTTATTCTCCCTGGTATTAATTTTCATTTATATCTTGTTCCGTTTTGATAGCTGGAAATATAGTCTGGGTTGTGTTACTTCACTTGCTCACGATTCAATTATCACCATGGGCGCATTCTCGCTGTTGTATGGCTTTTTGCCCTTCTCGCTTGAAATTGACCAATCGTTTATTGCGGCCATTCTAACCGTAATTGGGTATTCAGTGAATGACACGGTTATCATTTATGACCGTATCCGTGAATACAGACATTTATATCCCAAACGTCCGTTAGCCGAAACGATGGATCATGCAATGAACTCGACCCTTCGTCGTACCTTCAGTACTTCGTTAACCGTATTAATTGTATTATTCGCCATTTTCATGTTCGGTGGAACATCAATCAAAGGATTTAGCTTTGCATTGTTAATCGGTATTGGCATCGGAACATACTCTTCAGTATTTAATGCTGCACCAATTGTTTACGATACAATCAGAAAAACAAAAGGAATTGCCAACAGTTAAATCTAATACTTCAGAATAAATCAGAAGCAGGGATTTCATCCGCAATTAACGGGTGGAATTCCTGCTTCTTTTTTGTATAAATTCCTGACACAGTAGAATCATTCTTCTACATCTTCATCCGTTCTAATAAACAAGTTTGTATATTTGCAAAGATTTAAAAGATAATCAACCATTTATTTTTCTTATTATGGGTGGAGGTGAGATAGTATTAATCATTTTTGTGGCTTTGTTGTTC
>DMFR01000239.1:10329-15781 GCA_003450125.1 Prolixibacteraceae bacterium | reverse complement strand
CCGTCTTTTGCACTTGATCCATACAAACGATAAATCTTTACCAAAGTTGAAGATAATAAAAAAGGTCACCTCTTTTGAAGTGACCTTTTGTTGGCGGTGCGGACGGGACTCGAACCCGCGACCCACGGCGTGACAGGCCGTTATTCTAACCAACTGAACTACCGCACCCTTTATTAATATCCTTAATGTTGTTTGTTTTGTTGGCGGTGCGGACGGGACTCGAACCCGCGACCCACGGCGTGACAGGCCGTTATTCTAACCAACTGAACTACCGCACCAACTTTTATTGTTTTGACCCTGATAGCTATTAAATCAGGCGTATTTTATCAAAACCTACAACACTTTTTAAAGAACAAACCTTCTGAAATCCGTTTCTGAAAAGGCTTTGCAAATATAGCCTTTCTTTTTTTCCTTGCAATAGGGCCAATTAAAAAATACAAGTTTTATTATTGCCTTCAAAAGATTCTATTAACAGACTCACTGTAAGCATACTTAGACCAGCACATCAGATAAAACGAAATTGGATTGATTCAATTGCTTCTCGCCATCCCACCTGTAGGCCATCAATTTTCCGGTACGGGTGACACAAGAGTCGATGCAACAAAGGTTATCGGCAAAGATTCCACAGCACTCTTTTAAACAGTAATGTCCAAAAAAGACGATTGGGTTATCTTTTGGGTAAGGCTTGCGGGTTTGGATAATCTCTTCGGGGATGGTATAGGCCGGAAGGTCAAACCTGCTTTCCAGGGAAACGTCTTTAAAAGTTTTTCCAAGGGGAATGTCCCACCACTTCATGCGAAACGTACGATGGGGCCTTCCATCGGTATCAAAAACCAAAAGGTCTTTTGGCATCTGGAAATCCACCCCTTTGCAGGATTCCCAAAAGCTTTGGGCGAATTTGGTTTCATTCAATGCGATTTCCCGAAGTATTGTCTTGGTAAGCTTAGGGCCGGGCATGTTGCTTTTGATGATCTCAATATTCTTATCATCCCAGCAGGCATGAACAATGCGGATATCACCAAAGTCAAGAAACATGGGCAAGGTTTTCAACCATTTTAAATGACTCTTCAATTCCTCTTTAAAGAAGGCAAATTCATCCAGGGTCTGATTGATCTGCAACTGGTACTTGGGAATGCGCTTCTTGTAATATTTGCCTTCGGTATCGCGCAGGTAATAGAGGATGGCATACATCTCATGATTGCCCAAAATGGCATAAGCAGCGCCATTCTCCACCATCTTACGCACCAGGTTTAGCGTTTCCCTGATCTTGGGACCACGATTGATCATATCACCCACAAACACGGCCTTGCGTGTCTCGTGAGAGAAGTAACCATCCTTTGGTTGATAGCCTAATTTGTTCAGTAAACTTTTCAACTGATCGGCATGGCCATGAATATCTCCTATAATATCGTACATATCTAAATTGCCCGAATGGTTTATTCGGGCAATTTAGATATTTTTTTACAGAAATATGTTTCGAGCTTGATATAAACTTCAAACAGTTTTCTACCAGAAATACATGTAGAACAAAGAACAAGCCAAAACTACGCCCAACGAAGCAATTACATCCCACTTGTTCCAACTATCCCTGATCAGGGTTTTGTAGTCGCCCGTGAAAGTAATAAACTCTATCTGTTTAGCGGTAGGTTTTGGAGTGAAAAACGATACCACAACCATCATCAGCATGATGAAGACCAGCAGCCATATCTCAAAGATAAGCCAGTTGGTATGCCAGAACCAGGTGGTAGATTCCCAGTACCAGCCTGTCATTACGTTTTTACCTGTATTTGTAAAGATGTTGGTCAGTAAGCGTACCATACCGATAAAAAAGCCTACGATCATACCTGCTTCACCGGCCTTGGGAGTAATTCTCTTGGAAAATATACCCATTACGAATACGGCGACCATCGCAGGAGCGAGCAGCGATTGAATGCCCTGCAGATAGCTGTAAAGGCTGCCCAAACTCATCATGACCGGTATCCATATAATTCCAAGTATTACAACCACAACAGTTGCCATACGACCTGTCCGAACATAGGTAGCCTCGCTCTTATCTTTGAACATCGGCTTATAAAAGTCTTCTGTAAATAGGGTAGCGCAAGAGTTGAAGAATGCGGCCAAGGAAGCAACCAATGCGGATATAAAGCCAATGGTCACAATCCCTTTCACCCCTGCTGGCAATACAAATTTAACCATTGAGCCAAAGGCGGTATCAGGGTTTTCCAATGTAAAGCCACTGCCAGGACGTGCCGCCAATGCAGCTGCTACCATACCGGGTATCAGGAACATAAATACAGGCAACAATTTGAAATAACCGGCAGCTATAGTTCCTCTGCGCGCACGCTTCATCACCACGTCGCTAGACTCGCCTTTGCGTTGTCCGAGCACACGTTGAACGATGTGCTGGTCGGTAGCCCAATACCAAAAGCCGATAATTGTGGCTCCGATAAATACCCAAAAGCCAGGATAGTCGTCATACAACGGGTCACCGGTCTCGAAGTGGAACATGTGGTTTGTACCGTGGGCAACGCCGTCTGCCCCCACGCTCAGCGATTTGGAATAGTCAATCATTGCAGTCCAACCATGGGCAATACTTCCGTCCCCGAGTGCAGCCAATCCCAGGAAAAGCACAAGGAATGAACCAAGGATAAGTATAGGGGTTTGGATGGCCGACAGGGTCATCACGCCCTTCATACCGCCTAAAACGGTAAAGATGCCTGTTAATACGATCAAGCCGATAGCTCCGTACCAGAATGGCAAGCCAAGAAGGCTCTCCATAAAGATGCCGCCGGTAAAGGCTGTTACACTCACTTTGGTAAGCACGTATGCGATCAGTGTGATGATAGACAGCCACGAACCTGTAGCAGGGGTGTAGCGATTTTTAAGAAAGTCGGGCATGGTGATGATTTTCCCCAACTTAATGTTCATCAGTTGATAGAACGGCACAAAGAGCCAGCCCAGGATGAGTATCATCCAGCCTTGCATCTCCCAGTGCGCCATACCTACCCCAGACTTTGCCCCTGTGCCGGCAAGTCCAACAAGGTGTTCTGAACCGATATTTGCAGCAAAGATAGCTGCGCCGATGATATACCAGGGCTCTCCTTTACCGAACAAGTAGTCTTCGCTGTTGGCACCCTTCTGCAAACGTTTGTCCTTTTGTACCGAACGCCATACTGCCCATGCTACAGCCACAATCCCGACCACGATAATTACCCAGTCGAGCCAAATAAATTCATGTGAAGTCCAATTCATAGTTTTTCCAGATTAGATGATATATAGTTTAAAATTTAACAATCCTATCAATATCTATTTCTCCGATATTGCTTTTGGCCCTGTAATAAAAGGCGCCTTTTCTGGATTCAGAAGCATCTTTCACACTCAGTTTTTCGAGTACTCCAAGCGACAAGATCTTTTTCCTGAAATTCCCGGGATCAAATTCACGCTGGAAAATGGCTTCATAGAGCTTTCGCAACTGAATCAGGGTAAACATTTCAGGCAACAATTCGCTTCCGCATAGACTATAGCCTGCCTTTTGCTGAAGTTTTACCAATGCCTTTTCAAACATGGCCTGGTGGTCGAAAATCAAATTGGGAAGTTTGCGAATAGGTATCCAATACGCCCCGTTTTCTTTCACCCTCTCTTCATCATGCAGGTCAATTCTGATCAAGGCATAATAGGCCAAACTGATCACCCTTGCCTCTGGATCACGCTTTGGATCTGAAAAGGCAGCCACCTGTTCAAGATAGATCTGTTCCAAACCAGTGGTTTGTTTTAAAATGCGGGCAGCCGCTTCTTCGCCTGATTCATTTTCCTGAACAAAACCACCGAGCAGCGACCATTTACCTTTGTATGGTTCGAAGCTGCGTGGATATAACAAAAGCTTTATTTCTTCATCCTGATACCCCAATATGACACAATCAACGGCTACATGGTACCGGGCATGTAATTTGTATAACTTCATTCAATTCTATTGAAAACAATTTCGGCTAAAAGTATAAAAGTATTTATTACTTTTATAAATCAGATTGAAATAAATCAGAATTAATGTTGGAAAACATTATTTGTTCTTAAAAGTACCAGAAAGATTGACCTTGTATAAATCTTTTCCAAAGTTATGTCCAAAGAAAATGGCAGGAGAGAAAACCCTCCTGCCATTCCTATTTTAAAATAGTAACTGGTAGACTTATAAAATCGACTACAAAGTAACTTCTACCGGAATATCCTTATTGACATTCTTGCTTCCAATTAAAGCATAGAACAACATGTAAGCCATACACAGGAAAATTACCCAATAGCTGGCAGTGTAGCTTGTCAAGTCGGCTACTTTACCCTGGATGAGAGGAATGATACCTCCACCACAAACCATCACCATAAAAAGACCTGAAGCTGCTTCTGTATATTTACCAAGTCCTTCAACGGCAAGGTTAAAGATACCACCCCACATAACCGAGGTACATAATCCGCAAAGAATAAGGAAAGCAATGCCAATTGGCACCTTTGCCCAACCAAATGCAAGATTGGACTGGAAAACGGGCATATCAATAGTTGAAGTTACTGGAAGCATAATGCCAAGCAATACGAAAATTAACCCCAACCCTGCTGCAAAGGATAGCATCGATTTGCTGGAAAACTTCGAGCCCAATGATGCTCCTACAATACGGCCAATCATCATCAGAAACCAATACGTACCCACTACAAAGCCTGCAATAGTGGCATCCATGCCTAAACCATTGTTGGCAACATCAGAAGTCATGAATAGGTTTGCGGTACTTGGAATACCAATTTCAACACCCACATAAATAAAAATGGCAATTGCTCCGAAAATGAAATGACGGAAAGAAAGCGGGCTGTGTTCATATTTGATTTTCACTTTACCGATTAAACGGGGTTCAGGAATTTCCATAATATAGAGAACAACAAAAACCATGGCAAAGATACCCATAGCAATGAAGAGCGCTGGATTGGCCTTGTCAATTGTACGTTCTGCAGCATTGGCACCCATCAGGTAACCTACAAGAACCGGAACAATAGTAGCAGCCACTGAATTTAAAGATCCACCAGTCTGAATGAGCTGGTTTCCTTTTTTACCACCGCCACCTAAAGTGTTCAACATAGGGTTTACAACTGTATTCAACATACACATTGAGAAACCTGAAATAAATGCACCTGCAAGATAAACAGGAAAGCTTCCCATCTGACCTGAAAGAAATTGAACGCCAACACCTGTAAATCCAACAACTACTGCGATTAATGCTGTTTTTTTATACCCAATACGTTCGAGTAAAATACCAGCAGGAATGCCCATAAATGCATACGCAATAAAATTTGCGAAGAAACCTAATTGAGATAGAAAATTAGATGCTCCAAATTGTTTTGCGACAATTACACCCATCGGACTTGGTAGTCCGGTCACGAATGCAATCATGAAAAAGAGGGCAAACATCATTGCTAT
>DMFR01000239.1:9116-10204 GCA_003450125.1 Prolixibacteraceae bacterium | reverse complement strand
CAATTAAATTTAATTGTTCGAATTTGCGTAAAATATCTAAGTATTTAAGCATGGTAAACAAAAAAAAACGCTAAAATCTGATCTAAAAGGTTTTAACCTCATTTTTGAATAAAATTAACCCTTTCCCTTCTATTTATTGCTGACTAAAGATCAAGTTTTATTGATCCTTTGGCGCGGATAAACAGCTTGTGGCATTTACCTTCCCCATAAACATGTTCGAGCGTCTGGACATATTTATCCAGCAAATCCTGAGGTACAAATGCCTGTATGGTTCCTCCGAATCCACCACCGTGAACACGCCAGGCGCCTTTTCCTTTCAAGACCATTTCACTCAAAGCCAAAGCGAGCGAAACTACCTGTTCATCTTTGTGAACAACATCAAAAATGTTCTGATTGTACATGTAAGAGCTGTATCCCGATTCAACGACCATTTTCAGGAAAGCCTGGAAGTCGTTTCTTTCAAGGGCAGCTACCTGTTCAACGACACGTTGGTTATCGCCCTGGAAGTGATAGGCACGAAGAATAGCCCTGTCACCTGTTACTTTACGAATCTCAGGGATCTTCTCTACAATCTGTTCCAAAGTTACTTCCCTTAGAACTTTGGCTCCCAAAACCGCAGCGACAGCCTTCATCTCTGTGGGCAAAGAAGCATATTCAGCCTGTGATGCTGCATCGTCATGTCCACCGCCTACATCAGTAATGACCAATGCAAATCCGGTTGAAACAAAATCAAAGTCTACTTCCTTAACGATAGGTTTGGAAGGATCTTCAAAATCTATGGTAATTAACCCACCTACTGAACAGGCTGTCTGATCCATCAATCCACATGGTTTTCCGAAGTAATTGTTTTCAGACCACTGGCCGATGATGGCATTTTCAACACCACTCATTTTACCATTGTTGAATAAATGGTTGATAATAGCCCCGATCAGTACTTCAAAGGATGCCGAAGAACTCAACCCTGAACCTTTTGGTACCCGTCCGTCAATGCAGGCATCAAAGCCTCCAATTTCATATCCCAATTGCTTCATCCGTGCACAAATACCTTTTACAAGCGATGATGAGGTGTAGAATTGAGACTCATCAAT
>DMFR01000239.1:8587-8981 GCA_003450125.1 Prolixibacteraceae bacterium | reverse complement strand
AGCCTACTGATTTGATACGGATCTTATTGCTTCCGTTTTTAGCTGCAACTGCAATGTTGTCAAGGTTTACTGCTCCTGCCAATACCCGTCCGTAATTATGGTCGGTGTGATTACCTCCAATTTCAGTACGACCGGGAGAACTGAACAGATCAACATCATCGTTTGAATATACTGAGTTGAATTCATTCATTAAACTGCTGTAACGATCAGCCTGTTCTTTTAATACAGATGAATTCACACCATACAATTCATGAAACAGTGGATTATTTCCACCTGCAATTTTTGCGATTAAAGAATTAATCTTAGCCATAGTCTATTTGTTTTAATTATTTATTGGTTGAGTCCACTCTGAAAATTCTATTTCATCTTTAAAGGTTTAAAGTTCAAAGTTTAA
>DMFR01000239.1:0-8506 GCA_003450125.1 Prolixibacteraceae bacterium | reverse complement strand
GTTTAAAGTTCAAAGTTTAAGGTTTAGAGTTGCGTACCGATAAAGTTTAAAGTTTAAACTTTGAACTTTGAACTTTAAACTCTTTCATAAAACTTGATTTTTTGAAGTGGGCTCATTGGTTTGTTTCTTATAATGTACATCCGATAGGTCGCGCAACCGCTGTGCTGCCTGCTCAGCAGTAATATCGCGCTGTGGGCTTGCCAACATTTCATAACCCACCATAAACTTCTTCACTGATGCCGAACGTAATAGCGGTGGGTAGAAATGCATGTGTAGGTGCCATTCGGGATAATCCTTTCCATCCGTTGGCGCCTGGTGCAATCCTGCAGAATAGGCAAATGAAACCTCGAACAGGTTATCGTATTTGATAGTCAGCTTTTGATAGACATCAGCCAGTGAAGTTCTTTCCCCATCAGTTAATAACAGGATATTTTGTACCGGGCGTTTACTGATGATCATGGTTTCAAAAGGCCATACTGCCCAATAGGGGACAAGGGCAACAAAATGCTCATTTTCAACCAGTATTCGGTCCTTCTTTAACAGTTCAGCCTTCAGGTAATCACCCAAGAGGGTTACTCCATGAAGGTCGAAATATGCCTTTTGTGTTTTTAATTCCTTGGCCGGTTCGCTTGGCACTGATGATGACGACCAGATTTGACCATGTGGATGAGGATTCGAACATCCCATAATGGCTCCTTTATTTTCAAAGATCTGGACATAATCAATCATCTCATTCTGACTCAATTCTGCATATTCATCGCACCAGACATCCACCACTTTGCGAATGTCTTCCACCTCCATTTCAGGGATGGTCATACTGTGATTTTCGCTGAAGCAAATCACCTTGCAGATACCGGTTTCACTTTTGGCTTGAAAAAGATCGCCTTCATCCACCATTCCTGCAGGAGAATCGGTTAACAAGGAACTAAAATCGTTGGTAAACACATACGTTCCTTTGTAGGGTGGATTGTGCTTCCCCCCTGCCCTCTCATTTCCCGGGCATAAATAGCAAGTTGGATCATAGGCCGGACGTTCGTCTGAAACAGCCTTTTCAACTTGTCCCTGCCAAGGTCTTTTTGCCCTGTGCGGTGAAACTAAAATCCAGTCTCCTGTTAATGGATTTAATCTTTTGTGCGGATGATCTTCTATATTAAAGTGATTCATATTTAATAAAATTCTAACTGGTAGGTACTAGTGGGTAAAAGTAATGTTTATTTATTCAACTTAAAAGAGATTTTTTTCAACTAAAATCGCTTAACTCTTTATTTGTTCTTTATTTCTTCCTTCAATTAAAATTTTCCAATATCCCCGAGTACCACCTATTCTTTTAATTAATCCTTTTTCTTTTAATAATGTAATATGGTCCTGTGCTGCTGAAACATTGATATTTAATAATTTTGCTAATTTTCTTATAGTCAATTTAGTATCATTTTCAATAAGACGCAAAACTTCCTTTTGTCTTTCAGTTACATCATCAATTGTACCACCCATTGTACCACCTATTGTACCACCTATTGTACCACCCATTGGACCACCTACATTTTCATCTAATTCCTTAGGAAATGCCATTTTTAAAAAATTCTGTGAAAAACTGAAACAGTCCCTGCCATAGCTTTCTAAAATTCTGGGGACTCCTGACCCCAGCTGCTCAACCATATCCAAATCCTTGAAAACACGCATAAGTTCTTTGTTCCTGGGAACAGAAACTCCTTCATAAAATTCGTCCTGACTCAATGATTGGGGTAAGCCTCCAGCTGAAATGATTTCTATTCGATCATCAAAAATTTCAAATTTTGGTGGTACTTCGTTGGTGTAATCATTGTGTACAATGGCATTGATAACTGCTTCGCGCAATGCGATAGGATTCCATAACCTTTGATTCTCTCTTTCTTTGGGGGTTATGTGCGTCAGGGTTTTATTTTCAAGTTCTAATTTGTCTAAAACCTGCTTAGTGGCTTTTACTAAAGAACAATATCCATATTCATTGTTTTCAATCAAATTGACTCTGTTGATGCCATTGTATTTTGCTACTTTTATGGAAGTACCGTTATTGTCAGCGAGTAGATAAGCTACATAATTGTAAAAACCATCTTCATTCAACAATTCCAAGTTTTGAGCAAATCTGGCATTCAATTTGCTTCCCGTAGCTTCGTAATAAATTTTAAGTTGTTCAAATGTTAAATCCTGCCGATTAGATTTTATTTTACTGATGGAGTTTCTAACCCTTCTGGCAAACAACTCATCAATCATTTTTTGCGACATAGGTTCTGATGCTGAACCAATACGGATGAAGCAACCTTTTTCAGTCATACCATACTTTTTAAAGAAATATGGTTTTTCCATTCCACTAGCTATAATTATTTTGATAATACTCTTGTCTTCTCTATGCTCTACTATGACATCAAACAAACCCAGGCAGGAAGGGGAAATATTGTGCCTTAAACGATCTTTTATTTTTAGTTGATCACCGTCAACATCCTGTAAACCTACCACATAACCCAGCTTGTCTATTCCAATATAGATAAAACCCCCTTCACGATAATTCAAAAAGGCAATCACCTCTTTTTCTAAAGCATCGGTAAGTATTTGTTTATATTCTATGCGGTTGGTTTCTGACATTTTATAACTATTATAATCTGTTTCTCACTTTTGTTTTCACAAAGATCCACGTCTTATTAATGCGGATTTATTTCTGATTTCCTCATTGCTTCTCTCTCTGATCATGCGGGCAAGCGTCTGACCCATTAACTGGAAATCGGTTGATATGGTGGTAATTCCACCTGCCACCACCTCTTTCAAAACAGTATCATTAAAGGAGACAATCCCTGCATCTTTCCCCAATTCAAGGTCCTTTTCCGCAGCCATTTTTACCAGGTGTACCAAATTGCGGTCGGAAGGGACAAAATAGGCCTCTCCCTTTTTCATTTCCTTGTTCATCACATTGCGGATAATCTCAAAAGGAAACCCCTTTTCATGGCAGAAACGCTTAAATCCCAGCATCCGCCCCTCAGGTTCTTTACCCCCCGGATAGATCATGATCAAGGTATGGTATTTACGCAACAAGTCCATTCCTTCAACCAATGCATCGTAAACATCCTTCTCGAAATCCTGATAGACAACCGGATAATTGGCCAGATCGTCTTTTTTACGGTCAAGAATATAGACCTTGTCCTTTGGAAGCTTGGCGATAATGTCCACCGTAAAGTCAAATGTTGCAGGCATGATGACATAGGAAGTATATTTGCCTGCACTCTCCGATATAAGATCTTTAAATACCTGGAAATTAAAGTGATGAAAATAAATATCCACAACTGATTTTGTATCCAGGCTATTGAGAAATGAAGTGTATAAATCCTCTTTAAATGCATTGAGCTCGTCAAAAAGCACAAATATCTTCTGATCCAGGTTGATTTCAGTACTGTTGATATAATAACCCTTACCAGGAATGGAATTGATAATCCCTTTTGCCTTCAATTCATTAAAAGCCACCATGACCGTATCGCGCGACAATTCAAAATCAGCACATATCTGGTTTAACGATGGTATCTTATCGCCCAGTTTAAGATCGCCCGTAGAAATGGCCATGTAAATTGAATTGATAATTTGCCGATATTTGGGAATACCTAAGGAATCATCAATCTGAATGTACTTCACTAGTTTTGATTTTTAGTTGGATTAATTAGTTTTCAAAAATAAACAATTTATCGGAACAATTTACACTACCTGTACCCACCAGTCAGGGTTGTTCAATTCTAATGTCGATGGTTCTAAAGGTCATGGAGAAAATTTGGAACCGGTAATGCCTGCTCATCGGATGCTATTCGGGTCAGGTTCCAATAGGATCTTGTGTGCATCTTATGTGCATCTTGTGTGCATCTTCTGTGTTATTAAGCACACAAGAAGCACACAAGATGCACATAAGATGCACACTTATGGACACGCGAACCACACCTGAATAATGCCCGAAGCAAACCAGAGTCTTTATTGAAGGTCAGAATTGAACAGCCCTGTACCCACCAGTACGAAATAAAAAACTTAAATTTGTATGCTGAAATTATGAAAATAGTGGTCAGTGTTCAGTGATCAGTGTTCAGTGATCAGTGTTCAGTCGGCAGATAAGAAAATCAAAAATTAACTAAAATATTAAAACATGAAGGTAACTAAATCCCTTTTTGGGAAAACAAATGAAGGAGTTGAAGTTGACCTGTTTACCCTGTCGAACGACAACCAGGTAACAGTTAAAATTACCAATTACGGAGCAATTGTCACCTCAATTGTTACTCCTGACAAGAATGGTGAATTGACCAATATTGCATGTGGGTTTGAAAAGCTGGAAGACTATCTGAGTCCTCAGTACCTGGGAAGTTATCCTTATTTCGGATGTGTATGCGGAAGGTGTTGCAACCGTATTGACAAAGGCCAGTTTACACTGGAAGGTAAAAAATACGCCTTGGCAGTCAACAATGGGCCCAATCATCTGCACGGTGGATTGATTGGTTATGACCGTCGCTTTTGGTCAGGTGAAATGATTAAAGAAACAGCCAAAGTAGGTGTAAAACTAACTTTGCTGAGCCCTGACATGGAAGAAGGCTATCCCGGAAACATGAAGATTACCTGTACTTATACCTTGAACAACCTCAATGAACTGGGCATTGAATATACCGCAGAAACCCATCAGACTACCATTGTAAACCTGACCAACCATACTTACTTTAACCTGACCGGGGGAAGGGAAAATATCAAGAACCATGAACTGGAACTGACAGCCGAAAAATTCAATGATACGGTAGATGCAATTCCAACGGGCAAAATTCTTTCGGTAGAAGGTACTCCTTTCAATTTCCTGGTAAAAAAGAAACTGGGACAGGATCTGGATCAACTTCCAGAAGGGTATGACCTGAACTTTGTACTGGACAATGAAGAAGGAGAAATGGTTTATGCCGGAAGCCTTAGCGAAGAAACTTCTGGAAGAATAGTGGAAGTCTATACTACACAGCCTGGTATTCAGCTTTACACCGGCTATTGGATTCCAGAGTTGACCATTGACGGAAACAAGAAATTCGGCAGCTATTCAGGTGTTGCTTTGGAAACTCAACATTATCCTGATTCAATCAACAAACCCCATTTTCCACCAGTAACATTGGCCCCTGGACAGGCATTCAATGAAAAGACAGTATACACCTTTGGGGTAAAGTAAAAGAAGTGTCTAAAGTGTCTAAAGTGAGCTAGAGTGCCTAAAGTAAGTGCGTAAGTACTTTAGGCACTCCAGGCACTTTAAATACTTTAGTTCACTTTAAATACTTTAGACACTTCTTACTGCTTTACAATCTTAATGGTTTGTGAACTATGCTCTGTAACAACACTCAGGAAATAAATCCCATTGGGGATGTGAGAAACGTTCAAAGCGTTCTGATGATCTGTACCCAGTTTCATTTCCTTATTATAAACCTCTTTTCCTGTAAGACTTGTGATGCTTACCCGGGCATCTGCATCTTGTGAAGTCTCCAAATAAAATATACCAAAACCCGGATTGGGGAATACCTTTATTTCAGAATTTACCTTTTCAGGCAAACGAATAGAAGTAGTAGAATCAGAAGCCGAAGGGATTGTAATGGTTGCAAAAACTCCTTTGTGGTCGGAAGGCCAGGGCAGCGTTTCAGCCAGGAAATGATCATGGTCGGTATAGGTGGTCGTAAATGCCCCCTTGGCATAAGAACCTTTTGGCCCAACAATGGCTGCATTGATGGCCTTAACACCGATACCCTTATAAAAAATAAAATCTATTCGGTCACGGTCATCGCTCTTGGGAGTCCAGCTTGTACTCCCTGCTCCTGTTGCAAAAGAAGGCCAGGTGATTCCTGGATTCAGAACCTCATCAGGATAGATCTGGCGAAAGGCATCGATATAATTGTGATCGTTTAATGAACGGGTTGTATTCCATTGGTATACGACTCCATTGTGGTCGAACATACTGGCTTGACCAGTAGTCCAATCGGCATAGGAGGGTTCATTAAAGTCACCCATCAATACAATAGGGCGGGTTTCATTGGCTTCGTAATTCAAGAATGCCCCAATCTGTTCATCTCTCTGAGAACCCAGGTTTTGAGCTGAAATAATAGACAAATCAGTTACCGGATGCGGGTCTGGGCTTCCAATCTGGTTCCACCCCGTATAGGGAGCTGAGCCTTCGCAATTATAGCCTCTGGGCAAATAGCAGGCGTAATAGGTATAATCCAGATGAGAAGCCGCAACTTCAATCCTCTTACCATTTATATCCACCTCAAACAAAGAGACTGAGGACAACAGTGGTCCCGATTTAGTAATGGGAAATTTGCTCAGGATAGCACCATCAGCACCCTTGATATAACCGCCATAATAATAGTGCCCGATTGCTGCCAGTTCATTGACCATTTTAGTAATCCAATCTCCATTACTCACTTCAACAAAGCAAACAATATCCGGATTGACGGATGCAACAACATCCCTGATATAGGTCAACCCATTGGGTACCGTGGTTCCCGATACCCATACATTCAAATGCATGAATTTAACGTCTGTTGCAGTGTCCGAAATGGCAGATACGGTAATATAACCGGTTCTGGTCAGTTGGTTGCTTCCATTTGCATTCGAAACGGTTAGGCTGACTGAATAGGTGCCTGGTGAATTGTAGGTTACAGTAGGATTCTGAACTGTACTTTCTGCTGGTGTACCACCGGGAAAGGTCCATGACCAAGAGGTGGGTGAATAGAGCGACTGGTCGGTAAAGTTAATGGTTCCTGCGGGTGAAACCACATAAGCAGAACTCTTGAACGCCGCCAAGGGAGATACCCCTGTTGCGCTTACCGTAAAATTAGCAGACGCTGCAACCGTATAACCGTCATTGGGATGAAAGCACATTTTATAACTACCGATAACAGGCGGGGCAGTAAAAGTTAAAGTTCCGCTTTCAATCAATTGCCCCGGAGTTGATTGACTTCCATTCAAATAGAGCCATACGATACTGTTTTGTGGCCCAGGGGTAATGGTAGAATTGTACATCCCTACCCAATCTGTATTTGTACTTGCAGCACCGAAACTAACAGTAATGGTTTCGCCGGGCATATAAGTGGTTTTATTGGTAGAGAGGGTTGCCCCTTCTACAAAAACAGAAAAATACAGAAAAATAAAGGCAATCGTAATTCTTTTTGCCATGATCATCAATTTATGAACTGTGAAGATAAAGGTACATAAATCTGATCATAAACAGAACAATTTACAGTTTTAATTCAGGACTGTCCCTTCTAAATAATGTGAACAACTCTCATGGGATGCCCTGTCTTTATTATATTATTTGTACTTTTGGAATTGAGAATAACCAACACAGTCTATGAGAACCATTATCGAACTTTTTGAAACCAGTGTAGCCAAATTCCCCAACAACGTATATCTCTGGGAGAAACGAAAGGAGAAATTTGAAGGAACCACCTACCAGCAAACCCATGATCTGGTGATCCGTTTTGGTGCCGGGCTGGTGGTTCTTGGCCTGCAAAAAGGGGACCGTGTAGGGCTACTTTCTGAAGGGCGCAACGCCTGGATCATCAGTGAACTGGGCATTTTGTATGGAGGAGGAATCAATGTCCCCTTATCAGTTAAGCTCGATTCAGGTAGTGAACTCAGTTTCCGTCTTGCCCACTCTGGTAGTAAGATGTTGATCGTTTCCAAAGGACAAGCCTCTAAAGTGGAAGAAATCAGAGGTGAACTGCCAAGCCTTGAAAAAGTGATTTACCTTGATGGGAAGCAGAACCCTGGAGAAGGTGATATTTCCTACGATGAGGTCCTTGCTTTGGGTGATGCTTATCTGGAAGCAAACAGGCAGACCTTTGAGGCCCTTTACAAGTCTATCGAACCCAACGATATTGCCAACATTTCCTATACTTCAGGAACTACGGCAGACCCCAAAGGCATCATGCTTTCACAATTGAATTATGCAGCCAATGTAGTCCAGGCCAATACTCTGATGGACATTACCGAAGACTGGAAAACCCTGGCCTTGCTTCCCTGGGACCATGCCTTCGCCCATACGGGTTGCCTGTATTGCTTCATGTACAATGGGGCCAGCATAGCAGCCCTGGAAGTGGGAAAAACACCCATGGAAACGCTTAAGAATATACCCAAAAACATCAAGGAAGTTAAGCCCAACGTGATGATGAGCGTACCGGCCCTGGCTAAGAACTTCCGCAAAAGCATTGAAGCAAACATCCGGCAGAAGGGGCCAACCATTGAAAAATTGTTTAACCATGCCCTGAAGATTGCCTATCAATACAACGGACAAGGCTGGGATCGTGGGAAAGGCCCTCGTGCAATGTACAAACCATTGCTGAGTCTGTACGATAAAATACTTTTCAAAAAAATAAGGGAAGGCTTTGGCGGAAACCTTCAGCTCTTTATTGGAGGAGGAGCTTTGCTGGATATTGAACTTCAGCGTTTTTTCTATGCCATCGGGATGCCCATGTGCCAGGGATACGGC
>DMFR01000236.1:2909-3835 GCA_003450125.1 Prolixibacteraceae bacterium | reverse complement strand
CCCCTGAATATAAGTCCCTGTCGTGCTGTACCTTGTCCTTTTACTTCCCACCAGGAAAGAAAGTCGATGTCTGCATCATGTAATGCGGCTCTGACTTCTTCGAATTTGGTTTTTCTTACAATAGCTTCAATTTTCTTCATGACAATTATGATTTTGGGGTTAATAATAAAGGAATGGGTAGTTCCTCGATAATTATTAATGAATATTTTCTACAAAAATACCAATAAAAATTAAATAGCCTATAAATTAATGGGGTGTGTAATTAAAAAACACATAAATAATTAACATTGGTCCCTAAATAATAGGTTTTGAAATTCAAATACAATATAAAATACAACAATGCCCCCTAAAATGTTTATTCTATAGTCTTAATTTAAAAGAAAGAGAGGCCTGTCCCCCAACAGTCCCCTCTCCTTGAAAAACAACAAATCTAATTGTTGAAGAAAATAGCAATAAATATTTATTCGGATGTCGGGTTGATGGGGGCCCGAAAACTGTCAATATTAAAATAACAATTAATCCTTGTTATACATTGAATCGTCTCCTGTTTCCCCAGTGCGGATACGATAGGATTCTTCAATCGTCCATACGAAGATCTTTCCGTCTCCTATTTCACCTGTGTAAGCCGATTTTAAGAGACAGGCTACTGTCTTCTGGAGGTTGATGTCGCGTACAACAATTGATAAAGTCAAACGCGAAATAAAATCCGTATCTGCAGATCCACGAAATACATTTTTCTTTTTCCGTTCATTGCCTACCCCAAATGATTCGGTATAGGAGAAGAAATCGATATCAATAGCGTGTAAGGCAGCTTTTACTTCTTCAAATTTGGAGCGTCTGATAATGGCTTCTATTTTTTTCATGTTAATTGTGGTTTTAAAATTTAAAGATAATTACTTTAATTGGTATAAGCTTCAGCACCATGT
>DMFR01000236.1:1244-2680 GCA_003450125.1 Prolixibacteraceae bacterium | reverse complement strand
TGGATATGGCAACTTGTTGATTACGATCATTAGTACCATGGCAACAGCGAAAGTTGTTAAGGTAACAATTGCACTTCCTACAAATTGGGCCAGGAATACATTCCATCCCCCGCCATAAAATAATCCGGTTACTGGTGCAGAATTATCTGCACCGGTTGGGCCTGTGGCTCCAAATTCACCACTTGAAAACAGACCAATGGCCAGGGTTCCAAAAATACCATTCAATCCATGAACAGGTACTGCGCCCACTGGATCATCAATGCGAAGGTACTCAAGTAAATAAATGCCTCCAAATACTATTGCTCCTGCTATAAGTCCAATGATGATTGACCCGAATGGAGATACCCAGTAACAGGGTGCAGTGATGGCAACCAATCCGCCCAACAGACCATTTACGGTGAAGCCAACGTCAAACTTTCCTTTGAAAGATCCTACATAGAAAGCTAAAGCCATTGCACTCAATGCACCGGCACATGCTGCCAGTGTGGTGTTTGCAGCAACACGGCCAATGCCAACGGCATCCATGGCTGAAAGGGTACTTCCTGGGTTAAAGCCATACCATCCGAACCACAATAGGAATGCTCCGGTTACAGCAACTGGTAAGTTATGAGCAGCGGGTAAACCACCTCGTTTTTTATCATCACGTAAAAATACCCGTCCAATGCGTGGGCCTAATACAATTGCCCCGGCTAAAGATACAACACCACCAATGGTATGTACTACAGTTGATCCTGCAAAGTCTCTGAATGGATTGCCCAATGAAGGAAGGAAGTGTCCGACAGTTCCCATTGTTGCAAGGAATCCATCTGGTCCCCAGGCCCAGTGACCGATAATTGGATATATGAATGCCGTAACTCCAATGCTGTAAAGAATGTCGCCCCGGAAACTGGTGCGTCCAATCATAGCTCCAGAAGTGATGGTTGAAGCCGTATCGGCAAAAGCAAATTGGAATACAAAATGAGCTAAAAGTGCTACCCCGGTAGTGCCATAAGTCTCAGGGGCACCCTGTAAGAAGAACCAATGACTACCTATAAAGCCATTTCCTTCACTGAACATGAAGGCATAGCCAATGGCCCAGAAGGATATGCCACAAATAGCCGTATCCAATACGCATTCAATTAATACGTTGACCGTTTCTCTTTTTCTGGCAAAACCAGCTTCCAGCATTACAAAACCAGCCTGCATTCCAAAAACGAGCGCTGCTGCCACCAATGTCCAGACGGTATTGAGGGAGTTGATTAAACTAGTTTCAATGGGGGTATAGGCTTCTGCGGCCATTGCAGGACTTCCCAACAGATTGGGTAAAGTTGCCATTGCAAAAAAGACAACAAACAAACCAAGTATCTTTCCTGCAAAAATTGTTAGACCGAGTTTCCAGTTCTTGGGTTTCGACATATTTTCCCTGATGTGGGATAAATATTCACCCCTCGCGGGGC
>DMFR01000236.1:924-1137 GCA_003450125.1 Prolixibacteraceae bacterium | reverse complement strand
GTATATTTTAAGAGTTGAAATTTGTGTCTTGAAAATTTAATTTATATCAAAGTCAACAACAAAGGGGATGAGAGATTCCTGTCAGAATATCAAACAAAATGTTGTGAATCGAAGATTCCTAGAAGTTAATGTCTAACTGGGTCGTAAAGGTATTTTGGTTTGTATTATTTGTGTTGTAAAATGTTTTTTTGTCGTTGTAGATGTCATATCCAT
>DMFR01000236.1:0-875 GCA_003450125.1 Prolixibacteraceae bacterium | reverse complement strand
GATAACCGACACCTTGTCGGTGAAAGCCCATGAAAAGCCAAAATTTAATGCCCCCAGATAGTTGTTTCCACCCTGATAGTCAACCGCAAACCATAGTTTATCTGAAATCTCTTTCATTGACCGGTCCCAGGAAGCCAATATGCCGGTATTATCTTTCACGAGCTTGTCGTCCAACAGCAGTTTCTTGCTTCCCATATAATACCCCACGGAAAGTCTTCCAACGATTGGAACTGTCTTTGCAATTAAACCGTAAGTAATATTGTAATTGGTTAAATTGTTTTTTGTACCGAAGTTGTAAGCCCCAATTGCTAATGCAGGTGAACCTTTAAACAAAGCACCTTCAGGGGTGCCAATTTTCCCATTAAAATAAAGTGGGTGGTCGTCATAAATATTGTCTCCCATGGATAAGTAATCAACACCAATTTCAACCTGTAATTTTTGGAAGGGCGATACGCCCATTGTTAAACCAAAATCATATACTCCCGCTCCGCGTATACCATTGTCCTTTTCTGTGCGGATATAATTATCAATACCCAAATGCAAGGTTTTGAAGGTCTGGAAGTCAACTGAAGGAATCCAGATAATGGTAGACGGGGTTGCCTTGGTGGCATTGGTGGTCATAATCAATGCAAGCGCAGATAATAAAACCACTCTTTTTAAACTTTTTAATTCGGTAAACCGGGTAACCGAAGTAAGGGTAATTTTCTTTTTCATGATACTTGATTTTAGGTGAAACATTTATTAAAATTTGATTTTGTCATTTAATAAAGGGGGATGTTCAGAAAAAACGATGTCTTTTTTCGGGTTGCTCCCATTTATGTGATATGCTTGTTCAAATGTAACGGTATTTTCTAAATATTTACTTATATAAATAG
>DMFR01000093.1 GCA_003450125.1 Prolixibacteraceae bacterium | reverse complement strand
TTGTATGGTCAGCATTGTAAAATGATTGCCGATTCCATGAAGGCTGCTGCTGCCAAAATAGGTGCCAAGATCTATATTGGGGGTCAGGTGCTTCATTATGACGGTACTACCAGTTGGAACGTTGTGGATAAAACATGGAATGCAGGCTTTTTCAAGGAAATCGATGATGCGGTGGATTTTTATGTCATGCACAACTATTTCGGAACTGCTGCTACGGCAGATAATTTATTATCCGTTGCCGCTACTGAGCCAAAGAAGAACATCAGCTTCATTCAGCAGGACATAATTAGTAAAAAGGCTTTTCCAAAACCTGTTGCATTGACGGAGTATAATTATAACACTAACTCTGCCAACACAACTATGGGCATATCGTTTATCAATGGAATGCAGGCTACCATTCTGTTCAATGAATTAATAAAGAATAACTTTGGGTTGGGTGCCAGGTGGTTGCTTGCTTCGGGTACTGAAGGTATGTTTTACCAGGGAGATAATAGCAGTTTGTTGTGGCAGGCCCGTCCGGATTTCTATTATGCCTATTTTCAGCAGAAGTTTACCGGCGATCATGCGATATCTGCTACCTCTACCAACACAAATATTTTGGCTTATTCGTCTAGATTTTCATCCGGCGAAACCGGGGTGGTTATTGTCAACAAAGGAAAAACAGCACAGGTTGTGAAAATAGATCCGAAGAATATTGGTGTTGGAAATCAATACTATAGTTACTCTTTAACCGGTGGCACCGACAATGGTGATTTTTCGCTGTATGTATCGGTTAACGGAGTTAGTGCCACAGGAACACAATGGGGACCCCGCGAAGTCCTGGAAACCATTCCTGCAAATGCCTATCCAATTGAAAATGCCATAACGGTCAATGTTCCCGGGAGGTCCGTTCAGTTTATGATGGTTGAAGCGGGTGATAAACTACTGTATCCAACATCGGTGGAAAGTGAACTGAAAAACGAACTGGAGCTTACAAATTATCCCAATCCGTTCACCTCCATTACAACTATTCAATTTCAAACTCCTACAAGTGCATCAGTTTCTCTGGAAGTTTTTGATCAAACAGGGAAAAAAGTTACCACATTGGTAAACAAAAAATTACCATCAGGAACACACCAAGCTAAGTTTGATGGTAGTTTTTTACCTGGTGGAATTTACTTCTACCAATTAAAAGTTGGAGAATCTTCAACTACGCGAAAGATGATCCTTATGAAATAAACTTTAAAAGGAAACTTATTAATTTTTTTTAAGAACAGTTTTGTCACAAAGCAAAAACAGTTGAATACAGTTAAAACAGAAGTCCCTGAAAGGGTGATCAGATTTTCGTACGTATCACACACACATAAATTTAGAATAACAATGAATATCAGAAAGAAAGTATTGCAGGTAACAGCTCTTTTTGCTGTAGCGAGGGCGCAGGCTCAAAACCCGATTATACAAACGATTTATACAGCCGATCCAGCGCATCCTATCAATTATAAATTAAAAATGAATACAACAAGTAAAAGCATATTTACTCTTGTCTTCGCTATTATCTTCAGCTTAGTAAGCATAAGTACTCTTTCCGCACAAACTGTTTGGTTAGATCAACTGGATCTCAGCCCAGCCACACAGGGCTGGGGCATACCTAAAAAAAACAGGACGGTTGATGACAACATCATGACCATCGCAGGCAAAACCTTTGAGCGTGGCTTTGGTACACACGCAGAAAGTTCTCTTTTTATTCAGCTCGATGGTAAGGCAAATTCGTTTACCACGCAGGTTGGCATTGATGATGAGGTGAAAGGGCGTCAGCCTGCCGTAGAGTTTATTGTATACGGCGATGGAGCGAAGCTTTGGTCGAGCGGTGTAATGCATGACGGTGATACTGCCCGGCTATGTAATGTGAAACTTTCGGGTGTGAAAAAACTTGAGCTGCTGGTAACAGACGGAGGAAACGGTAACAGCAGCGATCATGCCGACTGGGCCGATGCAAAATTTGAGGCGGCTGGTGTGGCAATTTTTGCTACTTATTATCCTGTCCCAAGTGAACCCTACATTCTTACCCCTAAGCCATCGGCAAAACCGAAGATTAATAGTGCAAGCGTTTTCGGTGTCCGCCCTGGCTCGCCGTTTCAGTTCAGGATACCTGCCACCGGAGACCGACCAATGACCTTTCTGGTTACCGGTTTGCCTCAGGGACTAAAGCTGGATCAAAAAACAGGACTTATCACTGGTAAGCTTGTAAAATCCGGCACTTACGTTATTCAATTGAAGGCAAAGAATGCGAAAGGTATAGCCGAAAAAAGTTTACGCATTATCTGTGGTGATAAAATTGCACTTACCCCGCCAATGGGTTGGAATAGTTGGAATTGTTTCGCTCAAGAAGTTTCTGGTGAAAAAGTCAAGCGCGCTGCGGAAGTAATGGTGAAAACCGGACTTGTCAATCACGGATGGAATTACGTAAATATTGACGACTACTGGCAAAATAACCGCGATTCGAAAGATCCTTCCCAGCAAGGTAAGTTCCGGGACGAAGCTGGTAATATAGTTCCTAATAAAAGGTTTGGAGATATGAAATCCCTGACAGACTATGTGCATGGCTTAGGTTTAAAGATCGGCATTTATTCCAGTCCTGGTCCCTGGACCTGTGGTGGCTGTGCCGGTAGTTATGGTTATGAGAGGCAAGATGCCGAAAGTTATGCCAAATGGGGTTTCGATTATCTGAAATACGATTGGTGCAGCTATGGAGGAGTGCTAAATGGAATACCTGATAACGACCCAAACAAAGTAATCTCCATATCTTACAATGGAGGTTATCAATTGTCTACCGCCGTCAAACCATACAAAATAATGGGAGATTATATCCGTCAGCAACCCCGCGACATTGTTTTCAGCTTGTGTCAGTACGGAATGTCGGATGTTTGGAAATGGGGCGATTCGGTAGGTGGAAATAGCTGGCGTACAACGAATGATATAACGGACAATTGGTCCAACGTTAAAAGCATTGCATTAGCTCATGATCAGTCTGCAGCCTGGGCTAAACCCGGAAACTGGAACGATCCGGATATGCTGGTTGTAGGAACAGTAGGCTGGGGTAGCCCGCATCCGAGCATGCTTAAACCAGATGAGCAGTATCTTCACGTCAGCCTTTGGAGCCTTTTCTCTGCGCCTCTGCTAATTGGTTGCGATATGGAAAAACTGGATGCCTTTACCCTGAATTTATTGACAAACGATGAAGTGATTGCTGTTGATCAGGATGCTCTTGGCAAACAGGCCACCTGTGTTCAGACTATCGGAGATCTGCGCATTTATGTAAAAGAACTTGAGGATGGCAGTCGTGTAGCAGGCTTTTGCAATTTCGGTCTGGAGAAGGTTGATATCTCTTACAAGGATCTGAAAAAGCTTGGTATTTCAGGAAAGCAAAAGGTGCGTGATCTTTGGCGTCAGAAAGATATTACTACAATCCATGCGGACAAAGAGGCTCTTTCGGTGAAGGTTCCGGTGCATGGAGTGACTCTGTACAAATTTACGCCGGTTAAATAGCAGGATAAGATCTCTTAACCTGAGCTCGATTTTATAAGTAAAGAAGCTTATGGGTAATCATTTGGGATAAACTTAATATGGAGGATTATGGTTGTTTTGTCGATAAATTTTAAACACAAACTCAGGTAAAAAATTAGTCCGGAGATTTTCGTACCTATCACACACACATTTAAAAAACAACAATGAATATCAGAAAGGTAGTATTACTGCTAACAGCTCTTTTTACTGTAGCAGGAGCGCAGGCTCAAAACCCGATTATACAAACCATTTATACAGCCGATCCAGCGCCGATGGTATACAAAGACACCGTTTACCTGTACACCGGCCATGATGAAGATAACCCAACCTTTTTTACGATGAAAGACTGGCACTGTTTCACCTCTACCGACATGGTAAACTGGACAGACCGCGGGTCGCCCCTATCGCTTAAAACGTTCAGCTGGGCGAAGCAAGATGCCTGGGCCGGGCAATGCATTCCCAGGAATGGGAAGTTTTACTGGTATGTACCTATGACCCATGAAACGATGGGAATGTCGATCGGGGTGGCTGTTTCTGATAGTCCTACCGGTCCGTTTAAAGATGCACTTGGAAAACCACTGGTTCACAGCGGTCGCGGAGATATTGATCCCACGGTATTTATTGATGACGATGGTCAGGCATATCTCTATTGGGGGAACCCTTATCTCATGTACGTAAAGTTGAACCAGGATATGATCTCTTACTCTGGCGAGGTAGTTACAGTGCCGTTGAATAAAGAAGGGTTTAATGTACGATATAAAGATGCTGATAAAAGACCATCAGCATACGAAGAAGGGCCTTGGTTTTACAAACGCAAAAACCTGTACTATATGCATTATGCTGCAGGAGGTGTTCCGGAACATTTGGCTTACTCAACCAGCACAGGTCCTACCGGACCCTGGGTTTACCGCGATACCATTATGCGGATAATTGACAAGGGAGGCGCTTTTACCAATCATCCAGGCGTGATCGATTATAAAGGCAAATCGTATTTATTCTATCATAACGGTGCATTGCCAGGTGGCGGAGGTTTTACCCGTTCCGTTTGTCTGGAAGAGTTCCAGTATAATAAAGATGGGAGCATTCCGCGGATAACTCCAACATCCGAAGGTGTAAAACCTGTTGAACATTTAAATCCATTCATCCGCCAGGAAGCGGAAACTATGGCCTGGGAGCAGGGTATTGAAACCGAACGCAGCACCAACGCCGGAGTTTATGTAACCGAAATCAGTAATGGTGATTTTATCAAAGTACGAAGTGTTGATTTTAAGAAAGGAGCAAGAATATTTCAGGCCAATGTTTCATCGGCATCAGGTGGTTTTATCGAAATACATGTAGATAGTCGCAACGGAGAACTATTGGGATCCTGTGAGGTGAAAAACACAGGAGGCTTACAAAGTTGGACCACCGTTTCAACTAAAGTAAATATATTAAAGGGTATTCACGAATTGTATTTTGTTTTTAAAGGCAATGAAGGCGATCTGTTCAATTTCAACTGGTGGAAGTTCGATAAATAAGATCTTCCAAAATCATTCATCCTATCAATTATAAATTAAAAGTTTAGAACAACGTTTATTTGATAAAATAAAAAAGCATGTATAGAAAAATAGTATTGTTAAGTACAGTCTTTGCTATCTCTTTTTTGGGATTTCAAAAAGATTTAGAAGCTCAGGTCAAACCGAAAGTGGTTAATGAAAATCTGGCAGCAAAATTCGCAAATGTTTCGCCGAAACTTCTCACCAATAATGCGAATCCTTTGTTAGATTTTATATTTACGGCTGACCCAACAGCTGTAGAATACAATGGAAGAATTTATGTGTATGGCACGAATGATCATCAACAGTATGAGCATGTAGGAAAGGATGGGAAAAATTCATATGAGCATATCCATACACTGGTCATGATGTCTTCCGATGATATGGTCAACTGGACTTATCATGGTCTCATAAATACTGCCGAGCTGGCACCATGGAGTCAGAATTCCTGGGCGCCTTCCATTACATCCAAACTGGAAGCAGATGGTAAGACTCATTTCTATTTGTATTACTCCAATAGCGGTGTTGGCACAGCCATGCTTACTTCCACCTCTCCCGTTGGCCCGTGGAGTGACCCATTAGGAAAGAACATAGTCGACCGTTCTGTCCCCGGAGTGGATGTCGATGCTCCATTCGATCCCGGAGTTGTGATTGACGACCAAGGTATAGGCTGGCTGACTTTTGGAGGCGGATCACCTAAAACGAAATATATGCCAGATAATGCCAGAATTGTCAAATTAGGAGCAGATATGATCAGTTTGGCCAGCGATGTTGCTAAGATACCCGCTCCTTATTTTTTTGAGGCAAGCGACCTTAACTTTATCAATGGAACCTGGGTTTATACCTATAATACGAGTTGGGAAGGACGTACTGAATGGCCTTATAGCAATATTGGTAAACCAACCCAATGCAGTATGTGTTATATGACGAGTAAAACACCCTTAAGTCCGGATAGTTGGAAATATCGCGATAATTACTTTAAGAATGCTGGTGAATATAATATTGGGCCTTATACAAACAATCACACTCACCTGTTCAAGTTTAAAGGAAAATATTATATTTCTTACCATGCCATGTATTTACAGGATTATTTTGGCACTAAGGGTGGTTTTCGTAATGTGGGTATCGAAGAAATGCAGGTGGATGAAGAGAATGTGAATATCCGCATGGGCGAAGCAACTTTTAAAGGTCCGTCACAACTTAACCCATTAAATCCATTCGTTCTTCAGCAAGCAGAAACCACTGCAGGCACTTCGGGGCAAGTCCAGTTCGAAGCTGTTGGTAATGCGGGCAATATGGTTGCCAAAGGAAAAGCAGATAAACAATGTCTCATGGTCCGGGGAGCCGATTTTAGCAAACAGATTCCTGCTAAATTCGAAGCCAGGGTGAAAGGAAAAGGTAAAATAGATGTTTATGTAAATAATCTTAAAGGTCCAGCTCTTGTTTCCCTTATATGTGATGGGAGCAATTGGACTACGCTCTCAAAGAAAATAGCACTGAAAATAGATAAGGGAGTAGGGAATATCTATTTTGTATTTAATGGAGAGGATTTTTTGTTTGATGAATGGAAATTCATTTATTAATTCCATTGGAAGTTTTGGGAAGGCGATATGGCGAGAAAATGCTCAGATTGTTGGGGGTTAAAAACCAA
>DMFR01000318.1:398-3896 GCA_003450125.1 Prolixibacteraceae bacterium | reverse complement strand
TCAGACATGGATGGTGTTTCGGATAAAAAAGACAAATGCCCCGATACTCCCGCAGGTGTTGCTGTAGATGCCAAAGGCTGTCCGGTGGACAGCGACGGTGACGGGGTTCCAGATTACCAGGATGATTGTCCAACGGTTGCCGGGTTAACTTCCTTGAAAGGTTGTCCTGACAAGGATAAAGACGGCGTTGCCGACAAGGATGATGCTTGTCCTGATCAAGCCGGTCCGGTAAGCCTGAAAGGCTGTCCAGACAGTGATGGTGACGGCGTTGCCGACAAGGATGACAAATGTGCTGACACCCCTAAAGGATACAAAGTAGATGCTTCAGGCTGTCCAGTGGATACAGATAAAGACGGCGTCCCTGATGCCATAGACAAATGTCCAACAGTGGCCGGAACAAAGGACAACAATGGCTGCCCTGTAGAAGAAGCTGTTGCTCCTGTAAAAGATTCATCAATACCCGTAGTTGAACCTGTGTATTTTGATTACGACAAATCAGCCTATAAGACTGGTGAAAAATCAAAGATCACCCATGTAGTAGCCTTGCTAAAAGAAAACAAAGCACTGAAGGTTAACCTCATTGGCTATACTGACAGCAAAGGAACGGAAGAATACAATCTGGCACTTTCGAAAAGACGAATCAATACGGTTATGAACACCATGATTTCAAGTGGAGTAAAAGCAAACCGGATTTCTAAGTCGGAACCTAAGGGGGAAGCCAATCCAGATGCCAACAATGACACCGATGCAGGTCGTGCACTGAACCGTAGGGTTGAATTCGAATTCGTTAAATAAGAACTGATATAATTGCTGAATTAGCCTTTAAAAACTGCTCGAATGAATGTCTCTTTTCACCGTTACTCTTCATTGCATATGAATAGCATCAAAGATTAAAATATTGAAAGGTGGATGAGAAATGTTTTTAGGTTTAGTTGTAGGTTTAGTTTGGTTAGTGGGGATCCCGGTACAATTGTATCGGGATTTTTTTTATTCCCTATCAATTGCATATTCTTTCCTTAGTCAATTAATTACCACTCCGGACAAATGTTTAGTTGACAGAAACTAAGTAAGTGATAAGACAGATATATTGTCGCATTCATTTGCTTGCAATAGACTAATTATCTGTGATCTGCCAAATAGTAATAGTCAATAATTTAATGGTAAATACTTAATAAGCGGCTGTCCATCCCGATAACAGGCAATTGCTGCATTTTGGTCACTAAACCTTTTCATTTAATTTTCGTTCACACTAATAAAAGATATCAGAAATCAAATTTTCCAACAGAAGTTGAGGAAGATGTTAGGCCAATTTAAAAAAGACACTTCAATGATAAAATACAAATCTACATACGAAGAATTAGAAAATCAGATTGTTGAACTCAAAAAGCAAAATCAGATAATACGTTTGAATGCTGATTTTCAAGACCAGGAGAAAGAAAAAAGAGCCGATGAGTTATTCATCGCAGACAAAGAACTTGCCTTTCAGGAGGAGGAGAAAGAAAAGAGAGCCGACGAATTAATCATTGCAGATAGAGAACTGACCTATCAAAACAAAGAAAAAGGTAAACGAGCCGATGAATTAATCATTGCCAACAAAGAACTCGACTATCAAAACAGAGAAAAGGAAAGACGGGCAGATGAGTTAATATTGGCCAACAAGGAACTTGCCTTTCAAAACCAGGAGAAAGAAAAAAGATCCGATGAATTAATCATTGCGAACAAGGAACTTGCCTTTCAAAACCGAGAGAAAGAAAAACGCGCAGATGAAGTAATTATGGCTAACAAGGAACTCGCCTTCCAGAATGATGAAAAAGAAAAAAGGAGTTATGAGTTAATGATGGCGAACAAAGAACTGGCCTTTCAAAACCAGGAAAAGGAAAACCGGGCAAATGAATTAATACTGGCTAACAAGGAACTCGCCTTTCAAAACGATGAAAAAGAGAAACGGGCAGCAGAATTAATCATAGCAAATAAAGAACTTGCCTTTCAAAATAGGGAAAAGGAAAAACGTTCAGATGAATTAAACATGGCCAATAAGGAACTCGCCTTTCAAAACCAGGAGAAAGAAAAACGAGCCGATGAATTAATTGTTGCCAATAAAGAACTTCTCTTTCAAAACGGGGAGAAGGAAAAACGTGCAGCTGAATTAATCGTTGCCAATAAAGAACTCGCCTTTCAAAACCGAGAGAAAGAAAAACGCGCAGATGAAGTAATTATGGCTAACAAGGAACTCGCCTTCCAGAACGATGAAAAGGAGAAACGGGCTGATGAGTTAATCATTGCCAACAAAGAATTGGCCTTTCAAAATAAAGAAAAAGAAAAACGGGCTGCTGAGTTAATTACTAAGAACGTAGAACTTAATCGCTTACTTGGGTTAAACGCAGACAAAGATCGTTTTATCACCATCCTTGCACACGATTTAAGAAGTCCTTTTAGTTCGATATTGGGATTTTTAAATTTATTGGTGGAAAATGTTCGCATTTATCCGATTGATGAAATTGAAAAACAGATTAATATCGTGAATCAATCGGCAGAAGCCACCTTTAATTTACTGGAAGATTTAATAAATTGGACCAAGTCGCAATCAGGCAAACTTCCTTACGAACCACAAAATTTGAATTTTACAACTATTTGTGTAGATACTGTTGAAATTCTTACCTCCAAAGCCAAAACAAAAAATATCACCATACATCATTCTGTACCAGAAGGGACAATTGTTTTTGCTGATATTGACATGTTAAAATCAGTCTTGCGGAACTTGGTTTCAAATGCGATAAAGTTTACCAATAATGGTGGACAAATTGATATTACAGCTGGAAAAACACAAACAAGCATTACTATTTCGGTTGCTGATAATGGTGTTGGAATACCACCAGAAAAAATAAGCTCTCTATTTAATTTTACACAAATGCATTCCACCAATGGTACGGCAGCTGAAAAGGGAACAGGATTCGGATTGCTCTTCTGTAAAGAGTTTATTGAAAAACATGGAGGAAAAATCTGGGTAGAAAGTGAATTAGGAAAAGGCAGTAAGTTCAATTTTATGTTGCCTATCCATGAAAATTAAAGAATTCATGCCTTCGCCTAGATCGAACCCTCGATTTTAGCGCCGGGCTTTAATCATTGATTTTTTCAAAATCATATTTTTTGATGAACAGTTCTACCTCTTCTTCCCAACTCATGTTCTGATGATGTTCGTCCTGGTGTTTAATGTATTCCCTGATCCGGTCAATTTGGGAATGACTGATGGAAACTGCAATGTAATCATCCTGCCACGAGAAATGATAGGGTAATATTTTCTGTTGGTTAATCCAGAAGGCACTTTCGCCTTTCAGGTATTGCATGAGCGTGGACAAATTTTGTTGTTTGCCCATATTGACCAATGCATGAACATGATCTTCACGTGCATTGATGGTTTCCAGTTCAATCTTTTTTTCAGCAGCATCATCCCTGAAATGTTTTAGCAAAGCCGGACGAAAAGACAAGGGGATGATACAC
>DMFR01000318.1:0-260 GCA_003450125.1 Prolixibacteraceae bacterium | reverse complement strand
CACTCGCCGTTTTTGATGCTCCATACGCAATGAAGCCATATTTTGACCTTTGACATGGGTTGCTTGTTTGAATTGCATTCACTAATTTAGTGAATATAAACAACATATAGGGCTTGAAATAGTATTTTTATCTGAGTAATTTAATCTCCTCCGTTGGCTAAAGTCAACTCTACCTCTCATACAACCAAACCCAAAAGAATCAAAATAAATATGCTTAATATAAATAAATAATCAAAAAAGTAATGTACATTTGAATGTAT